>NZ_CP064781.1:0-373750 GCF_016858125.1 Azospira restricta
GATGGCGAAGGTGGCGACCGGGATGCCCTTCGGCATCTGCACGATGGAGAGCAGCGAATCCTGGCCCGAGAGCGCCTTCGACTGCACCGGCACGCCGAGCACCGGGATCGTCGTCTTCGACGCCAGCATGCCCGGCAGGTGCGCGGCGCCGCCGGCGCCGGCGATGATCGCCTTCAGGCCGCGGCCGGCGGCCTCGGCGGCGTACGAGAAGAGCAGGTCCGGCGTGCGGTGCGCGGAGACGACGCGCGCCTCGAAGGGCACGCCGAATTCCTTGAGCATCACCGCGGCCGCCTGCATCGTCGGCCAGTCGGAGTCGGAGCCCATGACGACGCCGACGACGGGATTCGCACTGGTAGTCACTTCGCGCTCCTTTCCGCCGCTTCCAGCGTGTTGGCGAGCAGCATGGTGATGGTCATCGGGCCGACGCCGCCGGGCACCGGCGTGATCGCGCCGGCCACTTCCTTGACGCCGTCGAAGTCGACGTCGCCACAGAGCTTGCCGTCGGGCAGGCGGTTGATGCCGACGTCGATGACCACGGCGCCCGGCTTGACCATGTCGGCGGTGACGAACTTCGGCCGGCCGACGGCGGCGACCAGCACGTCGGCGCGCTTCGTGTGGAAGGCGAGGTCCTTCGTCTGCGAATGGCAGATCGTGACGGTGGCGCCGGCCTGCAGCAGCAGCATCGCCATCGGCTTGCCGACGATGTTCGAGCGGCCGATGACGACGGCTTCGGCGCCCTTCAGCTTGACGCCGGCTTCCTCGAAGAACTTGGTGACACCGTACGGCGTGCACGGGATGAAGCGCGGCTGGCCCTGCATCAGCGCGCCGACGTTCTCGGCGTGGAAGCCGTCGACGTCCTTCTCCGGCGCGATCGCTTCGAGCACGAGGTCGCTGTCGAAATGCTTCGGCAGCGGCAGCTGCACGAGGATGCCGTGGATCTTCGCGTCGGCATTCAGTTCGGCGATCTTCCGGAGCACCACGTCCTGCGCGACGTCGGCCGGGTAGACGATCTTCTCGGAATGGAAGCTCGCCTTCTCGCAGGCGGCGACCTTGTTGCGCACGTAGACGGCCGAGGCCGGGTCCTCGCCGACGAGGATCACGGCCAGCCCGGGGCGCGTGCCCTTCGCGGCGAGCGCCTCGGCGCGGGTCTTGAAGTCGGCGCGCAGCTTTTGCGCCAGCGCGTTGCCATCGAGGATCGTTGCGGTCATCTCTGTTCCAGCAAAAGAAAAGGGGAAAGGCGAGAGCTGCCTCTCGCCTTTCCCTTTGATCGGACGGGCTATTTTACCGCAAATCGGGCCGCCCCAATCAGGCGGAAACGGCCTCGCGCACGTCCTGCGTCCGCTGCGCCTCGGCGGCAGCGGCGCGGCCGGCGGCGAAGGCCTGCCGGTTCATCTCGATCACCTTCTCGCCCTTGCGGGCGAAGCGCTGCAGCACGCAGCGCTCGAGCGCCTCGGCCGAGAACGGCAGGTGGTCGGCGATGGCGCCGAGCATCACGGTGTTGCCGAGGCGGATGTCGCCGAGACCGTTGGCGATCGCCGAGGCGTCGAACGCGAAGACCCGCGCGCCGCTTTTGCGCATCTCGCCGACCGGATCGGCCGGGTATTCGAAGAGGCCCAGCTCGACGACCGGCGGCGCCAGGTTGCCGGTGTTGATCAGCGCCAGCGCGTCGGGGCGCATCATGTGCCGCCAGCGCATGCCTTCCGCCGCCTCGAAGGCGAGCAGGATGTCGGCGCTGCCCGGCGCGATCTGCGGCGACAGCACTTTCGGGCCGAAGCGCAGGTGCGACGAAACGACGCCGCCTCGCTGCGCCATGCCGGCGACTTCGGTCTTCTTGACGTCGTGGCCGAGCGCGATCGCCGCTTCGGCGAGGATCTCGGTAGCGGTCATGACGCCCTGCCCGCCGACGCCGACGACGAGGATGTTGGTGATGTTGTCGCTCATGTTCAGTGCCTCTGCAGTGCCTTGATCTGGATGACCTTGTCGGCGTGGACGATGGCGTCCGGCGCGCAGGGCTGGACGCACAGGCCGCAGCCGGTGCACACCGAGCTCTCGATGCGTACGAAGGCGAGGTCGACGGTCTTGCCCGACGGCTTGACCACGCTGTCGCGCTTGGTGACATGGATCGCCGGGCAGCCGGTGTCGAGGCAGTTGCCGCAACCGGTGCACTTGTCGTCGATGACGGTGAAGGGCTTCAGCTTGTGGTAGTCCTGGATCAGCACGCAGGGCTGGTTGGTGATGATCACCGACGGCTCGGGAATCTTCGTCTCGTCGCGCAGTGTCTTGAACAGCGTCGGCAGCTCGTACGGATTGACGACATGCACGCGCTCGTCCTTGACGCCGAGCGCCTTGACCAGCTTGGCGAAGTCGACGCGCGGCGCTTCCTCGCCATGGATGTCGCGGCCGTTGCCCGGGTTGTCCTGGCCGCCGGTCATGCCGACCGCGCGGTTGTCGAGCAGCAGCACGGTGACGTTGCCCTTGTTGTAGACGATGTCGAGCAGGCCCTGCATGCCCATGTGCAGGAAGGTCGAGTCGCCGATCACGGCGACGATCTTCTTGTCCTTGTCGCTCTCGCCGCGGCCCTTGTCGAGGCCGAGCGCCATGCCCATCGAGGCGCCCATCGAGATGCAGGCGTCGAGCGCGTTCCACGGATGGCCGAAGCCGAGCGTGTAGCAGCCGATGTCGCCGGAGATGGTGATGTTCCTGAGCTGCGACAGCGTGTAATAGACGCCGAGGTGCGGGCAGGCGACGCACATCGTCGGCGGCCGCGGGAACACCGGCAGCGGCGCGACGGCGCGCGCCGGCTTCTGCTCCGGCTCGGCGACCGCCTCGCCGAGCAGGCGGCCGACGGCCGGCTTCAGCACCGGCGGCGACAGCTCGCCCGAGCGCGGCAGGAGGTCCTTGCCGGCGAGCCGGATGCCCTGCGCCTTCAGCTCGGTCTCGAGCAGCGGCTCGACTTCCTCGACGACGACGCAGTTATCCACGGTCGCGGCGAAGGCGCGGATCTTCTCGAACGGCGCCGGGTAGCTGAGGCCCAGCTTCAGCACCGGCGCCTCGGGGAAGGCTTCCTTGACGTGCATGTAGGCCGGGCCGGAGGTGACGAAGCCGACGCGCCGATCGCTGCCGGCCTCGACGAAGTTCAGCGCCGAGACCTCGGCCTCGGCGCGCAGCTCGGCCTCGCGCTGGAACATCAGCGGGATGCGCTTCTGCGCCGCCCCCGGCACCATCACCCAGCGCGCCGGATCCTTCTGGAAGCCGGCGCCGACGTGCGCCACGCGCTCGCCGACGGTGACCAGCGCCTTGACGTGGCAGATGCGCGTCGTCATGCGCAGGATGACGACGGTCTGGAAGCGCTCGGACAGCGCGTAGGCGAGCTTCGTATATTCGTAGGCCTCCTGCGAGTCGGCGGGCTCCAGCACCGGCACGTGCGCGAAGCGCCCCCAGAAGCGCGAATCCTGCTCGTTCTGCGACGACGACAGGCCGACGTCGTCGGCGACCGCGATCACCAGGCCGCCGGCGACGCCGGTCAGCGTCAGCGTCATCAGCGCGTCGGAGGCGACGTTGAGGCCGACGTGCTTCATCGCGCAGAACGCGCGCGAGCCGGCCATCGCGGCGCCGAAGGCGACTTCGAGCGAGGTCTTTTCGTTCACCGACCACTCGGAATAGAGATCCGGGTAGGTCGAGATCACTTCCAGCATCTCGGTCGCCGGCGTGCCCGGATAGGCCGCCGCCACCTTCACGCCGGACTCCCACACGGCGCGCGCCACCGCCTCGTTGCCGGACATCAGAAGCCGGCTCTGCGCCGGCGCGGGCATCACTGCCGCCATGGAATCTCCTCGCTCAAACAATATGGTTCAAAAATATCAAATGAAAATACAGATTCTGTATCACTTCGGCGTTGATGCAGATCAACTCCCACACGCCACGGAGGGGCATGCGGGTGGTTACGTACTTTCCGGGGGTTGACATCTTCTTTCCGTATTGCGAGACTGCGTTTCGCAATATGAGAACGCGTTGATGCGGTGCAAAACCAAGACAGGGGAGCGCCGTATTAAGCTTGGCCGGACGCGACGCTATCCTTCGCGCATGGCACCTGGGCGCCGCGGTCCATCAGACCGTCGGCACAAGAACACTTCGCACACTGGAGACACCCATGGCAGCTCAATCCGACAACCCCAAAGCGGTCGACCTCGACCCGCAGGAAACCCAGGAATGGCGCGACGCACTGGCCGGCGTCGTTGACAAGGAAGGCGCCGAGCGCGCCCACTTCCTGATCGAAGACCTGATCGAGCAGGCGCGCGAGCAGGGCATCGACATCCCCTACAGCGCCAACACCGAATACATCAACACCATCCCCGCCGACCAGCAGCCGAAGTACCCCGGCAACCCCGACCTCGAACTGAAGATCCACAACTACATCCGCTGGAACGCGATGGCGATGGTCGTGCGCGCCAACAAGCACACCAACGTCGGCGGCCACATCGCCTCGTTCGCCTCGGCCGCCGCCCTCTACGACGTCGGCTTCTCGCACTTCTGGCACGCGCCGTCCGACAACCACGGCGGCGACCTGATCTTCTTCCAGGGGCACGCGGTGCCGGGCGTCTATGCGCGCGCCTTCATGCTCGGCCGGCTGACGCCGGAGCAGATGGAGAACTTCCGCCAGGAAGTCGACGGCAAGGGCATCTCGTCCTACCCGCACCCGTGGCTGATGCCGGACTTCTGGCAGTTCCCGACGGTGTCGATGGGCCTCGGCCCGATCCAGGCGATCTACCACGCCCGCTTCATGAAGTACCTCGCCAGCCGCGGCCTGATCGACGCCGCCAAGACCGAGCAGCGCAAGGTCTGGGCCTTCCTCGGCGACGGCGAGACCGACGAGGTCGAGTCGCTCGGCGCGATCGGCATGGCCGGCCGCGAGCAGCTCGACAACCTGATCTTCGTCATCAACTGCAACCTGCAGCGCCTCGACGGCCCGGTGCGCGGCAACGGCAAGATCATCCAGGAACTGGAAGCCGAATTCCGCGGCGCCGGCTGGAACGTCGTCAAGCTGATCTGGGGCACCCACTGGGACGCGCTGTTCGCGCGCGACAAGAAGGGCATCCTGAAGAAGCGCATGATGGAATGCGTCGACGGCGAGTACCAGACCTTCAAGGCGAAGAACGGCGCCTACGTGCGCGAGCACTTCTTCAACACGCCGGAACTGAAGGAACTGGTCGCCGACTGGACCGACGACGAGATCTGGAATCTCAACCGCGGCGGCCACGACCTGTTCAAGATCTTCTCGGCCTACGACCGCGCGATCAAGCACAAGGGCCAGCCGACGCTGATCCTGGCGAAGACGATCAAGGGCTTCGGCATGGGCGACGCCGGCGAGGCGATGAACATCAGCCACCAGGCGAAGAAGATGGATCTCGACCAGATCCGCCGCTTCCGCGACCGCTTCGCGCTGCCGGTGCCGGACGACAAGCTCGGCGAGCTGCCCTTCCTGACCTTCGACGAGGGCTCGCCGGAACAGACCTACCTGCGCGAGCACCGCCTGGCGCTCGGCGGCTTCCTGCCGCAGCGCCGGCGCAAGGCGGCGCCGCTGGTGGTGCCGCCGCTGACGACCTTCGACGCGCTGCTGAAGGCCTCGGGCACCGGCCGCGAGCTGTCGACGACGATGGCCATCGTGCGCATCATGAACATGCTGCTCAAGGACAAGCAGGTCGGCCAGCACATCGTGCCGATCGTCCCCGACGAGTCGCGCACCTTCGGCATGGAAGGCATGTTCCGCGCGGTCGGCATCTGGAACCAGGAAGGCCAGAAGTACGTTCCGGAAGACCATGACCAGCTGATGTTCTACAAGGAGTCGAAGACCGGCCAGGTGCTGCAGGAAGGCATCAACGAGGCCGGCGCGATGAGCGACTGGATCGCCGCCGCCACCGCCTACTCGGTGCACAACGTGCAGATGATCCCGTTCTACATCTGCTACTCGATGTTCGGCCTGCAGCGCACGATGGACCTCGCCTGGGCCGCCGGCGACCAGCGCTGCCGCGGCTTCCTGGTCGGCGGCACCGCCGGCCGCACGACGCTGAACGGCGAAGGCCTGCAGCACGAGGACGGCCACAGCCTGATCCTGTCCAACCTGATCCCGAACTGCGTCAGCTACGACCCGACCTTCCAGTACGAGGTCGCGGTGATCGTCCAGGACGGCCTGCGCCGCATGTACCAGGAGCAGGAGGACATCTTCTACTACCTGACCGTGATGAACGAGAACTACGAGCATCCGGAAATGCCGGCCGGCGTCGAGCAGGACATCTTGAAGGGCATGTACCTGTTCAAGAAGGGCGCCGTCGCCTCCGGCAAGAAGGCCGCGCCGCGCGTACAGCTGCTCGGCTCGGGCACCATCTTCCGCGAGGTCATCGCCGCCGCCGAGCTGCTCAAGCAGGACTGGGGCGTCGACGCCGACCTGTGGGGCTGCCCGTCGTTCAACGAACTGGCGCGCAACGGCAACGACGTGCAGCGCTGGAACCTGCTCAACCCGGCCGAGAAGCCGAAGCTGTCGCACGTCGAGAACTGCCTCAACGACACGCGCGGCCCGGTCGTCGCCGCGACCGACTACATCCGCCTGTTCGCCGACCAGATCCGCCCGTTCGTCAATCGCCGCTACGTCACGCTCGGCACCGACGGCTTCGGCCGCTCCGACACGCGCGAGAAGCTGCGCCACTTCTTCGAGGTGGACCGCCGCTGGATCACGCTGGCCGCGCTGAAGGCGCTCGCCGACGACGGCGAGATCGACCGCAGCAAGGTCGCCGAGGCGATCCTGAAGTACGGGATCGATACCAACAAGCCGAACCCGATGTCCGTCTAAGGAGGAGCCGACATGAGCAATATCGTGGAAGTGAAGGTTCCGGACATCGGCGACTTTTCCGACGTGCCGGTCATCGACGTCTTCGTCAAGCCGGGCGACACGGTCAAGGTCGACGACGCGCTGGTCACGCTCGAATCGGACAAGGCGACGATGGACGTGCCCTCGTCCGTCGCCGGCACCGTCAAGGAAGTGAAGGTCAAGCTCGGCGACCGCGTCTCCGAAGGCGCCGTCGTCATCACCGTCGAGACCGGCGCTGCGGCCGCGGCCCCGGCCCCCGCTGCGGCGGCTCCGGCGCCCGCCCCCGCTGCCGCCCCTGCCCCGGCCGCGGCCGCGCCCGCGGCGGCGCCTGCCGCGGCCGGCGGCGCCATCGAAGTGAAGGTGCCGGACATCGGCGACTTCAGCGAGGTGCCGGTGATCGACGTCTTCGTCAAGGTCGGCGACACGGTCAAGGTCGACGACGCGCTGGTCACGCTCGAATCGGACAAGGCGACGATGGACGTGCCCTCGTCCGTCGCCGGCGTCGTCAAGGAAGTGAAGGTCAAGCTCGGCGACAAGGTCTCCGAGGGCTCGGTGATCGTGATCGTCGAGAGCGCCGGCGGCGCCGTCGCCGCGGCGCCCGTATCTGCCACCACTCCGGCTGCCGCGCCGGCGCCCGCTGCCGCACCGACGGCGGCGCCCGCCCCCACCGCGACGACCGCCCCGGCGGCGGCCCCGGCTGCCGTCGCGCCGACGCTGCCGCTCGGCAGCAAGGCGCACGCCAGCCCGTCGGTGCGCGCCTTCGCCCGCGAGCTCGGCGTCGACCTCGCCAAGGTGCCGGCCACCGGCCCGAAGGGACGCATCCTCAAGGAGGACGTCAGCAAGTTCGTCAAGGGCGTGATGACGGCACCGGCCGCTGCCGCCGGCGGCGGCGCCAGCCTCGGCGGCGGCCTCGACCTGCTGCCGTGGCCGAAGGTCGACTTCGCCAAGTTCGGCGAAATCGAAGTCAAGCCGCTGTCGCGGATCAAGAAGATCTCCGGCCAGAACCTCGCCCGCAACTGGGTGATGATCCCGGCGGTGACCTTCCACGAGGACGCCGACATCACCGACCTGGAAGCCTTCCGCGTGCAGCTGAACAAGGAGAACGAGAAGGGCGGCGGCGCCAAGCTGACGATGCTCGCCTTCCTCGTGAAAGCCTGCGTCAAGGCGCTGCAGAAGTTCCCCGAGTTCAACAGCTCGCTCGACGGCGACAACCTGGTGATGAAGAAGTACTTCAACATCGGCTTCGCCGCCGACACGCCGAACGGCCTGGTCGTGCCGGTGATCAAGAACGCCGACAGGAAGTCGGTGTTCGAGATCGCCCAGGAATCCGGCGATCTGGCCAAGCAGGCGCGCGACGGCAAGCTGAAGCCCGCCGACATGAGCGGCGCCTGCTTCACGATCTCCAGCCTCGGCGGCATCGGCGGCACCTACTTCGCACCGATCGTCAACGCGCCGGAAGTCGCCATCCTCGGCGTCAACAAGTCGGCGATGAAGCCGGTGTGGGACGGCAAGCAGTTCGTGCCGCGGCTGATCCTGCCGCTGTCGCTGACCGCCGACCACCGCGTCATCGACGGCGCGCTGGCCACCCGCTTCAACGTCTATGTCGCGCAGCTGCTGGCGGACTTCCGCCGCGTCGCGCTGTAAGCGAAGGAGAGCGACATGAGTCTCGTTGAAGTGAAGGTTCCGGACATCGGCGACTTCACCGACGTCCCGGTCATCGACCTGTTCGTCAAGGTCGGCGACACGATCAAGGTGGACGACGCAATCGTCACGCTGGAGTCGGACAAGGCGACGATGGACGTGCCGTCGACCGTCGCCGGCACCGTCAAGGAAGTGCTGGTCAAGCTCGGCGACCGCGTCAAGGAAGGCGTCGCGCTGATCAAGGTCGAGGCCAGTGCAGGAGCCGCTGTGGCGGCGCCGGCTCCGGCCGCGGCAGCGCCGGCCGCTGCTCCCGCTGCGGCACCAGCCGCCCCGGTGACTGCTCCGGCCGCCGCCAGCCACGGCGGCACGGCCGACATCGAGTGCGACATGCTCGTCCTCGGCGCCGGCCCCGGCGGCTACTCGGCGGCGTTCCGCGCCGCCGACCTCGGCCTGAAGACGGTCATCGTCGAGCGCTACGCGACCCTCGGCGGCGTCTGCCTGAACGTCGGCTGCATCCCGTCGAAGGCGCTCTTGCACGTCGCCGCGGTGATGGACGAGGCCGAGCACATGGCCGACCTCGGCATCGCCTTCCAGAAGCCGCAGGTCGACATCGACAAGCTGCGCGCACATAAGGAGAAGGTCGTCGGCAAGCTGACCGGCGGCCTCGCCGGCATGGCCAAGGGGCGCAAGGTCGACATCGTGCGCGGCTACGGCAGCTTCCTCGACCCCAACCACATCGAGGTCGAGCTGACCGAAGGCAAGGCGCAGGACAAGACCGGCGGCAAGAAGACGATCCGCTTCAAGAACTGCATCATCGCCGCCGGCTCGGCCGCGGTGCACCTGCCCTTCATCCCGCGCGACCCGCGCATCGTCGACTCCACCGGCGCGCTCGAACTGCGCACCGTGAACGGCGAACTGCCGAAGAAGATGCTGGTCATCGGCGGCGGCATCATCGGCCTGGAAATGGCGACCGTCTACTCGACGCTCGGCACCCGCGTCGACGTCGTCGAGATGATGGACGTGCTGATGGCCGGCCCCGACCGCGACGCGGTCAAGGTCTGGGAGAAGCAGAACCTGCACCGCTTCGACAAGGTCATGCTGAAGACCAAGACGGTCGCCGTGGACGCCAAGGACGACGGCCTCTACGTCAAGTTCGAGGGCGAGGGCGCACCGGCCGAAGCGGTGAAGTACGACATGATCCTGCAGTCCGCCGGGCGCACCCCGAACGGCAGGAAGATCGGTGCCGAGAAGGCCGGCGTCATCGTCAACGAGCGCGGCTTCATCCCGGTCGATGCGCAGATGCGCACCAACGTGCCGCACATCTTCGCCATCGGCGACATCGTCGGCCAGCCGATGCTGGCGCACAAGGCGGTACATGAAGCGCACGTCGCCGCCGAAGTCGCCGCCGGCCACAAGGTCGCCTTCGACGCCACCGTGATCCCGGGCGTCGCCTACACTCACCCGGAAGTGGCGTGGGTCGGCTACACCGAGGACCAGGCGAAGAAGGAAGGGCGCAAGGTCGACACCGCCAAGTTCCCGTGGGCCGCCTCCGGCCGCGCCATCGCCAACGGCGCCGACTACGGCTTCACCAAGCTGATCTTCGACGCCGAAACGCACCGCGTCATCGGCGGCGCCATCGTCGGCCCCTCGGCCGGCGACATGATCGGCGAAGTGTGTCTCGCCATCGAGATGGGCGCCGACGCCGTCGACATCGGCAAGACCATCCACCCGCACCCGACGCTGGGCGAAACGGTGGGGATGGCGGCGGAAGTGGCGCACGGCAGCTGCACCGACGTGCCGCCGGCGAAGAAGAAGTAAGCGGCGGCAACGCCATCACGAAAAAGGGCGACGGAATCTCCGTCGCCCTTTTTATTTGCGCGTGACGGCAAGACCCGCGGTACGTCCTCTCGACAGCAACCCGCCGCATTTGTATCCTGCCATCATTCATTCGCATGGCATTGGCGCCGATCGCGGCAGGGTGGACGGCAGATTTGCCGCCTTTCCTCCGACGACGCCGGGTTTGCGCGCCGCCTATCCCGCCTGGGGGCAATGCACCATGGAGTTTTCACAGTTGCAACAGGGACTTGAAGCAACACCCACCACCAGAATAGGCGGCAGGGTATACGTCAAATATGCCATCTACTAATAATTGGGCGTCATGAACACAGCAGCGTTAGCGTCAGTTCTTCGTCAAGAAGGGTTCAAGGAAAGCTCATATTCGTTGGTCGGCGCGGCCCCTGACGAGGCATTGTGCCTTCGCGAAGAGCAGGGGCGATGGTGCGTCTTCTATGCGGAACGCGGCCTACAAACAGGCAAGGAGTTCTTCGCCAGTGAAGAGGCTGCATGTGACCATTTCCTAAATGAAATGAGAGCCGACCCCACTACGCGTTCCAATTGGAAGAGCGGCTTCAGCATGCTCAAGGACAAATCCCATGAGTAATCGTGAACTGCCGCCCAACCCGGCAGTCGAGCGGACCTGCGCGAAAAGCCGCGCAGGCCGCTCACTTCTACGTTAGAGCCCGCTGTCAAGAGTTATCGCGTATGAACGAAATGTCCCCAACCACAGCTCGCTCGTCGTTCGTCACCGTCCTCGCCTGGATATTCATCGTCGGAGGCGGCTTCACGACCTTCATCTCCGTTGTCCAGAACGTGATGCTCACATCCTTCTTTCCAGTCGATCAGATGCAAACGGCAAATGGGGCAGAGAACATGCCGGCCGTGGCTCTCTTCATGTTGAATCATATGCAGCTTTTCTTCGCTGCCTTCCTAGTCCTGTCACTTACGGTCTTTGTCTCGTCTATCGGCCTGCTAAAGCGTAAGAACTGGGCTCGCGTCGTATTTATCGGCCTATTCGTTCTTGGCATACTCTGGAATGTCGCAGGCATTTTCATTCAGAACGCCATTTTTTCCGCAATGCCAGCTCCACCACCTGGTGCCCCCCAAGAATTCAAGGCTCAAATGGAATCTATGGCCAATGTGATGTTGGTCTTCTCATTAGTAATGGCCGTTGGCGTTAGCGTACTGTTTGGCTGGCTCATCAAGCGTCTCCTATCTCCTGAAATTCGTCAGGAGTTTTCCAGTGGGCTCTAACCTTTCATATATGGACTCCCCCGGAACGCAAGGAAACTGATCGATAGACTTGGCGACGAGGAAGCGCATGCAGTCGTATCCCCCTCAAGGGGGGACCGAGGTATCCGGCATCGATAGTGGGCTCTCGTTGGCCCGTGTCGACATGGAATCTGCTCACGGCGCGCCAATCGGTACAAACGGCAGGCATGAAGCTGCCGGCAGCGTTATCGGCGTCAGTCCGTGCGGGTGCGACCCTGTTTTCCATGATGGGGGATCAGTCTCTTTGCAGACGCGTAGCACAAGAGGTCAGCTTCAATTGCACAAAACAGAATCCAACCCGCGTTAGGCAGTGCGCCAGGACACCCGGCCTCCGACAGTCGTCCGAGCTCCCTTGATTCGCCCAGGGGCGTCGACTAGCTTGAACTGAGACCGTTTCCCGCAAGGAGGTCCGGTCATGCGCACTCCCCTCTTGCCGCCCCGCAGCACCTCGACAGCACGCCGGAAATTCCTCCTCGGCGCGGCCGGCCTGGCCGGGAGCACGTTGCTCGCCGACGCCCTGGCGGGCGCCGCGGCCTGTCAGCCGACGGAGCAGGACATCATCGGTCCGTTCTACCGCTTCGGTGCGCCGTTCGAGACGAGGATCGCCGGCGCGGACGAAGCGGGCGACCGCCTGATCATCAGCGGCACGGTGTACAGCCAGGACTGCCGCACGCCGGTCGCCAATGCGCTGATCGAGGTCTGGCAGGCCAACAAGGAAGGCCGCTACGACACGAACACCCCCGGGAACTTTACCGAGCGCAACGCCTTCCGGCTGCGCGGGATGATGCTCACCGACCGCCAGGGCCGCTACGAATTCGAAACCGTGATGCCGGGCAGGTACCCGGTGCCGCCCGGACTGCCGGGGCTGGAGCAGTTCGGCGGGATCACCCGGCCGGCCCACATCCACTTCCGCGTGGCGGATCCGCTGCACATCCCGTTGACGACGCAGCTCTATTTCGCCGGCGACCCGTTCCTCGCCGGCGACCCCTTCGCCAAACGCAAGCCGGGACTGGCAATCGCACTCAAGAGCGCCGGCCCGCTGCTGCGCGGCACCTTCGACATCGTGCTGGCGCGCGGCTATTGAAGCCGCCGGCCGCTCACCCCGGCTCCGGCATGCGCATCGGCAGCACCACGCGGAACACCGCGCCGGCGCCCGGTTCGCTCCGTACCTCGATGCGCCCGCCGTGTCTCTGCACGATGCCGTAGGACAGCGACAGGCCGAGGCCGGTGCCCTGGCCGACCGGCTTGGTGGTGAAGAACGGGTCGAACAGCCGGCGCAGGTGCGCGGGCTCGATGCCGGCGCCGTTGTCTTCCACCTCGACCCAGACCTCGTCGCCCTGCCGGCCGGTGCGCAGCACGATGCGCCCGCGTTCGGGGATCGCCTGCGCCGCATTCACCAGCAGGTTCATGAACACCTGGTTGAGCTGCGCGGGCAGGCATTCGATCTCGGGAATGCCGCCGTATTCCTTGACGACCTCGGCCTTGTACTTGAGTTCGTTCCAGACCACGTTGAGCGTGCTGTCCAGCCCCTGCTCCAGGCTGGCAAACTGCTTTTCCGCCGCGTCGACGCGGGAGAAATCCTTGAGGTCCTCGACGATGCGCTTGACCCGCTGCAGTCCGTCGGCCGATTCCGCCAGCAGCACGGGCAGGTCGTCGCGGAGAAAATCGAGGTCGGCCTCCCGCCTGGCTTCCTGCAGCTGTGTGCGTGCCTCCTCCGACAGCTCTGCCTCCTTCGCTTCGTAGACGGACAACAGCCGCAGCAATTGGTCCGCATATTCGCGCAGGGTGCCCAGATTGGAATTGACGAAGCCCACCGGATTGTTGATTTCGTGCGCAACGCCGGCGGCGAGCTGGCCGATCGAGGCCATCTTTTCCGCGTGCAGCAGCTGGCTGTGGGCCTCGGCCAGCTTGCGGATCAGCTCCGCCTGACGCGCCCGTTCCTCCTCCAGCGCGACATTGGCGAGCGCCAGTTGGCGCCGATCCTCGAGAAACTGTTCGACAGCGCGCGCCATCTCGCCGATCTCGTCGTCGCCCCGCACCGGAATGCGCGTCGGCTCGCCGCCGGCTTCGCCGCCGCGGCGCAGATACCGGCTGACCTGGCGCAGTCGGTCGAGCACATGGCGACCGAGAAAATAGTGCGAAACCAGAAAAGCGATGATCAGGCTGCCGGCAAGCAGCGCCAGCACCCATTGCTGCATGCGCCGGGAAGCCTCGGCCAGCTGGCGCACTGCGTGCTGGTAGTCGTCGGTGACCCGCCCGGAGAGTTCATGGGCGGCGTCGACCAACGCGGAGGCCTGGGTGTGCAGGGTTTCGCGGAAGCGGCCCGGCGACTGCCCACCCCCATCCGAGCGGGCGCCGGCCATCTCCAACAGGCTGGCGACGACATGCACGGTATTGCGCAGCAGCTGAGCCGACTGATGCAGCGCCAGCACGGAGACATCGTCGCTGGCTGCCCCGAGCCGCTCCACCCGCCGGTCGAGGCCGTCCATTTCCGTCAGCAGGCCGGCGTAGCGCTCGCGCATCTCGGTGTCGCTCGCTGCGACCAGCATCCGCTGCGTTTCGCGCTCGACCAGCAGCGCGCCGCGCACGATGTCCTGGGTATCCTGCAGGCGCACCAGGCGTTCGTCGGCGAGCTGCCGGATCGCGTCGGCAGAAACCCGCAGCGCGTGGATGCCGACCAGGCTGCCGGCGAGGATCAGCAGCGCCAGCGCGCTGAGCGCCGCGATGAACTGGCGCCGCAACGACCGGGGAAACCACGTGCCGGCCATCGCTTCAACGCTTCCAGATGCTCCGGTAAATCTCGCGGTAGCCGTTGTCGGGGTCGTACAGCAGGCGCGGGCCGCCGTCATGGGCGATGTTGTCGGCGGTCACCAGATGCACCGGCACCACGTAGTTGCTCGGTGCCTGCCGCGCCATCAGTCGGTTCAACTCGTCCGCCAACTGCCAGCCATGCAGGTTGAGCGGCTCGGCGACGGTTCCGGTCTGGAAGGCACGCGCCTGGATGCGCAGGAAGGCCGCCGCACTGCCGTCGCCGGCCGAGAGCAGTTGCAGCGCCTCGCCGGACACGCCGGCACGGATCAACTCGGGCACCGCGTAGTCGAAATAGATGTCGTTGATCGCCAGCGCATGGGTCCAGCGTTTTCCGTGGCGGGCCAGCAGGTCGCGGGTCACCGCCGGCATCGCCTGGGCGCTGCCGGAGATGGCCACGTCGCGAATTTCGAGCAGGCTGCATTCCTTGCAGGCGCGGATCACCTCGGCCATGGCCTCGGCCTTGGCCATCGCGATGCCGAAATTCGAATCGGTGAAGATCACCACCCCGGCGCGCCCGTTGGCGCCGACCACGGCCGCCATGGCGGTGATGCGGGCGACCAGCAGCGGATCGGTCGACACGTTGAAGGCCACCGCGCTGTCAGCTACCGGACCGGCAACGGGCCCGACATGCCAGCCGACGACGGGGATGCCGCGCGCCGCGACCGGCGCCAGATGCGGCTGCATCGCACGCGCGTCGGCACCGACCAGCACGATGCCATCGGGACGCGCCGCGAGGGAATCAGCCGCCGCCTTGGCACGGCCGGCCGGCGTGCCGGCAGCGTCGAATACCTTGACCTGCCAGTCGAGCACCTTGGCCGCCTCGCGCACGCCCTGCGCCACGCCGAGGATGCCACCGTTGCGCAGGTCTTCGGCAAGGATGGCGATCGTCTTTCCGCGCAGGCCGGCGGGGCCGGCGCGCGGGCCATCCCAGGGCGGGCGCGGCGTGCTCGCCGCCGCGACCTGCCGCCGCATGTCGTCGAGCGCAAGCGGCGACTGGGCGCTCACCGAACCAACCGCCCCCAGGCACGCGGCAAGACACGCCAGCGTCCACGCGCGCCAACCGAGACGGGGAAGGAAAGAGCCATGAGGTGTACCGGTACGCATCTCGCCGCTCCTTTCGGTCATCGCGCGCCGCCCGGCCGCGCCGACCGATTCGATGGTTACTGATTTCGCCAGATCATGCGGACTATCGACAGCAGCCCCGTTCGCCAGGGCGGCATGGCAGTAGCGATTGCTGCGACCCGACGCGCCCCACCGGGGAAGACGGCAGCTCGCTGCAGCACGCCGCGCCTGCCTTGCGGCAGGACTTGCGCGCATTATTGCACGCACACGTCTCGTCGGGCGGACGCTTGCCCGGCAACGCTCTTCCCGGTAGCTTCCCGAACTCGTTCATGTTTCGCCGAGGCGATGGAGAGATCGATGCAGCTGTGGCAGAAAATCGTAGGAGCCGGCCTGCTGGCCGTGGCAATGGCCGCCCACGCCGGCGCGCCGGAGAAGACCGCTTCCGGGCTGGTCTATGAATCGCTGAAGGACGGCAGCGGCACGCAGGCGTCGCCGCAGGCCACGGTCCAGGTGCATTACCGCGGCACGCTGGCCGACGGCAGCGAGTTCGACAGCTCGTACAAGCGCGGCCAGCCGGCGGCGTTCCCGCTCAACCGGGTGATCCCGTGCTGGACCGAAGGCGTGTCGAAGATGAAGGAAGGCGGCAAGGCCAAGCTGACCTGCCCGCCGGAGATCGCCTACGGCTCGCGCGGCGCCGGCTCGGCGGTGCCGCCGAACGCGACGCTGACCTTCGAGGTGGAGCTGCTCAAGGTCGCGCGCTGATCGACGTCGGGGCGCCGACAAAGGAAGGGCGACGGGTGATCCCGTCGCCCTTTCCATTTGTGCTTTGTCAGCTCGCCAGGCGCAGGCCGAAGGCGACGAAGAGCAGGCCGACCGTGGTGTTGAGCAGCGCCGACAGGCGCTTGCGGCCGGCGAAGGCCTGCGCCAGGCGGACGCCGGCGAAGATCAGGAGGCTCAGGTAGAGCAGGCTGGCGACCTGCACGATGGCACCGAGCAGCAGGAAGCTGAGCGCCGGGTGCGGGTAGGCCGGATCGACGAACTGCACGAAGAAGGAGAGGAAGAAGAGGATCGCCTTCGGGTTGAACAGGCTGATGAACAGCGCCTTGCGCCCGACGCCCAGCGGCGAGGTCTCGGCCACCGGCTTCAGCGCGGCGAGCAGCTGCTGCGGCGGCAGCGGCCCGCTCGCGCGGAGCGTGCGCACCGTACGCCAGGCGCCGGCGATCAGCTTGATGCCGAGGTAGGCGAGGTAGGCCGCGCCGACCCAGCGCACGGCGTTGAACAGCAGCGGGTGGGCCTGCAGCACCGAGGCGGCGCCGAGCGCGGTGAGCAGCATCAGCAGCGAATCGCCGACGAAGACGCCGAGCGCGCCGGCGTAGCCGTGGCGCACACCGCTGCGCGCCGCCACCGTCAGCACGTAGATCGAATTGGGGCCGGGCAACAGAATGATGGCGATCGTGCCGGCGACGAAGACGCCGAGATCGGTAATGCCAAACATCGGGCAACTCCTGCATGCGAAAACGAAAGGACGGCAGACACTGTCGCACGACTTTGGTTCGCTGCCTACCGCCCGGCGCGGGCTGCGCGACGGCGCCGTCCTTGCCAGGCGCCGGTGCAGGCGCTAGCCTGAAACAATCGAGCATCCGCCGAGGAGGAGCCGCGATGAAACGCCTGCTGATCGCCTGCCTGACCTACGGAGCCCTGCTGCCGCCGGCGGCGGCCGCGCCCGCCGGCAACGCCGCCGCGGGCGAGAAGCTGCACGCGGCGAACTGCCTGGGCTGCCACGACACCGGCGTCTATACGCGCAAGGACCGCAAGATCGGTTCGCTGGAGGCGCTGAACCTGCAGTTCGAGACCTGCGCCCACATGACGAAGAAGACCTTCACGCCGGCCGAGATCCGCGACATGACGACCTTCCTCAACGACCGCTTCTACCGCTTCAAGTAGGCCGCCGCGTAGCGGCACGGATCAACCGCCGCGCATTCCGCAACGGCCGCTCAGCCCACCTGCTGCACGCGGCGCGGCACGCGCCCGCTCTCGAAGTTGCGGATCTCGGCGAGCGCCTCGTCGAGGCTCATCTCGCCGGCCTGCAGCAGCCGCTCGACGAGATGCTCGGTGAGCGGCATCAGCCGCACCAGCAACGCCTTGGTCTCGCCGTAGAGGCGCTCGCTCTGCGCCTCCATGAGGCTGCGCGTCTCCTCGTCGAGGTTGCGCGAACGGTCGCGGCCGTCGCCGGTGAGCGCGCCGTAGTTCAGCCGCGTCTTGCGGTACATCCCCATCTCGCCGACCGCGTGGTGCAGCAGCCGGGTGACGCGGGTGATGTCGTTGTGCGCGCCGTTGCTGGTGCCCTCCTCGCCGAAGAACAGCTCCTCGTTGGCCATGCCGCCGAGCAGCACGCGCACGTCGTGCTCGATGTCGCCCTTGGTCTTCAAGAGGTTCGGCCCCTGCTTGTGGAAGACGAAACCGAGCGCGTTGTTGCGCGGGCTGGCCTTCAGCGAGATCTTGATCGTCTTCATGTCGGCGAGGATCTGCTCCCAGTTGCCGCCGGTGCGCTCGCGCTCGTACTCGAAATCGACCAGGAAGTGGCCCCACTCGTGCACCGCGATGATGCGCCGGTCGCGCTCGCGCTCGTCGGTGGTGTCGGCATTGACGTTGCCGACCAGCACGCGCTCGGCGGCCTGCATCAACGTGTCGGCGCCGATCATGTCGCCGGCCTGGACGGCGCTGATGCCGGCCTGGTTGACGATGGTCTCGAGGTCGGCCGGGCTGCGCCCCTCGGTCACCGCGACCAGGTGGCGCAGGTCGAGGTCGGGCAGCACCTTGTCGGCGCGCAGGGAGAGGTAGTGCTCGACGATCGCCAGCCGCTCCTCGCGGTTGGGCAGGCGGAAATCGACCTTCATCTGGAAGCGGCGCAGCATCGCCTCGTCCATCTCCATCGTCTCGGCGTTGAAGTTGCTGGCGACGATCCAGATGATCTCGGCGTCGCTCCGGCTGCGCACGCCGTCGAGCACGGAGAGCAGCGTGTTGGCGGTGTCGTCGTCGAACTTGCGGCGGCCGCCGCGCTTCATGAACAGGTCCTGCGCCTCGTCGAGGAAGATGATGCAGCGCCGCCGCCGCTTGGCCATGGCGATGATCCGCGACAGCGTGTTCGAGCCGCCGCCGACGAAGCCGGTCTCGAGGTTGGTCGCCGAGTGGAACAGGATCGGCAGGTTCAGCTCCTTGGCCAGGTAGCTGGCGAGCTTGGTCTTGCCGGTGCCGGCCGGGCCGCTGAACATGACGTTGAACGGCTTGACGATGCCGTACTCGGCATAGAGCGCGCGGCGCTGGTACTGGTCCTTGATCTGCGCGACCTCGGCCTTGATGTCGTCCATGCCGACCAGGTCGTCGATCGAGCCGCTGATCTGCGCCGGCTCGATGAACTTGAGCGACTTGAAGCTCCCCTTCAGCTGCAGGAAGAGGAAGACGAGCAGGCCGAACATCAGCGCGAACGACAGGAAACCGCTGATGCCGGCCTTCCAGTTGCCCTGCTCGGAGATCGGGCGGGCGCCGGCGAAGCGCTGGTCGAGGCGCTCGAGCAGCGCGCGGCCGCCGGCGCCGAGCTCGCTGCGCGGGACGAACTGCAGCTTGCCGCCCCACGGCGCGGTGGCGGCGCGATCGGTGAAGATGCGCGTCTCCAGGTCGCTCGGGTAGTAGGCGTGCTGCCGGCCCTGCACCTCGACGAGGACGATGCGCTCGGAGAGGTTCCAGATCAGCGGCTGGTAGATCACGGTGACGCGCTCGACCGGCTGCGTGTCGAGGAAGTTGAGCATGGCGCCGGTGCCGAACACCACCGGCAGCTGGTCGTTGAAGGTCCACACCCCCTCGCCGGCCGGGCCGGCGACGGTCATCGCCTTGACCTGCTCGGCGAGCGCGGCCTGCTTCTGGTTGAGCGAGATCGAATAGAGCGCGGACAGCGGGATCAGCCAGGCGATCACCAGCACCGCGACGCGGACCGCGGTACGCTGGATCGCGAACCAGTCCTGCAGGCGGCCGGCGGCCTTGCGCACGGCGAGCCAGAAACCTTTCCCCGCCGGCGGCGTCGCGCCGGGTTTCGCCGAATCTGCCATCGCGCCCCCCCCTCTCTGCCCCACACGCGGCCGCATAGCGACCTCTGCCGCCCCGCCCGGCGTCGCGTCCTGGCGCAACGCCGCTCCCCATTCGACTTCGCCCCGCCCGGCGAGGTTCCGGGCGCGGCCGCCCGTTCAGCGCAGGTAGCCCCAGCCCTTCAGCCGCAGGTAGGCGTACTGCGCCGCATCGCCCTGCGCGTTCTGGCGCAGGAAGGCATTGTAGTGCTGCGCAGCGGCGCGGCGCTCGCCCAGGCCTTCGAGCGACACCCCCTTGAGGAAGGTGACGCCGGCATCGCCGGGGAGCAGGCGGTCGTACTCGTCGAGCCGCTGGAAGGCCTGCGCCGGGTCGCGCAGCTCGAGCGCCAGCACGCCGGCGACCTTGTGCGCCTGCGCCTCCTGCGGATAGATGCGGCGCGCGCTGTCGGCGTAGTCCAGCGCCTGCCGGCCGCGGCCGGTGGCCTGCAGGCACTGCGCCATGCGCAGGTTGGCGGCGTAGTCTTGCGGCGTGCGCTTCACGGCGGAAGCGAAATCCGCCTCGGCGCTGCGGTAGTCCTTCTTCGCCATCGCCGTCTCGCCGCGCTTGAGGTCGTCGATGGTCGGCTTCAGCTGGCGCAGGCCGGCGGTGCTGTCCATGAAGCGCGCCCGCTGCGGGTCGCGCCCGCGGCTCGCCGCGTAGCGCGTTTCCGCCAGCTGCTGCGCGGTGTCGCGCCGCTCGCGGCTCATCGGGTGGGTGGAAAACATCGTCTGCACGATGCCCGGCGCCTCGCGCTCCTGGTCGACCAGCAACTGCTGCAGGCGGACCATGCCGGCCGCCGGGTAGCCGCCGCGCACCATGTATTCCTGGCCGAGGGCGTCGGCCTCGCGCTCGTCGTCGCGCGAGTAGCCGGAGAGCAGCGCGCTGGCGCCGACCTGGCTGCCGAGGCCGATGACGCTGCCCCAGCGCGCATCGCGGGCGGCGAGGTTGACGCCGGCGACCGCCGCCTGCGCCAGCAGCGAGCGCCCCTGCTGCTGCGCCGCGTGCCGCGCATTGACGTGGCCCAGCTCGTGGCCGAGCAGCGCGGCGAGCTCGGCCTCGTCGTCGAGCTCGACGAGGATGCCGCGGGTGACGCCGACGGCGCCGCCGGGAAAAGTGTAGGCGTTGACGTAGTTGGCGTTGAGCGCACGGTAGGAGTACGGCATCGTCGGCCGGTGCGTGGTGTCGTCGAGGCGGTTGCCGACCTCGCCGAGGTAGCGGTTGAGCGCCGCGTCCTGCACCGCGCCGAGGTCGCGCGAGAACTGGTGCGGCGAGACGCGGGCGTCGACGCTGCGCTCGTCGGCCTCGCTCATGCCGACCAGGATCGACTCGCCGGTCACCGGCGAGGTGGCGCAGCCGGAGAAAGCGCCGGCCAGGCAGCCGGCGCCGAGCAGCCACAGCGCCTGGCGGCGGCTGACGCGGTTGCGTTCGAGGCTACGGGCGAGCGAGGCGAAGGGAATCATGGCGCAGCTTGCGGATCCATACTGCGCGCATTGTATGCCGTGCCGGCCGGCGACGGGACGGCAGCTGCCGTCGGTTTCAGCCGGTGCGGCGGGCGGGCGCCCCCCAGACCGGTGCGGCGGCCACCGCCCGCCGGTCCAGCCAGCGCAGCAGGCAGCGATGCAGCGCGTCGGCGACCAGCGGCTTGGCGACGATGTCGTCGATGCCGGCGACGAAGCAGCGCACGCTGACGTCGTCGAGCACCTCGTCGGAGACGGCGATGATCGGCAGCTGGCGGCCGAAAGGCAGGCTGCGCAGCACGCGGCTGGCAGTCAGCCCGTCCATCACCGGCAGCCGCGGGTTGATCAGGATCGCGCAGGGCGGCGCGTCGCTGGCGCGCGTCACCGCATCGGCGCCGTCGAGCGCGAAATCGAGCTCGAGGCGGGCATCGCGGAGCAGATCGAAGAGGCGGTGACGGTCGGCCGGGCTGGCGTCGGCGATCAGGATGCGCTTGCCGGCATGACGGGCCAGCATCTGCGCGAGCAGGTCGTCCTGCCACGGTGTCCGCCGGCGGGACGGGGCCGACGGGAGGCTCCCCGGGAAGATCGGTGCGCTGTGCATGAAGGGCTCCTTGGTGGGGGCGCGGGCGCGCCCGCTCAGTTGAGGCGGGGAGCGGCGGTGTCGCCGCCGGCGCGCCGGCGCTCGACGAAGACGGCGCCGTGCGCGCTGCCGCGCACCGCGCCCTGGTCGGCGGCGGCCTGCTTGGCCAGTTTCTTCGCCTGCTTCTTCGCCGTCGCCGCGGCGGCAGCGACCTCGCGATGCGACTCGTACTCGCCCGGGGCGACGCGCACGACGCCGATCGACAGCGTCGGCAGCGCCTGGAAGACCAGCTCGCCGCGCCGGTTCTCGGCCATGTAGCCGCCGAGCGCGTGCAGTTCGTCGTCGGCCATCGTCGCCATCGCCTCGGCGAAGCGCTCGACGATCGCCCAGCTACGCGCCTCCCAGTCGGCGCTCTGGAAGACGACGAAGAAATCGTCGCCGCCGATGTGGCCGACGAAATCCTGGCGGCCGTCGACCGCCTCGCAGATCAGCTGCCCGAGCAGCTGGATCACGTCGTCGCCGCGCCGGTAGCCGAAGGTGTCGTTGTAGGGCTTGAAGTTGTCGATGTCGAGGTAGGCGACGACGAAGCCGTTGCCGGTCGCCAGCATGCGGTCGATGTGCTCGTTGATCGGCACGTTGCCGGGCAGCTGCGTCAGCGGGTTGGCGTAACGCGCGGCGCTGATCTGCATCTCGGTGATCATCGCCATCAGGTCGTGGCTGCTGCCGATGCCGAGGTAGCGGCCGCCGTCGCCGGTGATGATGAAGCCGTCGAACAGGTAGTGGCGCGGCGCCACCGACAGCATCATCGCCAGCTCGGGAATCGTCGCGTTCTGGTCGACGACCAGCGGCGACGGGTCCATGAACTGGTGGCAGGACTTGCGTCCGAACAGCTCCTTCTGGAACGGCCGCGCGAAGCGGTCGACCATGCTGTGGCGGTTGATCAGCCCGATCGGGCGCGCGCCGTCGACCACCGGCAGCACTTCGAGCGAGGCATCGGCCTCGAAGCGCGCGAACACGCATTCGTTGCTGGCGCCGCTCGCCACCGGCTCGATCGCACGCAGCAAGAGGCGCGCGGTGCGCGTGCGCCCGGCGTGCAGCGCGGTCGGCGACAGCGTGACGCGGTGGCGCTCGAGGACGCCGGCGATCTCCGCCGGCAGCTGCCGCGCCGGCGCCTTGTCCGGGCGGGCGATGAAGTAGCCCTGGCCGCAGGCGATGCCCATGTCGCGGATGCACTCGAAGTCCTCGACGCGCTCGATGCCCTCGGCGATCAGCGCGGCGTTGCAGATCTCGCCGAGGTCCTGCATCGCGCGCACGAAGTGGTACTTGATGCGGTCGTCGGCGATGCCGTGCACGAAGTGCTTGTCGATCTTGACGAACTCGGGGCGGATCTCGGACCACATGCGCAGGTTGGCGAAGCCCTCGCCGAGATCGTCGATGGCGATCTGGAAGCCGCGCCCGCGGTAGTGCAGCAGCGCCTCGTGGATGCCGGGCAGGTCGGTGATCTGCTCGTTCTCGGTGAGCTCGATGACCAGGCGGTTGGCGGCGATGCCGAGCTCGCCGAGCAGCGTGCGGGTGGTGCCGTTCATCAGCCGTTCGTCCAGCAGCGCGCCCGGCGAAATGTTGAGGAACAGGCGGCCGGGCAGTTGCAGGCGGGCGAAGGCGCGCAGGCTGGCCTCGCGGCAGGCGTGCTCGAGATCGAGGCCGAGGCCGGCGGCGCGGGCAGCGGAAAAGAGCACGTCGGGGCGCTGCAGCGGCGAGTGCAGCGGGCCGCGGATCAGCGCCTCGTAGCCGAGCAGCGCGCGCGCGCGGAAATCGACGATCGGCTGGAACACGGGCTGCAGCAGCCCTTCGCGGACGATGCGGGCGAGCTCGTCCTGCTCGTTTTCGATGCACGGGTTCATTGTTGTTCTTCTCCTGCGACAGGTGACGGCGACCAGTCTAGGACGCCGATGTTGCAGGACTGTGGCAGCCGCCGGGCAGGACGATGACGGCGGCGGAACGGATTGCAGCAGGCGGAATTACTTGCTGCCGGCGAGAAAGTCGGGGGAGACGACGGTGCGCAGCACGGTCTGCGGCTCGCCTTCGCGGATGCGCCGCGTCAGCCACCACAGCGCCCCCTTCTTGATCGTCCATTCCGACTCCTGGCCGGCGAGCAGCAGCGAGGCGAGCTGGCCGAGGCCGGGCTGGTGGCCGACCAGCAGCACGGCGCCGCGTGCCGACGGCCAGCCGGCGGCGGCGAGCAGGTCGGCGGGCTGCGCGCCGGGCCCGATCCTGCGCTCGATCTCGAACGGCAGGTCGAGCGCCTCGGCGGTCTGCCGCGTGCGCACGGTCGGGCTGGCGACGATGCGCAGGTGGCGCGGCAGGTGCTGGCGCAGCCAGCGCGCGACCGCCTTCGCCTGCTTCTCGCCGCGCCCGGTGAGCGCGCGCGCGAAGTCGTCGTCGCCGTCCTCGGCCTCGGCGTGGCGCCACAGCAGCAGATCCATGGGCATCTCTTCGTTGTCGGAAGCCGGCATGCTAAGCACTCCCTGTTACGGCGATATTGCGACAGGGAAAGTATAGGCCAGCGCCGAGCGCCGTCGGCGCTACAAGTGCTACACGCGCAGCCCGGCGACCGCCGCCGACAGGCTGCGCGACATGCCGACCAGGTCGGCGAGCAGGTCGCCGACCGAGCGCACCGAGGCGTGGTTCTGCTCCGACATCACCGCGATCTCCTGCACGTCGCGCGCGATCGACTCGCTGGCGCCGGCCTGGGCGCCGGTCGCCGCCTCGATCTCGCGCAGGTGCGCCAGCGATTCGCCGACCTCGCGGCGGATGCGTTCGAGCGCGTCGATCAGCGACTGCACGCTGGCGACGCTCTTGCCGACGGCGTCGGTGCTCGCCGCCATCTCGTCGACCGAGGCGTGGATCTCGGCCTGGATCGCGGCGATGGTCTCGGCGATCTCGCCGGTCGATTTGCGCGTGCGGTCGGCGAGCTTCCGCACCTCGTCGGCGACGACCGCGAAGCCGCGGCCGTGTTCGCCGGCGCGCGCCGCCTCGATCGCCGCGTTCAGCGCCAGCAGGTTGGTCTGCTCGGCGATCTCCTGGATGACGCCGACGATCGCGCTGATCTGCCCGGAGCGCACCTCCAGCCGCTGCACGGTGTCGGCGGCGTGGCGCACGGTGGTGTCGATGCTGCGGATCGCCGCCGTCGCCTGGTTGGCCTCGCCGACGCCGGCTTCCGCCAGCTGCCCGGCGCGCTCGGAGACGGCCAGCGTCTTCTGCGCATGCTCGGCGACCTCGCTGATGCTCACCGTCAGCTGCTGCACCGCGGCCGCGACCTGCGCCGACGACGCGCTCTGGCGGTCGGTGGCCAGCCCGACCTGGCCGGCGGCGTCGCTGACCTGGCGCACCGAGGCGTCGACCCGGCGCGCCGAGCCGTCGGCCTCGCCGATGACGCGGGCGAAGGCGTCGGCGACCGCGTTGAAGGCGTTGCCGAGCGCCGCCAGTTCGTCGCGGGTATCGACCGCCGCGCGCCGGCGCAGGTCGCCGGCGGCCATCGCCTCGGCGACGCCGCGCAGCTCGCCGAGCGCGCCGATGATCGAGCGGTAGGCGCCGGCGAAGCCCCAGGCGACGAGCAGCAGCACGCCCAGCAGCAGGCCGGCGACCGCCCGCTGCTGCGCTTCCAGACGCGCCTCGCGCGCGCCGAGGAGGCGCCCGGCGTCGGCGGCGACCGCGTCGCCGAGCGCGAACAGCGCGCCCTGCGCGGCGTCGGCGCGGCGAAAGAACTCGGTCGCGGCGAGCTCGTGCTCGGCGGTGTCGATGACCTTGATCGTCAGCGTCTCGACGAAGGGCAGCACGGCCTCGTTCAGTTGCGCGTAGCGCTCGCGCAGCGGCGTGCAGGCGGCTTCGTCGCCGCCGCAGCCGCGCGCCAGACTGTCGTCGAGCCAGCGCATCAGCGGGTCGAAGCCGGCGCGCAGCGCCTCCAGCTCGCGCCGTTGCGCCGGCCGCAGGCGCTGGCCGGCGAGCACCTCGCCGCCGATCCGGCGGGCGTCGGCGAGCGCAGCGGCGAACGGCGGCAGGCGATCGGCGAGGAGGCCGAGCAGCGCGTTGCTGTCGACCTCGGCATCCATGCGCAGGCCGCTGCCGTCGACGCTCTGCGCGGTCGCCTCCTGCAGCGCGGCGACCGCGGCGGCATGGGCTGCGTCGCCGCCGTCGGCGGCCAGCCGCGCCCAGGCCTCGGCGAAGGCGCGCCCGGCCTCGCCGGCGAGCGCGCCGGCAGCGTCGCCGCGCAGCTGCGCGACCGCCTGCGCGTTGCCGGCGAGCAGCGCCTGCGCGTCGGCGTCGCCCTTGCCGGCGGCGAGCTGCAGCGCGTGCTGCGCATCGACCCGGTCGCGCAGGCGCTGCAGCGGCATCTGCAGCGCCAGCCCGGCGCGCTCGGCGCGGACGCGCTCGACGCGCGCCGCCTGCTCGGCGAGATGGAGCGACGAGACGGCGAGCAGGGGCAGGCCGAACAACAGCGCCGAGCCGAGCAGCTTGGCACGGAACGAGAGGCGCCCGGAGAGGCGGGCGGGGAAGGCGAACAGGACTTTCATCGTCAGTCTTCTTTTTCCGGCCGGAGGCCGTGATGGATGATCGGAGCGGCGCCGCGATGCTAGCCGGCGCCTGTTACGGCACGGTGAAACGACGCGCTCACAGGCCGGCGACCGCCACCGCCTGCGCCGTGCGCGCCCGGTGGTCGCGGCGCAGCGTGCGGTAGTGCGAGGCGAGCAGTTCGGCCATCACCGCGTCCGACCAGGTCTGCGCATAGGCGCGCGCCTCGCCCGGCAGGTGCGACCAGGCCCGGCGATGGACGAAGAAGTGGGCGAGCGCGTTGGCGAAGGCGTGCACGTCGTCGGCGGCGACCAGGCAGCCCTTGCGCGGCGCCAGGATGTCGGCGGTGCCCATCGCCGACAGCGCCAGCACCGGCGTGCCGGCGGCCATCGCCTCGATCAGCACGAGGCCCTGCGTCTCGGTGCGCGAGGCGAAGACGAACAGGTCGGCGGCGGCGTAGCAGTCGGGCAGGCCGCGCGCGCGGTCGAGGTAGCCGACGAAGCGCACCGCGCGGTTCAGCCCCAGCGCATCGACGCGGCGCTGCAGGTCGGCGCGCGCCGGTCCCTCGCCGGCGATCAGCAGCAGCAGCTCGGGCACCGCGGCGAGCGCGCGCGGCAGCGCGTCGATCAGGAAGCCGAGGTTCTTCTCGTGCGCGACGCGGCCGACGTAGAGCGCCAGCGGGCGCTCCGCGGCGATGCCGTGCGCGGCGCGGAAGGCGGCACCGTCGCCGCCGGCGAAGCGCTCGACCGGGATGCCGGTCGGCAGCACGCGCAGCGGCGCGGTCACGCCGTAGGCCTGCAGCCGCTCGCGCATCGCCGACGAGGGCACGAGCACGCCGTCGGCCGCGTTGCACTGGCGGCGCGAGAAGAAGCGCGCGGCACCGCGCAGCCAGCCGGCCGGCAGCAGCGGCGCGTAGTGCTGCAGGTATTCCTCGAACAGCGTGTGGTAGGTGGCGAGCACCGGCAGCCCGTGCCGGCGGGCCGCGGCGAGGCCGGCGTAATGGGCGACGAACGGCGTCTGGATGTGGATCGCGTCGCAGTCGGCGGCGGCCGCGGCGACCGCGCGGTGCATCGCCCGCCAGCCGACCAGGCGGTCCTCGGGGTCACCCGGCAGCGGCCGGCCGCCGACGCGGACGATGCCCGGCTCGTCCGGCTCGTCGCCGTAGCGCGGGACGACCAGGCGGACCTCGACGCCCTCGCCGGCGAGCTTGCGGCGGAAGGTCTCGATCGAGGTCGAGACGCCATTGACGCGGGGGAAGTAGACATCGGAAACCATCAGGACGCGCATCGCGATTCCTCCTCGGGTTCTTGACTGGACATGGCGGGCGCCGGCTGCGCCCAGTGCACGACTTCGAGGCGGCCGTCGGCGTGCTCGACGAGCGCGCTGCACGAATCGACCCAGTCGCCGCAGTTGCCGTAGACCAGGCCGCCGACCTCGCGCAGCGCGGCACAGTGGATGTGGCCGCAGATCACGCCGTCGAGGCCGCGCTGGCGCGCGGCGTGGATCACCGACTCCTCGAAGTCGAGGACGAACTGGAGCGCCTTCTTGACCTTGCGCTTGGCGTAGCCGGCGAGCGACCAGTAGCCGGCGATGCCGAGCTTGCGCCGCACCCAGGAGACGATCAGGTTGCAACGCACCAGCCAGTCGTAGGCGAGGTCGCCCAACAGCGCGACCCAGCGGTGGTGGCGCGTGACCTGGTCGAACTCGTCGCCGTGGATGAGCAGGAAGCGGCGGCCGTCGGCGAGCACATGCACGTGCTCGGCGGCAAGCTCGATGTCGCCGAAGGCGGCGTCGACGTAGTCGCGCAGCGCCTCGTCGTGGTTGCCGGGGATGACCACGACGCGCTCGCCGTGGCGGGCGCGGCGCAGGATCTTCTGGACGAAGGTGTTCTGCGCCGGCGACCAGTGGATGCCGCGGCGCATCGCCCAGAAGTCGACGATGTCGCCGATCAGGAAGACGTTGTCGGCGGGGTGTTCGCGGAGGAAGTCGAGCAGCCGCTCGGCCTGGCACGCGCGGGTGCCGAGGTGGATGTCCGAGAGGAAGAGGGAACGGACCTGGGGCATGGCGGAGATGCTCCGCCATGCGCGTAACAGGTCGATGACGCGCCGGTTACGTTTCGGCTACAAGCGGCGACGGGAGGCTCACAGGATCGGCGCCCCCTGGTGCTCGCCGCGCTCGTAGACGACGTGCGCGCGGCCGACGATCAGCGGGTCGAGGTTGCCGATGCGCTGCACGTCCTTGTTCGAGTACGGCAGCTTGTGCAGGATGTAGCGCATCGCATTGAGCCGCGCGCGCTTCTTGCAGTTCGACTTGATCACCGTCCACGGCGCGTCGGCGGTGTCGGTGTGGAAGAACATCGCCTCCTTGGCCTTGGTGTAGTCCGCCCACTTGTCGAGCGAGGCCATGTCGATCGGGGAGAGCTTCCACTGCTTGAGCGGGTGCACCTTGCGCTCCTTGAAGCGGCGGCGCTGCTCCTCGCGGCTGACCGAGAACCAGAACTTGATCAGGTGCGTGCCCTGGCGCGCCAGCATGCGCTCGAACTCCGGCACTTGGCGCATGAACTCGGCGTACTCGTGGTCGTTGCAGAAGCCCATGACGCGCTCGACGCCGGCGCGGTTGTACCAGGAACGGTCGAAGAGGACGATCTCGCCGTTGGTCGGCAGGTGGTTCACGTAGCGCTGGAAGTACCACTGGCCGCGCTCCATCTCGGTCGGCTTCTCCAGCGCGACGACGCGCGCGCCGCGCGGGTTGAGGTGCTCCATGAAGCGCTTGATGGTGCCGCCCTTGCCCGCCGCGTCGCGGCCCTCGAACAGGATCACCACCTTCTGCCCGGTCTCCTTGACCCAGGCCTGCAGCTTCAGCAGCTCGACCTGCAGACGGTACTTCTGCCGCTCGTAGGTGCGGCGCTGCATCAGGTTGCGGTAGGGGTAGCCGCCGTCGCGCCAGTCCGGCGTCAGCTCGTCGTCCGGATGTGCCAAGCCGTCGTCGGCGGCGGCGCGCAGCTGGCGCTGCAACTGCTTGACCAGGCGTCCCGCCTCGCTCGCCGGCAGCCCGGAGACGAGGTCGCGCATCGCCGCCAGCCGCGCTTCCTGCGCCGCCTCGACCGATTCGCCGACGACGAAGTTCTCCACCCCCGGTGCGCCGCGGGCCACCGCGGCAGTATCGCCGGCGGCGACGCGCCGGCCGCGGGCGGGGCCGGCGGCCGCCGGCTTGGCGGCGGGCGGGGTGACGGATTTGCCGCGGCGGACGCCGGCGGCGGTTTTCTCGATTTTGGTTTCGCTGGTCTTGGCCATGGTCGTGGTTTCTCTCGATCAGGAATTTTCCGGAACGGCGACCAGCGTGAATTCCCCCGGCACGGCGGCAACGACAGGAACTTCCCTGGTCGGGACGAAACTGCCTTGCAAGAATCGCACCTTTTGCCGCCGCAGGCGAGCCGCCGGCCGGCGGCGACGCTCACGGGGCCAGCCGGGCGGGCGGGAAATGGGCGCTGAAGCGGCTGCCGGCGCCGAGCGCGCTGGCGATCTCGAGCCGCGCCTGGTGGCGCGACAGCGCGTGCTTGACGATCGCCAGGCCGAGGCCGGTGCCGCCGGTCTCGCGCGAGCGGCCGAGGTCGGCGCGGTAGAAGCGCTCGGTCAGGCGCGGGATGTGCGCCGCGTCGATGCCGGGGCCGTCGTCGCTGACCGAGAACTCGGCGCCGCGGCCCTGCGGCTTCCAGGCGATGGCGATATGGCCGCCGGCCGGCGTGTAGCGGACGGCGTTGGAGATCAGGTTGCCGAAGGCGCTGGTCAGCTCCGACTCGGCGCCGAGCAGGTCGCCGGCCTCGACGACGAGCGCGATCTGGTGGCGGCCGGCGGACAGCGCCTCGGCGTCGCGCTTGAGCTTCTCCAGCAGCGCGGGCATCGCCACCCGCTCGCTCTCCGGCGGCGGCGGCGAGGATTCGAGCGTGGACAGCGTCAGCAGGTCCTGCACGATGCGCTGCATGCGGTCGGACTGCTCGGCCATCAGCGCCAGGTAGCGGTCGCGCTCCGCCGGTTCCAGCGGCAGTTCGCGCAGCGTCTCGAGGAAGCCGGAGAGCACCGTCAGCGGCGTGCGCAGCTCGTGCGAGACGTTGGCGACGAAGTCGCGGCGCATGCGGTCGAGGCGCTCGCTCTGCGTGACGTCGCGCACCTGCATCAGGCGCTCGCCGCCGGCGTAGGGCAGGACGTGGATCGACAGCACCTGCTCGTCGTTGCGCACGGCATTGAGCCGCAGCGGGCGCGCGAAGTCGCCGGCGGCGAGGTAGGCGACGAAGGCCGGCTGGCGGACGAGGTTGGCGATCGGCTGGCCGCGGTCGGAACGCAGGTCGAGGCCGAGCTGCTGTTCGGCGGTGCGGTTGCACCAGCCGATGCGGTTGTCGGCGTCGAGGGTGATGATGCCGTCGACGATGGCCTGGCCGGCGGCGGCGACCTGGCGCAGGTCGAGGTCGCGGCGCGCGATCAGCGCGCGCAGTTCGCGCTCGTGTCGGTGCAACCGGGAAAACACCTCGTCCCAGACGCCGGCGCCTTCCAGCGCGTGCGTCGGCGACGGGTGGCGCGACCAGGACTCGAGCCGGGAGAAGTAGCGCAGCCCGAGCAGCAGCTGCAGCAGCAGCACGGCGGCGAACAGCGCCCAGCCCCAGGCCGGCGAGACGAGGACGCCGAGCACCAGCGCCGGCAGCGCACCGCCCAGCGTCAGCGCCAGGGTCTGGATCAGCGCGGTGCTCATGCCGCCGCCTTGCCGCCCCGCCAGTTCACATCGTTCTCCCTGCCTGCAGGTTTCCCGGGACACCCCGGGCGGTCAGTTGTTGCCCGAGGGCACTTCTCCGTAATGCCCGGCGCGCATTATTCGGGCGCACCCCAAGAGTACTTCTTCGCAATGCGCATCGCGCATTGCTCAGGCGCACCCCGAGAGTACTTCTTCGCAATGCGCATCGCGCATTGCTCAGGCGCCGCGGAAGCGGTAGCCGGCGCCGCGCACGGTCTCGATCCGCTCGTGCTCGCCGGTGCTCTCGAGCGCGGCGCGCAGGCGGCGGATATGCACGTCGACGGTGCGCTCCTCGATGAAGACGTGGTCGCCCCAGACCTCGTCGAGCAGCTGCGCCCGCGAGTATACGCGCTCGGGATGGGTCATGAAGAAGAGCAGCAGGCGGAACTCGGTCGGCCCCAGCTCGACCGGCTGGCCGGCGGCGAGCACGCGATGCGTCGCCGGATTCAGCGACAGCGCGCCGATCTCGACCACCTCGCCGGCGAGGTGCGGCTGGCGGCGGCGGAGCACGGCGCGCACGCGCGCGACCAGCTCCTTCGGCGAGAAGGGCTTGGTCACGTAGTCGTCGGCGCCGGCCTCGAGTCCGATGATCTTGTCCTCCTCGTGCACGCGCGCGGTGAGCATGATGATCGGCAGCTCGCGGGTGCGCTCGTCGGTGCGCAGGCGCTTGGCGAGCGCGACGCCGGACTGGCCGGGCAGCATCCAGTCGAGGATCAGCAGGTCGGGCAGCGCGGCGCGGATCGCCGCCTCGCCCTCCTCGGCGCTGCCGGCGCGGACGACCAGGAAGCCGTTGTGCTTCAGATTGACGGCGAGCAGCTCCTGGATCGCCGGTTCGTCCTCGACTACCAGAATGGTCGGGGTCAACTTATTCCTCCTTGCCGGAATGCCTGATGTCCCGCCCTTCGGCGATGTAGATCACGTGTTCGGCGATGTTCTTCGCGTGGTCGCCGATGCGCTCGATCGAGCGGCCGATCCAGACGATGTCGATCGCCGTCGAGATGGTCCGCGGATCTTCCATCATGTAGGTGATCAGCTGGCGGACGATGGCCTTGAACTCGGCGTCGACCTTGGCGTCGGCGTGGATGACCGCGTCGGCGAGCTGGGAATCGAGGCGGGCGAAGCTGTCCAGCGCCTGGCGCAGCATCACCACCGCCTCGTCGGCGACGTGGCGCACGTCGGTCGCGCGCGGCAGCTGCAGCATGCCCTGCTCGTGCACGCGGCGGGCGCCCTTGGCGATCTTCTTCGCCTCGTCGCCGATGCGCTCGAGGTCGGTGACGATCTTGGTGACGCCCATCACCAGCCGCAGGTCGGACGCGGTCGGCTGGCGGCGGGCGACGACGTGGATGGTCTCGTCGTCGATGATCTTCTCGAAATCGTTGACGCGGTGGTCGTTCTCGACGATGTCCTTGACGATGCCGGTCTCGCCGGTGGCGTAGGCCTCGACCGCGGCACGGATCTGCGCCTCGACCAGGCCGCCCATCTCCAGCACGTGCGTGCGCAGGCCGCTCAAGTCCTCGTCGAACTGGCGGGAGACGTGAATGCTGTCGCTCATCTGTTTTCCTCCTAGCCCATGCGGCCGGTGATGTAGTCTTCGGTGCGCTTGTCCTGCGGCTTGATGAAGATGTCGTCGGTCTTGCCGAACTCGATCATCTCGCCGAGGTACATGTAGGCGGTGTAGTCGGAGACGCGCGCCGCCTGCTGCATGTTATGGGTGACGATGAGGATCGTCACCCGCTGCTTGAGTTCGTGCACCAGCTCCTCGATGGCGCCGGTGGCGATCGGGTCGAGCGCCGAGGTCGGCTCGTCGAAGAGCAGCAGCTCGGGGTCGGTCGCCAGCGCGCGGGCGATGCACAGGCGCTGCTGCTGGCCGCCGGAGAGGTTGGTCGCCAGATCCTGCAGGCGGTCCTTGACCTCGTCCCAGATGGCGGCGCCGCGCAGCGCCTGCTCGACCTTTTCGTCGAGGTCGCGGCGGTTCTTCTCGCCACGCACGCGCAGGCCGTAGGCGACGTTCTCGTAGATCGACTTGGGGAACGGGTTCGGCTTCTGGAAGACCATGCCGACGCGCATGCGCACCTCGATCGGATCGACCTCCGGCGACAGCAGGTTGGTGTTGTCCGGGTAGAAGCGGATCTCGCCCTCGTAGCGGTTGCCCGGGTAGAGGTCGTGCATCCGGTTGAAGCTCCTGAGGTAGGTCGACTTGCCGCAGCCCGACGGACCGATCAGTGCGGTCACCTTCTTGTCGTGGATCGGCATGTTGATGTTCTTCAGCGCCTGCACGTCGCCGTAGAAGAAGTTGAAGTTGCGCGCTTCCGCCTTGAGCGGGACGGGCGTGGAAGGCGAAGCCTGGTTCATGGCGTTACTCCAAAGGGGGTTCCGGGTTACCACTTGATGTTCTTGCGCAGCTTGTAGCGCAGCCAGATGGCGACGGCGTTCATCGTCAGCACCATGGCCATCAGCACGAAGCCGGCGGCAGCGGCGTTGACCTCGAAGGCCGGGTCGGGGCGCGAGGTCCAGTTGAAGATCTGGATCGGCATCACCGTGAAGGGCGACATCACCCAGTCGAAGAGGCCGGCGGTGCCGCCGTCGGGAAGCGCCGAGAACGGCACCGGCGGCAGGAAGGCGATGAAGGTCAGCGCGCCGATGGTGATGATCGGCGCCGTCTCGCCGATCGCGCGGGCCAGCCCGATGATGACGCCGGTCAGGATGCCGGGCATCGCGTAGGGGACGATGTGGTAGCGGCAGGTCTGCCAGCGGGTGGCGCCGACCGCCATCGAGCCTTCGCGGATCATTGCCGGGATGGCGCGGATCGCCTCGCGCGTGGCGACGATGACGATCGGCAGGATCAGGAGCGCCAGCGTCAGGCCGGCGGAGAGGATGCTCTGCCCGAAACCGAAGGTGTAGACGAAGATGCCGAGCGCCAGCAGGCCGTAGACGATCGACGGCACCGCGGCGAGGTTGGTGATGTTGATCTCGATGATCTCGGTGATCCAGTTGCGCTTGGCGTACTCCTCCAGGTAGAGGCCGGCGGCGACGCCGAGCGGCACCGCGGTCAGCGCGGTGACCAGCATCACCAGCAGCGAGCCGACCCAGGCGGAGAGGATGCCGGCCTGCGTCGCGCGGCGCGACGCGAAATTGGTGAAGAAGTCGAGGTTCAGCCGCTCGAAGCCCTTCATCGCCATGTCGGCGACCAGCGCGAAGATGACGAGCAGGCCGATGCCGAGGCAGATGACGCCGAGCGCGGCGAACAGCGTGTCCTTCAGCTTGCCGCGCGCGATCAGTGCGCGGATCCGTTGCGTGTTTTGAGCTTGCATCAGTAGTTCTCCCGGAACTTGCGGCGCAGCCACTGGCCGAGGATGTTGAAGAGCAGCGTGATCAGCAGCAGCGTCAGGCCGGCGGCGAAGATCGTCTGGTAGCCGATCGAGCCGTGCGGCAGGTCGCCGAGCGCCACCTGCACGATGTACGAGGTGATCGTCGCCGCCGGTTCCATCGGGTTCCAGGTCAGGTTCGGCTGCATGCCGGCGGCCACCGCCAGGATCATCGTCTCGCCGACGGCGCGCGAGACGCCGAGGATGTAGGACGCGGCGAGTCCGGAGAAGGCGGCTGGGACGACGACGTGCAGCGCGGTGTGCAGGCGCGTCGCGCCCATCGCGTAGGAGCCCTCGCGCAGGCTCATCGGCACCGCGCGCATCGCGTCCTCGGACAGCGAGGCGACGTAGGGAACGATCATGACGCCCATCACCAGGCCGGCGGAGAGCAGCGAGAAGCCCGGCAGCTCGGGGAAGATCTTCTGCAGCAGCGGCGTCACGATCAGCAGCGCGAAATAGCCGAAGACGATGGTCGGGATGCCGCCGAGCAGCTCGAGGATCGGCTTGGCCAGCTCGCGCACGCGCGGGCCGGCGAACTCGGACAGGTAGATGGCGATCACGGTGCCCATCGGGATCGCCACCGCCAGCGCCACCGCCGACGAGACGACGGTGCCGGAGACCAGCACCATGATGCCGAAGTGGGCATCGTCGAACAGCGGCGTCCATTGCGTGTCGGTCAGGAAGTCGACGATGCCGACCTTCTGGAAGAACAGCACCGACTCGGAGACGAGGACGTAGACGATGCCGAGCGTGGTCAGCACCGAGACGGCCGCCGCGGCGAACAGCAGCGCCTCGATGACGCGCTCGCTGGCGTGGCGCATGGCGTTCCGGGCCAGGCGCGCGCTGACGGTCGGCGTGTCGGGAACAGGGGTGGCGGACATGGCGTAGGAATTCATTTGCGGGCAATCCTAGATGCTACACCGGCCCCTCGCGGGGCCGGTGCCTTTCACACAATTGGCGAGTCGCTCGCCGGAAGCCGCATTACAGCTTGGCCTCGCGCTTCATCAGCTCGTCGATGGTGATGCCGATCTCGTTCTTGCCACCGAACACGCTGCCCAGCTTCTTCTTGTTCACATGGTCGAGGTTGCCGGTATAGGCGGCGGCGGGCAGCGGCACGTACTTCACTTCCGCGGTCAGCTTGGCGGCGTTCTTCATGTAGAACTCGACGAACTCCTTCACCTCCGGCTTCTCCAGCGACGCGGCCTTGACATAGACGAAGATCGGGCGCGACAGCGGCTGGTAGCTGCCGTTCTCAACCGAGGCGGCGGACGGCGCGACCGCCTTGCCGGTCTTCGGCGAGACGATCGGCAGCGCCTTCAGCTTGCCCTGGTTCTCGGCGTAGTAGGCGTAGCCGAAGTAGCCGATCGCGTTCACGTCGCGCGAGACGCCCTGCACCAGCACGTTGTCGTCTTCGGAGGCGGTGTAGTCGCCGCGCGAGGACTTGGCCTTGCCGACCATCGCCTCGGTGAAGTACTCGAAGGTGCCCGAGTCGGCGCCGGCGCCGAAGAGCTTGACCGGCGCATCCGGCCAGGCCGGATTGACCTGGTTCCACTTGGTGATCTTGCCCTGGGCCGCCGGCTCCCACAGCTTCTTCATTTCCTCGACGGTGGCTTCCTTGAGGAAGGTGTTCTTCGGGTTGATGACCACGGTCAGCGCGTCGAAGGCGACCGGCATCTCGACGTACTGCACGCCGGCGGCCTTGCAGTCTTCCATTTCCTTGGCCGTGATCGGGCGCGAGGCGTTGGCGAAGTCGGTCTCGCCGCGGCAGAACTTCTTGAAGCCGCCGCCGGTGCCGGAGATGCCGACGGTGACCTTGACCGCGTTCTTCTTGGCCTTCTGGAACTCCTCGGCGACCGCCTCGGTGATCGGATAGACCGTCGACGAGCCGTCGATCTTGATGACCTGCGCCTGCGCGGCGCCGGCGAGCAGCGACAGGCCGGCGAAGCCGAGGACGGTGGCGATGCGGGTTTTCTTCAGCATTGATTTCACTCCTGTGAATCGGTGGGAAGGACAACGCAGCGGAGTGTCGTCGACGAATGTTACAGAGCGATGACACGCCGTAACAATTCACCGGACGGTAAAATGGCGGCCTGCGTAACCCACCCCGGAACGACACCGAACGCCATGACCCAGGACGAACTCAAACAAGCCGTCGCCCGCGCCGCCCTCGCCTACGTCGTCCCCGACGCGATCGTCGGCGTCGGCACCGGCTCGACCGCCAACTTCTTCATCGACGCGCTGGCGGAAATGAAGGACCGCATCCCGGCCGCGGTGGCCAGCTCGGAAGCGACCCGAAAGCGCCTGGAAGGCCACGGCATCCGCGTCCTCGACCTCAACGAGGTGAGCGAGATGCCGATCTACGTCGACGGCGCCGACGAAGTGAATGCCCGCCTGCACATGATCAAGGGCGGCGGCGGCGCGCTCACCCGCGAGAAGATCGTTGCCGCGGTGGCGACCAAATTCGTCTGCATCGCCGACGCCTCGAAGCAGGTCGAGGTGATGGGTCGCTTCCCGCTGCCGGTCGAGGTGATCCCGATGGCGCGCGCCCACGTCGCCCGCCAGCTGGCGAAGCTCGGCGGCCGGCCGGCGCTGCGCGAGGGCTTCGTCACCGACAACGGCAACCTGATCCTCGACGTGCACGGCCTCGCGATCGACGACCCCGAGGCGCTGGAAGCCGAGATCAACCAGATCGTCGGCGTCGTCACCAACGGCCTGTTCGCGCTCCGCGGCGCCGACGTGCTGCTGCTCGGCACGGCGGACGGGGTGAAGACCTTCGTCAAGCCCTGAACGGGCGACGACGGCCAGTCAGCGGCGGGCGACCAGCCCGAAGTGGTAGGGGCAGGACGACTGCAGGTCGACCGTCCGCAGCTCGCGGAACCCCGCCTCGCCGATCCACGCGGCGCATTGCTCCGGCGTCGGGCGGATCGCCAGCGATGGCCCGCGCGGCGTCGGCATGTCGCTGCGCCAGTGGATCACCGACAGCGTGCCGCCCGGCGCCAGGTTCCGGTGCGCTTCGCGCAACAGCGCCAGCGGCGCTTCCAGATGCAGCAGGTTGTAGATCATCGCGTGTGCCTGCGAACCGCCGGCGAGCCCGGTGCCGTCGGCAACGAAATCGCGGACGCACGCCTGCACGTTGCCCAGCCCGGCACGCTCGGCCTTGCCTCTTACCGCCTCGACCAGCGCCGGCTCGATGTCCAGCGCGACCACCGTCCCGCGCGTGCGGCGCGCTGCCGGCAGCGTGAAGGTGCCGTAGCCGCAGCCGAACTCGACGATGCCGCCGTCGTTACGACCGAGGTCGAGCAGCCGGTCGAGGGCGCCTTCGGGCTCGAAAAAACTCGCCCACCACGCCTCGTCCGGCATTCCGCTTTCGCGCCCCTTCATCGGCGGCCCTTAGAAGACCAGCACCTTGTCGGCCGCCGCGGTCCATGCCGCGAGTTCGGCCAGCGTGCTGCGGCGAGCGCCGGCGACGAGGTCGGTGTCGGCGATGCCGCGCGCGTCCAGGCAGGTGCCGCAGAGGCCGACCTCGCCGCCGGCCAGGCGCACCATGTCGCCGGCGTTGTAATAGCCGGCCGGTACCTTCTGCCCGGCCTTGGCGCAAGCCACCGCGTCCCCGATCAGAAACACGCGCACCGTCTCGCCGTCGCGCTGGGCGAGGGCCCGCGCCAGGCGCAGCGCGTTGTAGCTGCGCTCGCTTCCGTACGGAGCATCGTTGAGGATGAACAGGGTTTGCATGGCGTCCCTCCGGTTAACCGAAATCCTGGCGGCGCGACGCCGTCAGCCGGCGGTAGTCGCGAGCGGCAGCCCGCACGCCGCCCACTCGCTGACGCCGTCGCTGATCTTGCGCGCGACAAAGCCGTGCGCGCGCAGCAGCCTGACCGCCTCGTCGGACATCAGGCAGAACGGCCCGCGGCAGTAAGCGACGATCTCGCGCCCGTCGGCGGGCAGGTCGGCCAGCCGCTTTTCCAGCTCGGCCAGCGGCAGCGATCGGGCATGCGGCAGGTGGCCGGCGGCGTATTCGTCGGACGGACGGACGTCGATGACGACGATCTCGCCGCTTGCCGCCTTGCGCAGCAGGCTGTCGCGCGTTTCGGCGCAGAGGCTGCCGGGATCGCCGGCGATCCCGGCGAGGGCGACGCGCAGTTCGAGCAGATGCTCGGCAGCGGTCTCCCGCAGCCCGACCCAAAGCCGTGCGACGTCGGCGCCGCTCAGGCGGTAGTGGATATATTTGCCGTCCCGTCGGGTATCCACCAGCCGGGCCTCGCGCAGGGCCTTGAGGTGGGCGCTGGCCAGCCGCATATCGACGCCGGCGCCGGCCGCCAGGGCCTCGACGGTCTTCTCGCCCTGCGCCAGCAGTTCGAGGAATTCCAGGCGCTTCGGGCTGGAGAGCGCCTTGCCGATGCGCGCGACCTGCTCGTAGAGGGAGGATTTGGCGGATTCGGTCTTCATGGAAACAATCTAACGTCTATTGGATTGAAAGGCAAGCAAGGACGAGGAACCGCCGCCCGGCCTGCGCGCCGGCGATAGCCGCGGCGCCAAAGCAAACGGCCCGCGGGTTTCCCGGCGGGCCGTTGTGTTTTTCCTGAGGCGGGCGATCAGCGCGCCGGCGGCACGTAGCCCTGCACACGGTCGGCGCCGTCGCCGAAGAAGTGCTTCTCGACCTGCTCGCTGAGGTACTTGCGATGCGCCGCATCGGCCAGGTTGAGGCGGTTCTCGTTGATGATCATCGTCTGCATGCGGATCCACTGCTGCCAGGCTTCCTTCGAGACGTTCTCGAACAGGCGCTTGCCGAGCTCGCCGGGCATCGGCGGGAAATCGAGACCTTCGGCCTCGCGGCCGAGCTTGATGCAGTTGACGGTACGTGCCATGGATGTGCTCCGGAGTATTGCGGGTTGGGCAGGCGGGTCGCCTGGGGATGCGCGATTATAGCCCAGCGGCGGCCGCAGCCGCCGCCGCGGCGCGCCTCACAGCGGCTTCATCAGCACCTTGGAGCGGCGCTGCAGGTTGTAGACCAGGCGCTTCTCGTCGGGCAGCTCGTCCACCGTCTTCTCGGCAAAGCCGCGCTCGATGAACCAGTGCGCGGTGACCGTGGTCAGCACGAACAGCTGCTTGACGCCGGCGGCGCGCGCGCGCGCCTCGATGCGCTTCATCAGCTGCTCGCCGTGGCCCCAGCGGCGGTACTGCGGGTGCACGGCGAGGCAGGCCAGCTCGGCCTGGCCCTCGCCGTACGGGTAGAGCGCGGCACAGCCGACGATCACGCCGTCGTGCTCGACCACCGAGAAGCGGCTGATCTCGCGCTCGAGCAGGTCGCGCTCGCGGCGGACCAGCGTGCCGTCCTCCTCGAGCGGCTCGATCAGCGCGATCAGGCCGCCGATGTCGTCCGGCCGCGCATCGCGCAGCTTGTCCAGCGACTCGCGGGTGATCACCGTGCCGACCCCTTCGCGCGAGAACAGCTCCTTCAACAACGTGCCGTCCTCGGCGTAGCCGATCACGTGCACGCGGCCGACGCCGGCGCGGCTGGCGCGCACCGCGCAGGGCAGGTAGCGCTTCAAGTCGGCCGACAGCCAGTCGCCGATGCGCGTCAGGCGCTCGGCGGCATCCGCGGTCAGCTCGTCGAGCAGCGTGCCGTCGATGTCGGTGGCGCCGCGGCTGTCGGAGAGGAAGATCAGCTTGTCGGCGCCGATCGCCACCGCGGTCGCCTCGGCCACCTCCTCCATCGCCAGGTTGAAGCTCTCGCCGGTCGGGCTGGTGCCCATGCACGACAGCAGCACCAGGTTGCCCAGCCCGAGCTGGGCGCGGATGCCCTCGGCGTCGACCTTGCGCACGGCGCCGGCGTACTGCATGTCGACGCCGTCGATGACGCCGACCGGGCGGGCGGTGATGAAGTTGCCGCCGATCACGCGGATCGTGCTGTTGGCCATCGGCGTGTCGGGCAGGCCCTGCGACAGCAGCGCCTCGAGTTCGAGGTAGACGCTGCCGACGGCGTCGATCACGCAGTCGAGCGCGGCCGCGTCGGTGATCCGGTAGCGGCCGTGGTACTTCGATTCCAGCCCCTTCTCGCGCAGCTCCTCCTCGATCTGCGGGCGCGCGCCGTGCACCAGCACCAGGCGGATGCCGAGCGCGGCCAGCAGGTTGACGTCGTAGGCCAGCGTCCACGCCAGCGGCCCGAGGATCGCCTTGCCGCCGAAGGCGATGACGAAGGTCTTGCCGCGGAACAGGTTGACGTAGGGCGCGACCGAGCGGAACCAGGCGACGAAACCCTCGATATGCGCCGCGCTGCGGCTGTGCTCGCCCTTGCCGGGCGCGGCGTTGGAAACCTTGGCGTGCGACTGGCTCATCTTCCCTCCAGAACTTGTTCGAGGCGCTCGCAGAGCGTGCGCAGCACCTTCACCCGGGCGTGGTTCTTGTCGTTGGCCTCGACCAGCGTCCACGGCGAACGGCCGGTCGAGGTGCGGTCCACCATGTCGCAGACGGCCTGCGCGTAGGCGTCCCATTTCTCGCGGTTGCGCCAGTCTTCCTCGGTGATCTTGAAGCGCTTGAACTCGGTGTCCTGGCGCTCCTGGAAGCGGCGCAGCTGCTCGTCCTTGCTCACCTGCAGCCAGAACTTGACGACGATCGCGCCGGACTGCACCAGCGCGTGCTCGAAGTCGTTGATCTCGGCGTAGGCGCGCAGCCAGTCGTCCTCGTCGCAGAAGCCCTCGACGCGCTCGACCAGCACGCGGCCGTACCACGAGCGGTCGAAGATCGTCGTCCGCCCGCGCCGCGGCACGTGCCGCCAGAAGCGCCACAGGTAGGGCTGCGCGCGCTCCTCGTCGGTCGGCGCGGCGACCGGCACGATCTGGTACTGGCGGGCGTCCATCGCGGCGACGACGCGGCGGATCGCGCCGCCCTTGCCGGCGGCGTCCGAGCCCTCGAAGGCAACGATCAGCGAGTGCCGGTCCGCGAAGCGCGGGTCGCGCGTCAGCTGCGACAGCCGGCCCTGCCACTTCGCCAGCTCGCGCTCGTAATCCTTCTTCGCCAGCTTCTGCGTCAGGTCGAGTTCGGAAAGCACGGTCCGGCAGTCGATCGCCGGCACGATCGGCGGCGCCACCGGCACGCTCGTCTTGCCGGATTGCGTCAGGCGTGCGCGGATCGCATCGCGGACGATGTGGCCGACGGTCAGCGAGCGGTAGTTGTCGTCGGTGCCCTCGATGATCGTCCACGGCGCGTGCGCGGTGTTGGTCACGCGCAGCACGTGGCCGGCGACGTCCTGCAACGCGTCGTAGGTCTTCAGCCGGTCCCAGCTCGCCTTGGTCACCCGCCAGGCGGTGCGCGGGTCCTTCTCGAGCGCCTTCAGCCGCGTCTTCTGCCCCGCCTCGGAGAGGTGGAACCAGAACTTCAGCACCAGCGCGCCTTCATTGACCAGCATCGCCTCGAAGCGGTTGATCTCGTCGAGCGTCTCCTCGAGCTCGGCGCGTTTCATCTTCCTGCTGATGCGGTCGGCGATCGGCTGCGAGTACCAGGAGCCGGCGAAGACGCCGATCTTGCCCTTGGCCGGCAGCGCGCGCCAATAGCGCCACATGAACGGGCGCTCGCGCTCCTCGTCGGTCGGCGCGGAGAAGGCCAGCGTCGAGATGTGGCGCGGGTCCATCCAGGCATAGAGCAGGTTGATCGTCTCGCTCTTGCCGCTGCCGTCGACGCCGCTAACCAGGATGATCACCGGGAAGTCGCGCTTCTCGAGCAGGTCGTACTGCACGTCGAGCAGCTCGGCGCGCAGCTTCGGCACCTCCTTCTGGAAGGTCTTGCGGTCGATCCTGTGCCCCAGCTCAGCCGATTCGAACATCGTCGCCCCCTCCCCGGAAATCCCCCCACAGCGTCTGGATCGCCGCCAGCGCCGCCAGGCCGGCGGTCTCGGTGCGCAGCACGCGCGGCCCGAGGCGGACGCCGACGAAGCCGGCGGCGGCCGCCATCTCCGCCTCGCGCGGATCGAGCCCGCCCTCGGCGCCGATCAAGAGCTCCAGCGAGCGCGCCGGCGGCAGCGCCTGCAGCGTCAGTTCGGCAACCGGCGACAGCATCAGCCGCAGCGGCGCCGTCGCCGGCCGCGCCAGCCAGCGCTCGAGCGGCTCGATCGCCGCGACCTCGGGCACGCGGTTGCGCCCGCACTGCTCGCAGGCCGACGCGGCGACGCCGCGCCAGTGCTCGACGCGGCGCAACGCGCGCTCGCCGTCGAGACGGACGACGCTGCGCCGGCTGGCCACCGGCTGGATCGCGGCGACGCCGAGCTCGACCGCCTTCTGCACCGTCAGGTCCATCCTGTCGCCGGCCTGCAGCGCCTGCACCAGGCGGATCGACAGCGGCGACTCGCAGTCGCGCTCGCGGAAGGCGAGCACTTCCGCCTCCACCGCGTCCTTCCTCACCGCCGCGATGCGCGCGGCGTACTCGCCGCCGCGGCCGTCGAACAGCGTCACCGCCGCCCCCGGCGCCAGCCGCAGCACCCGCGCCGCATGCCGGGCGGCATTGTCGGGCAGGGCCAGCATGGCCCCCGGCGCCAGCGCGTCCGGGCAGAAAAAGCGGGGAGAATTCATCGTGTTATTATAGGCATATCCCCTTGGAAACGGCGTCAAATCAGGATTTCGACATGGTTGCCCTGAATCCCCCGGTGTGCGATTTCGGCTGGCCGGCCCCCGACTTCGACCTGCCCGGCACCGACGGAAAGCGCCACACGCTGGCCGGCTGCCGCGGCACGAACGGCCTATTGGTGGCCTTCATCTGCAACCATTGCCCCTACGTGCAGGCAGTGATCGACCGCCTGGTGCGCGACGCCGCCGAGCTGCAGCGCCTCGGTGTCGGCGTCGTCGCCATCTCCAGCAACGACGCGACGGCCTACCCGGCCGACGCCTTCCCGGAGATGGCGCGCTTCGCCGAACAGCACGCGTTCACCTTCCCCTACCTCCACGACGAGTCGCAGGCGGTGGCCCGCGCCTACGGCGCGGTGTGCACACCGGACTTCTTCGGCTTCAACGCGGCGCTCGAGCTGCAGTACCGCGGCCGCCTCGACGACACCGGCCGCGGCCCGGCGCGCGCCGACGCGCGGCGCGAGCTGTTCGAGGCGATGCGTGCGGTCGCCGAGAGCGGGCGCGGCCCACAGGCGCAGACGGCGAGCATCGGCTGCTCGCTGAAATGGAAGGCATGAGCGCGCTTCCCCCGCCGGCTGCGGCCGGCGCGTCGCGAAGGACTCCGACACGATGCCGATGAGCGCCCAACTGAAGCGGATGCAGGACGCGGCGATCGTGCTCGTGCGCGAGGTCGCGCAGCAGGAGGTGATCCCGCGCTTCCTGCGCGCGCGCCATGCGCTGAAGGACGACGGCTCGCTGTTCTCGGAGGCCGACCTTGCCGCGCAGCACTACCTCGCCGCGCACCTGCCGCAGATCCACGACAGCCCGATCATCGGCGAGGAGATGACGCGTGCCGAGCAGCGCGACGGCTGGCAACGCGGCGGCGACGGCCTGTGGTGCATCGATCCGATCGACGGCACCACCAACTTCATCAACGGCATCCCCTGGTTCGCGGTGTCGCTGGCCTGGCTGAAGGAAGGCCGGACGCGGCTGGCGGTGACCTACAACCCGATCACCGACGAGATGTTCTACGCCCGCGAGGGGCACGGCGCCTACCTGAACGGGCGCCGCCTGCCGCTGCGCCGGGTCACCACCGACCTCGCCCGCGCGGTCGCCGACGTCGACTTCAAGCGCATCCCGAAGGACCTCGCCGACCGCATCGCGGTCGATCCGCCCTACTACTCGCAGCGCAACTTCGGCTGCTCGACGCTGGAATGGTGCAACCTCGCCGCCGGTCGCCTCGACCTCTACCTGCACGGCGGCCAGATGCTGTGGGACTACGCCGCCGGCAGCCTGATCCTGCGCGAGGCCGGCGGCCAGGTGTGCACGCTGGCCGAGGACGACTTCGACGCCGCCGAGGTCTGGCAGCGGCCGGTGGTCGCCGCCCTCGATCCGACCGTGTTCGCGGCCTGGAAGGGCTGGCTGCGGGCCGGCAGCCGCTGACGGGAATTGCTGACGCCGCGGCGGCACTGGGCTAGGATCAGGAAAAATCCCGCTGCCCGAGGCGCCCCGCGAGACGAATGCCGCCGATCATGCCTTCCTCACGCGAACCCAATCTCCGCGGGCTGCTGCTGGCCGTCTTCTCGGTCCTGCTGGTCGGCATCGCCGCCGCCAACACCTTCTTCTTCCGCGCCGAGGCCGAGGCCACGCTGAAGCAGGCGCGCGCGCAGCTGCAGGCGATCGCCGACCTCAAGGTGCAGCAGATCGGCGACTGGCGGCGCGAGCGCCTCGGCGACGCGGCGATCTTCCGCGACAACCCGTCCTTCGCTGCCGCCTTCGCGCGCTGGCAGGAACGCGGCTTCAGCGCACGCGAACGGCGCGAAGCCGGCGAATGGCTGGAAGCGGTGCTGCGCCACTACGACTACCGCGAGGCGGCGCTGCTCGACGTCGCCGGCAAGCCGCTGTTCGCCACTGCCGCCGGCATGCACGTCGCCCCCGACCCCGGCCTGCTCGACACCGCCGCCGGCATCGGCTCGCCGGTGTTCGGCGACCTGCACGCGGCGCCCGACGGCCGCCAGCACCTCGACGTGCATGCGCCGGTGTTCGCCGCCAGCCCGCGCCGGCTGATCGGCTTCGTGCTGCTGCGCGTCGACCCGAAGGTGCTGCTTTTCCCGATGATCCAGTCGTGGCCGGTGGCCAGCGACTCGGGCGAGTTCCTGCTGGTCGAGCGGCGCGGCAACGAGGTGCTGTTCCTCAACGAACTGCGCCACCGGCCGGGGGCGGCCTTGAAGCTGGCCCGCTCGCTGGACGAGGAAACGCTGCCGGCGACCTATGCCGCGCGCGGCGAGAAGCGCGTGATGGCAGGGATCGACTACCGCGGCATCACCGTCGTCGCGGCGACGCAGCCGGTCCCCGGCACGCCGTGGGGACTGGTGGCCAAGGTCAACCGCGACGAGATCATGGCGCCGCTGCACGAGCGGATCGGGCTGATGATCTTCGTCAGCGTGCTGCTGGTGATCCTCGCCGGCGGCGTCACGCTGCACCTGTGGCAGACGCAGCGCGAGCTGCTGGCGCGGCAGCGCGAGCGCGAGCAGGCGGCCAGCCACGAGCTGGGCGTGATCAAGGAGCGCCTGGTCGAGGCGCAGCGCATCGGCAGCATCGGCAGCTGGGAACGCGACCTGCAGAGCAACGTGCTGTGGTGGTCGGAGGAGACCTACCGGCTGTTCCGCTACACCGCCGAGGAGCTGCCGGCGCCGTCGTTCTCGATCTTCCTCGAGCGCATCCACCCCGAAGACCGCGAGGGCATGCGCCAGGTGATGCTGAGCGCAGTCGCCAGCGGCACGCCGTACAGCATCGACTACCGCGTCTGCCTGCCCGACGGCGACACCCGCATCTACCAGAACGTCGGCCAGATCGTCCTCGACGACGACGGCGTCGCGGTGCGCGCGGTGGGAACGGTGCAGGACGTCACCGACAGCCGGCGCAGCGAGGCCGAGCTGCGCCGGAAGAACGAGACGATGCACACGATCATCGAGAACATCCCCGGCGGGGTCTCGCTGATGGACGGCAACCTCAACATCATCGCCTTCAACGAGGAATTCGGCCGCCTGCTCGACTTCCCGCCCGAGCTGCTGGCGCGGACGCCGCTGCCGATGGCCGACATCGTGCGCTTCAACGCGCGCCGCGGCGAGTACGGCCCGGGCGACCCGGAACAGATCGCGGCGGCGATCATCGAGCGCGCGCGCACGCCGCAGGCGCACATCTTCGAGCGCACCCGCCCCAACGGCACCGTCATCGAGGTACGCGGCGCGCCGCTGCCGGGCGGCGGCTTCGTCAGCATCTACACCGACGTGACCGCACGCAAGCGCGCCGAGGAACGGCTGCTGCTCGCCGAGAAGGTGTTCGACAACAGCCCCGAGGCGATCATGATCACCGACCTGCACAACCGGATCGTGTCGATCAACGAGGCGTTTACGCAGATCACCGGCTTCGCGCCGGGCGAGGTGCTCGGCGAGGACCCGCGCATCCTCGCCTCGGGCCGCCACGACCGCGACTTCTACCGGCAGATGTGGGCCGCGCTGCAGAAGACCGGCCACTGGTCGGGGGAAATCTGGGACCGCAAGAAGAGCGGCGACATCTACCCGAAGTGGATGACGATCAACGCCGTCGCCGACCAGGCCAGCGGCCAGCTGACGCACTACGTGGCGATGTTCGCCGACATCACCGAGCGCAAGCAGGCCGAGGAACGCATCCATTTCCTCGCCCACCACGATGCGCTGACCGAGCTGCCGAACCGCTTCTCGCTGGAACGGCGGCTGGAGCAGGCGCTGGTCGACGCCCGCCGCCGCGACTGGCACGTCGCCGTGCTGTTCATCGACCTCGACCGCTTCAAGGTGATCAACGACACGCTCGGCCACCACGTCGGCGACCGGCTGCTGATCGACGTCGCCCGCCGCTTCCGCGACAAGGTGCGCGAGACCGACATGGTCGCCCGCCTCGGCGGCGACGAATTCGTCATCGTGCTGCCCGACCTCGCCAACGCCGACGCGGCGGCCGACGTCGCGCTGAAGATCATCTCGGCGCTGCTGGCGCCGATCGTCATCGACGGCAACGAGCTGCACACCAGCCCGTCGATCGGCATCAGCCTGTACCCGGACGACGGCCTCTCGGTCGAGGCGATCATGAAGAACGCCGACACCGCGATGTACCACGCCAAGGCGCTCGGCCGGAACAACTACCAGTTCTTCGCCGAGGAGATGAACCGCGTCGCCAGCGAGCGCCTGTCGATCGAGGCGCGGCTGCGCCAGGCGCTGGCGCGCCAAGAGCTGTCGCTGCACTACCAGCCGCAGTTCGCCGCCGACGGCGAACGGGCGACCGGGGTCGAGGCGCTGCTGCGCTGGCAGCCCCCGGGCGAAGGCATGATCGAGCCGGCGCGCTTCATCACCATCGCCGAGGAGACCGGGATGATCGTGCCGATCGGCGCCTGGGTGCTCGGCGAGGCCTGCCGCCAGCTGCGCCGCTGGCTGGATGCCGGACTGCCGCCGCTGCGCGTCGCCGTGAACCTGTCGGCACGCCAGCTGCGCAACGCCGAACTGGTGCTAACCGTGCGCGAGGTGCTCGCCGAGACCGGCATCCCGCCGCAGCTGCTGGAGTTGGAGATCACCGAGAGCGCGGTGATGGACAAGCCGGAGGAGGCGATCCAGGTGCTGCAGGCGCTGAAGCAGATGGGCGTGACGCTGGCGATCGACGATTTCGGCACCGGCTATTCCTCGCTCGCCTACCTCAAGCTGTTCCCGATCGACCACCTGAAGATCGACCGCTCCTTCGTCCGCGACATCGAGCGCGACCCGAACGACGCGGCGATCGCCGTGTCGACCATCGCGCTGGCGCACAGCCTCGGTCTGCGCGTCGTCGCCGAGGGCGTGGAAACGGCGGCGCAGCTGCAGATGCTGCGCCGGCACGGCTGCGACGAAGTGCAGGGCTTCTTCCTCAGCCGCCCGCTGCCGGCGGAGGCGGCGACGCAGTTCCTGCTGCGCCGGCAGGAAGACCGCACGCGCCGCCTGCATTAAAATGCCGGTTCCGCAGCGCCGGACGCTGCCATCGCCAGTCAAGGAAGACCCATGCGCCGCACCCTCAGCCGCTACCTGATCGAAGAACAACGCGAAAAGGGCAAGATCAACGCCGACCTGCGCCTGTTGATCGAAGTCGTCGCCCGCGCCTGCAAGAGCATCGCCGTCGCCATCGGCAAGGGCGCCATTGGTGGCGAGGGCGGCGTGCTCGGCGAGGCCGGCAGCGACAACGTGCAGGGCGAGGCGCAGAAGAAGCTCGACGTGATCTCGAACGAGATCTTCCTCGAGGCCAACGAATGGGGCGGCCACCTGGCCGGCATGGCCTCCGAGGAAATGGAACTGCCGCACGCGATCCCCAACCGCTACCCGCAGGGCGAGTACCTGCTGCTGTTCGATCCGCTCGACGGCTCGTCGAACATCGACATCAACGTCTCGGTCGGCACCATCTTCTCGGTGCTGCGCTGCCCGGAGGGCGCCGACCCGACTGCGGATACCGCCTTCCTGCAGCCGGGGACGAAGCAGGTCGCCGCCGGCTACGCGGTCTACGGGCCGACGACGCTGCTGGTGCTGACCGTCGGCGACGGCGTCGCCTGCTTCACGCTCGACCGCGAGCAGGGCTCCTTCGTGCTGACCCAGGAGCACCTGCGGATTCCGGAAGACACCAAGGAATTCGCCATCAACATGTCGAACCTGCGCCACTGGGAGCCGCCGGTGCGGCGCTACGTCGAGGAGTTGCTGGCCGGCAAGGAAGGCCCGCGCGGCAAGGACTTCAACATGCGCTGGGTGGCCTCGATGGTCGCCGACGTGCACCGCATCATGACCCGCGGCGGCATCTTCATGTACCCGCTCGACGCCAAGATCAAGGACAAGGGCGGCAAGCTGCGCCTGATGTACGAGGCCAACCCGATGAGCTTCATCGTCGAGCAGGCCGGCGGCGCCGCCAGCACCGGCCGCCAGCGCATCCTCGAGGTGCAGCCGAACGGCCTGCACATGCGCGTACCGGTGATCCTCGGCTCGAAGAACGAGGTCGAACTGGTCACCTCGTACCACGGCACCTGATGTCCGCCCGCCACCCAATCATCGCCGTCACCGGCTCCTCCGGCGCCGGCACGACCACGGTCTCGCAGACCTTCGAGCAGATCTTCTGGCGCGAGAACGTGCACGCCGTCTTCGTCGAGGGCGACAGCTTCCACCGCTACACGCGCGCCGAGATGGTCCGCCAGACCGCCGCCGCCGACCGCGACGGGCGCCCGGCGCCGACGCACTTCGGCCCCGAGGGCAACGACTTCGAAGGGCTGGAGGCGCTGTTCAAGGGCTACGCCGAGACCGGCCGCGGCCGTTACTGCCACTACATCCACGACGAGGTCGAGGCCGCCCGGTTCGGCGGCGAGATCGGCGGCTTCTCGGCCTTCCAGGACATCCCGGAAGACACCGACCTGCTGCTCTACGAGGGCCTGCACGGCGCCGTGCAGACCGACACCGCCGACGTCGCCCGGCACCCCGACCTGCTCATCGGCGTGGTCCCGATCATCAACCTGGAGTGGATCCAGAAGCTGCACCGCGACATGAACCTGCGCGGCTATTCGCGCGAGGCGGTGACCACCACGATCCTGCGCCGGATGCACGACTACGTGCACTACATGGCGCCGCAGTTCTCGCGCACGCACATCAACTTCCAGCGCGTGCCGGTGGTCGACACCTCGAACCCGTTCATCGCCCGCGACATCCCGACGCAGGACGAATCCTTCGTCGTCATCCGCTTCGCCAACCCGCGCGGCGTCGATTTCCCGTACCTGCTGGCGATGATCGACGGCGCGTTCATGTCGCGCGCCAACACCATCGTCGTTCCCGGCGGCAAGATGCCGCTGGCGATGCAGCTGATCCTGACGCCGCTGATCTGGAAGCTGGTCGAGCAGGGGCGCCGGATCAGGAACGGCACGCGCGGCTGAAGCCGCCGCCACGCACCCGCAAAGGACTCCCGCCATGCCCCTCCGCCCATCGACCGCCGCCTGCGCGGCGCTGTTCGCGCTGGCCCTGACCGGCTGCGCCGGCCTCGTGCCGGACAGCGACATCGACGTCATCAGCTACCAGTCCGGCGAGCGCTGGCTGAACGCCTCGTTCTACCTCGTCGAGCACCCGTTCTCCGACGACGGCAGCCGCCGCGCTAAGGCCCGGGCCGACCAGTTGTGCAGCGGCAGCCAGCGCATCGCGGTGCAGAGCGAGCGCAGCTGCTCGCTGGAGAAATGCACGACGCAGTACGTGTGCCTGAAGCCGGAGGATGCGAAAGCGGCCGGCCGCTAGCCGGTTGCCGCGTAGCCCAGCTGGCAGACCCAGGCCAGCGCCTGGTCCTGGGCTTTCGTGACGTCGTCGGGGGCGACGCGCAGCTGCAGCGCCAGGTCGTCGACGGCGTCGAAATCGGCGGTCTCGAGGGCGCAGCAAAGCTGCAGCAGCTTGCCGAGCAGGCCTTGCCGGTCGGTCAGCGCCAAACTCACCTCGTCGGCCAGGCAGAGCTTGGCGACCAGCTTGTCCATCGGCTCGAGCAGCAAGGCATCGGCCATCGACAGCACCCCGGCCATGTAGGCCTGGTCCTTCTTGCACGAAGCGAAACCGGCCAGGCCTTCCATCAGCAGTTCCATGAAACGCCCGCGCCGAGCCGCCGCCTCGAACAGCGCCGAAGGATGCTCACCCTTGTCCTCCAGCGTAAACAGCAGCAGCTGCAACCAGCGGGTCAGCTGGCGACGCCCGAGGATGGTGATGGCGTGGCGGATCGAGGTGATCTTGGCTTGCGAAGCAAACGCGGCCGAATTCACCAGCCGCAACAGGTTCAGGTAAAGCCCGACGTTTTCCTTGAAGGCCTTTTCGAGCTGCTGATCGTCGAGATCCCGGTTGATTTTGCCGAGCAGGTCGAGCACCGCCAGCTTGGCCGGATCGGCCCGCTTGCCGACGACCGGCGCCGGCCGGGCAAAGTGGTAACCCTGGAACAGATCGAAACCGAGCGCCTTGCAGCGCTCGAAATCGTCAACGGTTTCCACCTTCTCGGCCAGCAGTTGCACCGGCCAGCGCTTCAGGCGGCGCACCGTCGCCGCCAGTTGCTCGGGCGCCATCTGCAGCAGATCGACCTTGACGATATCGACGACGTCGAGCAGCGGTTCGTAGTAGTCGACACCGACGAAATCGTCGAGGGCAAACGAAAAGCCCATGGCCTTGAGCTTGTGGCAGCGATCGACCAGCTCCCGGCTGATCGGGCTGGTTTCGAGCAGTTCGATGACCACCTGCGAACGCGGCAGCAGCGTGATCATGTCCGACAGCAACATGTCTTCGCCGACATTGACGAAGGCCTTGCGGCGCTTGAGGAATTCGCTGGTGCCGTATTGCGCGAAGGCGTTGATGATCACCGTCGCGGTCGCTTCGGTCGGGCAATCGATCTGGGCGCCGCTTTCGCGCTGGCGCCGATAGAGGAACTCCTGGGCAACGACGGTCCGATTCCGATCGAGGATCGGCTGATAGGCGAACAGATAGCTCTTGTCGGCGTGGACGGGCGCCAGCACGGACGCCTGGTGCATGGATGTTCCGATCGCCGACGACCGGGCTGCGCCCGGCGCTGCAAGTTGATGTGCCGCCATTATTCTCGCTCCGCCACAGCCCTGCGCCCGCCGCGGTTCTGATTGCCTGCGGCTAAACGCACTCCTCGAAACAACGTTAGCATAAGCGCACGTTGCCAACAACAACCATTGCCCGGTGACGCCAAAAAACCAAGAAAATCGATTCTTTCGACGCAAAAATACAAATAACTGTTCGCATTAACGGACAACAAGAACAAACGATACAGACGCCGATGAACGCGGAGGCGCCGCCGCCCGCTTCGGCGGAATCGGGTGAGGCATCACCCCCCGCCCGTCGGGTCGCGGGCGAAATCGGCGCGGCGGGGAGCGGCGCCGGAGGCGCCCCCCCGCGGGAACAGGGGTTCCCGGCCCCCCTGGCGAAGGGGTGCAGGCGCCTAGACCGGCCGCACCAGATCCTGCGCCACCGCCTCGGCGACCCTGATCCCGTCGACGCCGGCCGACAGGATGCCGCCGGCGTAGCCGGCGCCTTCGCCGGCCGGGTACAGCCCCCTTACGTTGAGGCTCTGGAAATCCTCGCCGCGCGTGATGCGCAAGGGCGACGAGGTGCGCGTCTCGACGCCGGTGAGCACCGCGTCGGCCATGTCGAAGCCCCGGATCTGCCGCCCGAACGCCGGCAGCGCCTCGCGCATCGCCTCGATCGCGTACGGCGGCAGCGCCGTCGCGAGGTCGGTCAGCTTCACGCCCGGCTTGTAGGAGGGCTCGACCGCGCCGAGCGCCGTCGATGCCCGGCCGGCGAGAAAGTCGCCGACCAGCTGCGCCGGCGCATCATAGTTGCCGCCGCCGAGTTCGAAGGCGCGCGATTCGAGCTCGCGCTGGAAGGCGATGCCGGCCAGCGGGTTCGCCAGCGAGCCGCCGTAGTCGGCCGGATCGACGTTCACGACGATGCCGGCGTTGGCGTTGCGCTCGTTGCGCGAATACTGGCTCATGCCGTTGGTCACCACCCGGTTCGGCTCCGAGGTCGCCGCCACCACCGTGCCGCCGGGGCACATGCAGAAGCTGTAGACGGCGCGACCGTTCGTCGCGTGATGCACCAGCTTGTAGTCGGCGGCGCCCAAGAGCGGGTTGCCGGCGTGCGGGCCGAGGCGCGCCTGGTCGATCAGCGACTGCGGATGCTCGATGCGGAAGCCGACCGAGAACGGCTTCGGTTCCATGAACACGCCCTGCGCGAAGAGCGACTCGAAGGTGTCGCGCGCGCTGTGGCCGAGCGCGAGCACGACATGGTCCGTGGCAAGGGTCTCGCCACCCGCCAGCTGCACGCCGCATACGCGGCCGTCGCGGAGGTCGAGCCCGGTGACGCGCTGCTGGAAGCGGACCTCGCCGCCCAGTTCGACGATCTCGGCACGCAGCTTCTCAACCATGCTGACCAGCCGGAAGGTGCCGATGTGCGGCTTCGACACGTAGAGGATCTCCTCCGGCGCACCGGCCTTGACGAACTCGGCCATCACCTTGCGGCCGAGGAAGCGCGGGTCCTTGATCTGGCTGTAGAGCTTGCCGTCCGAGAAGGTGCCGGCGCCGCCCTCGCCGAACTGCACGTTCGACTCCGGGTTGAGCACGTGCCGGCGCCACAGCCCCCAGGTGTCCTGCGTCCGTTCGCGCACCGCCTTGCCGCGTTCGAGCACGATCGGCTTGAAGCCCATCTGCGCCAGCAGCAGCGCGGCGAAGATGCCGCAGGGGCCGAAGCCGACGACGACCGGCCGCGACTTCAGGGTCGCCGGCGCCTGCGCGACGAAGCGGTACGCGGTGTCCGGCGCCGGCGCGACGTGGCGGTCGTTGGCGAGCCGCTTCAGCACCGCCGCCTCGCTGTTCACGGCGACATCGACGGTGTAGATGAACGACAGCCGCTCCGGCTTGCGCGCATCGTAGCCGCGCTTGAACACCGTGAAGTCGGCGATCTCCGTCGGCGCCACGCCGAGCTTGCGGGCGATCGCCGCGGGCAGGGCCTCGGGCGGATGGTCAACGGGCAGGCGGAGTTCGGTCAGTCGCAGCATGGGTTCGGGCGGGGCGCCGCGGCACGGGCCGGACGGCGATCGGGAATGGGCAGGCGCGCATTTTCGCCGTTCGCGGCCGAGGAATCTACCCCGCCCCGCTCGCCGCCCAAACCGGACCGGCAGGTGAGCGCCCGCTTCGCCGCCCCCGCCCGGCGGCCCGGCGACTGGAAAAAGCCCCTGTTTTGGCGGATAATTTCGCCTTTTCAGCTTCCCGGCAAACCATCGTGTCCGCGTCCACCAGCACCGCCCCCCGCATCGAATTCAACCCGCTCACCAGCGCCATCCGCGCCCTGGCCATGGACGCCGTGCAGAAGGCCAACTCCGGCCACCCCGGCATGCCGATGGGCATGGCCGAGATCGCCGAAGTGTTGTGGCGCCGCTACCTGAAGCACAACCCGATCAACCCGCAGTGGGCCGACCGCGACCGTTTCGTGCTCTCCAACGGCCACGGCTCGATGCTGCTCTACGCGCTGCTGCACCTGACCGGCTACGACCTCACCATCGACGACCTGAAGAGCTTCCGCCAGTTCGGCTCGCGCACCGCCGGCCACCCGGAAGTCGGCCACACGGCCGGCGTCGAGACGACCACCGGTCCGCTCGGCCAGGGCATCACCAACGCCGTCGGCATGGCCATCGCCGAGAAGGTGCTGGCGGCCGAGTTCAACCGGCCCGGCCACGCCATCGTCGACCACCACACCTACGCCTTCCTCGGCGACGGCTGCCTGATGGAAGGCATCTCGCATGAAGCCTGCTCGCTCGCCGGCACGCTCGGCCTGGGCAAGCTGATCGCCTTCTACGACGACAACGGCATCTCGATCGACGGCGACGTCGAGGGCTGGTTCACCGACGACACGCCGAAGCGTTTCGAAGCCTATGGCTGGCAGGTGATCCCCGACGTCGACGGCCACCAGGCCGAGGCCATCGAACAGGCCCTGCTCGCGGCGCGCGCCGAAGCGGGCAAGCCGACGCTGATCTGCTGCAAGACGCGGATCGGCATGGGCTCGCCGAACAAGGCCGACAGCCACGACGTGCACGGCGCCCCGCTCGGCGAAGCCGAAATCGCCGCGACGCGCCCGCACATCAACTGGCACCACGCGCCGTTCGAGATTCCCGCCGACGTCTATGCCGCCTGGGACGCGAAGGCGAAGGGCGCCGCCGCCGAGGCCGAGTGGAACCGGCGCTTCGCCGCCTACGCCGCGGCCTTCCCCGAGCTCGCCGCCGAATTCACGCGGCGCATGGCCAGCGAACTGCCGGCCGACTGGGCCGGCGCTTCCGCCGCCGCCATCGCCGGCATCGCCGCCAAGGCCGAGAACATCGCCACGCGCAAGGCGTCCCAAAATGCCATCGGCGCCTTCGCGCCGCTCTTGCCGGAACTGATCGGCGGTTCGGCCGACCTCGCCGCGTCGAACCTAACGCTGTGGAAGGGCTCGAAGGGCGTCTCGAAGAGCGAAGGCGGCAACTACCTGTACTACGGCGTGCGCGAATTCGGCATGACCGCGATCGCCAACGGCCTCGCGCTGCACGGCGGCCTGATCCCCTACACCGCGACCTTCCTCGTCTTCTCGGACTACGCGCGCAACGCGATCCGCATGGCGGCGCTGATGAAGCAGCGCCAGATCATGGTCTACACGCACGATTCGATCGGGCTGGGCGAGGACGGCCCGACGCACCAGCCGGTCGAGCACGTCGCCAGCCTGCGCCTGATCCCGAACCTCGACGTCTGGCGCACCGCCGACGCGACCGAGACCGCCGTCGCCTGGGCTGCCGCGATCGAACGCCAGAACGGCCCGAGCGTGCTCGCGCTGTCCCGCCAGAACCTGCCGACGGTCACCGCCGGCGTTGCCGCCGAGACCATCCGCCGCGGCGGCTACGTGCTGTCCGACTGCGCCGGCGAGGCACAGGTGGTGCTGATCGCCACCGGCTCGGAAGTGAAGCTCGCGCTCGACGCGCAGGCCGCGCTGAAGATGGATGGCATCGCCGCCCGCGTCGTCTCGATGCCCTGCGCCGACGTCTTCGACCGCCAGGACGCCGACTACCGCGCCAGCGTGCTCGGCAAGTGCCAGAAGCGCATCGCCATCGAGGCCGGCCACCCCGACCTGTGGCGCAAGTACGTCGGCCTGAAGGGTGCGGTGATCGGCATCGACCGCTTCGGCGAGTCGGCCCCGGCGCCCAAGCTGTTCGAATTCTTCGGTTTCACCGTGGCCAACGTCGTCGCCACGGTCAAAGGCATTCTTTAATCGCTATTCGGTTCTTTCCAGGAGCAAAGCAATGGGTATCAAAGTCGCCATCAACGGTTTCGGTCGGATCGGTCGCTGCACGCTGCGCGCGATCTACGAACAGGGTCTGCAGAACGAGTTCGAGGTCGTCGCGATCAACGCCTCGGGCGACCTGGCGACCAACGCCCACCTCTTGAAGTACGACACCACGCACGGCCGCTTCGCGACCTCGGTGAGCACCGAAGGCGAGAACACGATCATCATCGACGGCAAGCCGATCGCCTTCTACTCGACCAAGGACCCGAAGGGCGTGAACTGGGCGACGCACGGCGTCGACGTGCTGCTCGAGTGCACCGGCGCCTACACCACCAAGGCCAAGGCGCAGGCGCTGCTCGACCAGGGCGCCAAGCGCGTGCTGATCTCAGCGCCGGGCGGCGACGACGTCGACACGACGATCGTGATGGGCGTCAACGAAGGCGCGCTGAAGGCGTCGCACACCGTCGTCTCCAACGCGTCCTGCACGACCAACTGCCTGGCGCCGGTGGCCAAGATCCTGGCCGACAGCGTCGGCATCAAGCAGGGCCTGATGACCACCATCCACGCCTACACCAACGACCAGGTCACCGTCGACGTCCGCCACAAGGACCTGCGCCGGGCGCGGGCCGCCGCCGCCAACATCATCCCGACCAAGACCGGCGCCGCCAAGGCCGTCGGCCTGGTGCTGCCGCAACTGGTCGGCAAGGTCGACGGTTTTGCCCTCCGGGTACCGACGATCAACGTCTCGCTGGTCGACCTGACCTTCACCGCCGAGCGCGCGACGACCAAGGAAGAGATCAACGCGCTGATGACCGCCGCCGCCAACGGCCCGCTGAAGGGCATCCTCGACGTCAACAACGAGCCGCTGGTGTCGTCGGACTTCAACCACACCACCGTCTCGTCGACCTTCGACGCGACGCAGACCCGCGTCATCAAGGGCGAGGACGGCTCGGTGCTGGTCAAGGTGCTGGCCTGGTACGACAACGAGTGGGGCTACTCCTGCCGCATGCTCGATGCCGCGCGCGCCTGGATGAACGCCAAGTAAATCGTCCGCAGAGGGCAGGCCGCGGGCCTGCCCTTTTTCTTTTCCGCCTCTCCGGACCCCGTGTTGAAAAAACCGCTCCGCCTCGCGATCAACGGCTACGGCCGCATCGGCCGCTGTTTCCTGCGCGCGCTGCATGAGTCGCCGTGCCGCGACCGGCTGCAGGTGGTCGCCATCAACGAGCCGGCGGCGCTCGAGAGCATCGCCTACCTGACCCGTTTCGACTCGACGCACGGCCGCTTCCCCGGGGCGGTCGAGCTGCACGGGCAGAACCTGCTGATCGACGGCGACACCATTGCCGTCAGTCACGAAACGACACCGGAGGCGGTGGACTGGCGCGGCCTCGGCATCGATCTCGTCGTCGAATGCTCCGGCCGCTACAGCACGCGCGCCGAGCTGCAGCGCTTCATCGCCGCCGGCGCGCCGCGCCTGCTGCTGTCGCACCCGGCGAACAGCGCCGCCGACGTCGACGCGACGATCGTCTACGGCATCAACCACGAGACGCTCGCCGGCAGCGAGCGCCTGGTTTCCAACGCCTCGTGCACGACCAACGCCGTCGTGCCGGTCCTCGACCTGCTGGCGCGCGAGATCGGCATCGAGCACGTGCTGCTGACCACGCTGCACTCGGTGATGAACGACCAGCCGCTGGCCGACGGCTACCACCACGCCGACCTGCGCCGCACGCGCTCGGCGATGCAGTCGATCATCCCGGTGTCGACCGGCCTCGCCCGCGGCGTCGAGCGGCTGTTGCCGGCGCTCGCCGGCCGCGTGCAGGCGAAGGCGATCCGCGTGCCGACGGCCAACGTCTCGGCGATCGACATGGTCATCGACGCCGGCCGGCCGGTCACCGCCGACGCGGTCAACGCGCTGCTGGCGGCGGCCACCGCCGGCCCGTGGCGCAAGCTGCTGGCCTACACCGCCGCGCCGCACGCCTCGGTCGACTTCAACCACGACCCGCACTCGGCGATCATCGACGGCAGCCAGACGCGGCTCGCCGGCCAGCACATGCTCAACCTGCTCTTGTGGTTCGACAACGAATGGGGCTTCGCCAACCGCATGCTCGACGTCGCCTGCCACTGGCGGCAGAAGATTTCCTGAACCCTACCTTCCGACCTTCACCAGGAGTTTTCCAATGAACGTTCTCAAGCTCGCCGACCTCGACGTCAAGGGCAAGCGCGTCTTCATCCGCGCCGACTTCAACGTGCCGCAGGACGACGCCGGCAACATCACCGAAGACACGCGCATCCGCGCCGCGCTGCCGACGCTGAAGTACTGCCTGGAGAACGGCGCCGCGGTGATGGTCACCTCGCACCTCGGCCGCCCGAGCGAAGGCGAGCTGAAGCCCGAGGACACGCTGATGCCGGTCGCCGTGCGCCTCGGCCAGCTGCTGAACAAGCCGGTGCGTCTCGTCGCCGACTGGGTCGACGGCGGCTTCAAGGTTGAACCGGGCGAGATCGTGCTGCTCGAGAACTGCCGCTGCAACAAGGGCGAGAAGAAGAACAGCGACGAGCTGGCGCAGAAGATGGCCAAGCTGTGCGACATCTACGTGAACGACGCCTTCGGCACCGCCCACCGCGCCGAGGCGACGACGCACGGCATCGCCAAGTTCGCGCCGGTGGCCTGCGCCGGCTTCCTGATGGGCGCCGAGATCGACGCGCTGTCGCGCGCGCTGGAGAACCCGAAGCGGCCGCTGGTCGCCATCGTCGCCGGCGCCAAGGTGTCGACCAAGCTGACCATCCTCAAGTCGCTGGCCGAGAAGGTCGACCAGCTGATCGTCGGCGGCGGCATCGCCAACACCTTCCTGCTCGCCAACGGCAAGCGCATCGGCGACTCGCTGGCCGAGCCGAACCTGGTCAGCGAGGCGCACGCGATCATGGACATCATGAAGGAGCGCGGCGCCGACGTGCCGCTGCCGGTCGACGTCGTCGTCGCCGACGAGGTGTCGGCGATGGCGCGCGGCGCCAAGGTGTCGGTCGACGAGGTCGGCGCGCACGACCGCATCCTCGACGTCGGCCCGAAGACGGCGGCCAAGCTCGCCGACATCATCGCCCACGCCGGCACCATCGTCTGGAACGGCCCGGTCGGCGTCTTCGAGCTCGACCAGTTCGCCGGCGGCACCAAGATGCTGGCCTCGGCGATCGCCCACTCCGACGGCTTCTCGCTCGCCGGCGGCGGCGACACGCTGGCGGCGATCGCCAAGTTCCACATCGCCGACGACGTCGACTACATCTCGACCGGCGGCGGCGCCTTCCTCGAATTCCTCGAAGGCAAGAAGCTGCCGGCGATCGAGGTGCTGGAAAGCCGCGCCCGGGGCTGAACCGACGGGCTCACCGACGAGGCCGCCTGCGGGCGGCCTTTTCATTGCCCTCCGGCAACCCGTTTCCCCCGGATCGTCGCGGCACGACGCAGCGCGGCGGCCCATTGTCGGCGCGGGCGGGGCTGGCGGGTCGCCGCGTCCCCCGCTCAGGCGGCGAACTCGCCGTCGCGAGCGCGCGCGAACCACTGGTGCGCGAGGTTCGCGACGAACCCGGCGCTCCGCGTTTTCGCGCAACGGATCAGGCGCAGGCTGGAAATCCCCAGCCCCTGCACGACAAGACACCCCGGCCGCTCCGCGGAAAACGATTGCCCGGGCATCAATACGATGTCTTCGTTGCTGTCGGTAAAGGTTCCCCACAGGCAGCCGCTGACGCATAGAATCGAGTCGCCGCCGGCGATCTCGAACTCGATGACCTGACGACGCTGGAGCGTGACGGGGCAGGATTCGGACGAGGCATTCATGATTTCCTCCTCTCGGGGTTGTGCATCGACTGCACGGATCCGCTACGGTGAAATCATTCTGCGTTTCCCGCCCCCGCTGCGAAAGGTCGCAAATGACGATTACGAAGCCGAATGCGACAACCGGACCCCGAACGCTGGCGCTGCTGGCGTACGACGACTGTCAGGGCTCGGCGATCAGCTCGATGGTCGAGGTGCTCGATATCGCCAACCTCTATGCAACCCGCGGCGACGAGCAGGTGCCGGCGCCCTTCCGGTGGCAGGTAGTCTCTCCCGACGGCCGGGCGCCAAGGAGCATGGGCGGCCTCGACATCGCCGTCACCGGCTCCCCGGCAAGCAGTCCGGCCCCCGACCTGATCTACATTCCCGGACTCCACTTCACCGGCGACACGACGAGGTTTTCGCGGCAGATCGGCGCGCTCGCCGCCCGGTGCGGCGACTGGCTGCGGGCTCAGCACGAACAGGGCCGGCTGCTCGCAGCCAGTTGCGCAGGAACCTTCGTACTCGCGGAGGCCGGCTTGCTCGACGGCAAGCGGGTGACGACCAGCTGGTGGCTGGGCAAGCTGTTCCGGGCGAACTACCCGCGCGCATCGCTCTGCGAGGGCGAGCTGGTGACCCGTGACGACCGCATTTTCACGTCGGGAGCCTTCACCGCCGGCCTCGACCTTTGCCTGCGCATCGTCGAGCACTTCGCCGGTCCGCCCCTCGCCCTCTCCTGCGCCAAGGTCATGCTGGTAAATGCGAAGCGCGAATCGCAGTTTCCCTACATGACGCTCCAGGCGCGCATGCAGCATCGGGACGAACTCGTGATGCGGGCACAGAGCCACATCCGCTCGCACATCCGCCAGCCGCTGTCGGTGGCGGGCCTCGCCGACGCACTGAATACCACGTCGCGCACGCTCATCCGGAGGTTTCACGAAGCGCTGGGATGTTCGCCGCGGCAGTACATCCAGGAGCTTCGCGTCGAGGGCGCGAAGCGGCTGCTGGAATCCACCGACCTCAACTTCGAGGAAATCGTCGACCGCGTCGGTTACGGGGATCCCAGTTCCTTCCGCCGTCTGTTCGAGCGCACGACCACGGTCTCCCCGAGCCGGTACCGGCAGATGTTTTCGATGCAGCACGGCGAGCCGCGGTCAGCCGGCGGCGGCGACGCGGAAGCGGACGCCGGCGGCTGACGGGAGGCGCGGGCGACGGCCCCGCCCCTGCATCGCCGGTGCGTGCCGCCGCCAGCGGCAAACCGTCTCAGTCCTTGAAGGCGACGAAATTCGCGCCTCTCACCCCGTACTTGCGCGCGATCCCCTCCTTGCTCGTCCCGGCGAAGGAATCGAAATACTCGACCACCGCCACACGTTCGAATCCGGCGTTTGCAAACGCCGCAAGATAGCCTGCAGACTGCAGAGCTCCCGCGATTCAACCAACCCACAGTTCGATGTCGTTGCGCGCGGCGGCGGACAGTTCGGCATCGATCACGATATCGGCCAGCTGCAGGCGCCCGCCGGGGCGCAGCACACGGTAGAGCTCGGCGATCACCCGGGCCTTGTCGGGACTCAGATTCAGGACGCCGTTGGAAATCGCCACGTCGACGGAAGCGTCATCGAGCGGTAGGCGGTTGATTTCCGCCTTCTCGAATCGCACCTGCGGCAGGGCGGCGCCTTCCGCGCCGCGGGCAGCCATGTCGAGCATCGCATCGGTCATGTCGAACCCGATGACCCGGCCGTCGGGGCCGACGCGACGCCCGGCAAGGAGACAGTCCATCCCGCTGCCGGAACCGAGATCGATCACGGTCGCCCCCGGCGCCGGGTCCGCCACCTTCAAGGGATTGCCGACCCCGGCGAACGACGCGGTCACGAATGGCGGCAGTTCGTCCAGTTCGCCGCGGTCATAGCGCAGCAGCGATACCGCGTAGGCCGGGCCGCGATGAAAATGGAAATCGCCATCGGGCTCGGTGGCGACCCTGCCGTAGGTCGACCGGATGGCTTCCTTCAATCGTTCGCGATCGAAGGTAATGTCGCAGAATTCCGCCATATCGCCTCCTCCATAGCAAAAGGGATAGTGACCGCGTGCCGCAGCCCGCGGCGCGGCACGCCGCAGTCGGGCCTGCCGGAGAACCAAGCTGCGCGCACACGGCCACGGGAATTGGGCTGGCGGCAGGCAGTGCAGGTTCCCCGGCCGGCCGCCCCATCGCCCCGACACACGCCGTCGCACGGAATCTGCCCCAGTCGCCGCCGGTCCGGAGCATTTTCCGGCCGGGAAGCACGCCGGATCGGGCAGCCCGACGAGGTACTTGACAAAAAGAACGATCGTTCGTAAAGTAACTCCATGGGAAAAGGCGAAAACACCCGTTCGATGATCCTCGACGCCGCACTGGCGCAAGCCAGTGAAGGCGGCTTCGAGTCGCTGACGATCGGCACGCTGGCGGCACGCACCGGGCTTTCGAAGAGCGGGCTGTTCGCGCATTTCGGCTCGCGCGAGGAGTTGCAGATCGCCGCCATCGACCGCGCCGCCGAGCGCTTCGCGGAGACCGTGTTTGCGCCGGCGCTGCAGGCGCCGCGCGGGCTGCCGCGGGTACGCGCGATCTTCGAGCACTGGCTGCAATGGACCGACGACAGCGGCCTCGCCTACGGCTGCCCGCTGCATGCGGCGGCGATCGAGTTCGACGACCGGCCGGGGCCGGTGCGCGAGCGCCTCGTCGCCCACTTCGACCGCCTGCAGCGCAACCTCGAGCGCGCGCTCGACCTCGCCGTCGCCGAAGGCCAGCTGCCGGCCGGCAGCGACGTCGCGCAGCTCGCTTTCGAGGCGCTCGGCATCGTCTTCGCCTACTACCATGGCGCGCGCCTGCTGCGCCGCCCGGAGGCCGCGGTACGCGCCCGCGCCGCCTTCGACCGCCTGCTTTCGGCCGCCACCGCGGCCGCCTGACCCCCGAGGAGATCTCCATGACGACCTACGCCCCGACGCTTTCGCAGCTCAATAGCACGATCGTTCGATCCTTTTCAATGGCCGCCCAGACGGCGACGCGCGGCTACTTCGGCCTGCTCTCGCGCCTGCGTCCGGAACTCGCCCGCCGCCAGGCCGAACGCCTGTTCACGACGCCGCCGCGCCATCCCGCGGCCTACCCGGCGCCGGCCGCGGCGCGCCGCGAGACGGTGCTCGCCGACGCCGGCCACGTCGTCCTCTGGCAGGCCGGCCCGGCCGCGGCGCCGGCGGTGCTGCTGGTACACGGCTGGGGCGGCGTCGGCGCGCAGCTCGGCGGCTTCGTCGCGCCGCTGCTGGCGCGCGGCTTCCGCGTCGTCTGGTTCGACCACCCCGGCCACGGCGAAAGCGAGGGGCGGCGCACCGCGCTGCCCAACCTGGCGCGCGCGATCACCGCCATCGACCAGGCCTGCGGCCCGTTCCACGCGGCGATCGGCCACTCGCTCGGCGCCGCGGCGATCGGCCTCGCGCTGCGCGACGGCCTCGTCCTCGAACGCGCCGTCCTGCTCGGCACGCCGGCGTCGATCGCCGGCTACATGCACCGCTTCGCACGCCAGCTGGGCCTCAGCGCCGCCGTCCGCGAGCGCCTGCGCCAACGCATCGAGCACCGCTACGGCAAGCGCTTCGACGACATCGACCGCATCGAGGACCTCGGCCGGCTGTCGCTGCCGGCGCTGCTGGTGCACGACAGCGGCGACCGCCACGTGCCGTTCGCGCATTCGCAGCGGATCGCCGCCTGCCTGCCCGGCGCGCAGCTGATCCGCACGCACGGTCTCGGCCATTTCCGGCTGCTGCGCGACCCGGCGGTGCTGCGCGCGGCGACCGCCTTCGTCGCCGGCGAAGCCGGCACGCTGCCCGCCGAACTGCCCGAGCTACCGCTGCCGGCCGCGCTCTACTGAGCCTGCCCGCACGCGCCGGGGCGACCGTCCCCGGCGCACCTTCCCCGCCCCGCCCATTGCCTCGCGCCATGACATAGGCGAAAATCTGCCGCTTGCCATCGAAGCAAGCCCTTGAAACTCTTCGACAACGAGCGGAGGGAGGAGACATGGAGGAGGTATTGCGCCGGGTGCTGGTCGTCGACCACTCCCGCGTCGTGCGGTCGGCGCTCGCCAAGCATCTGCGCGAGCATTTCGAGGTGCGCGAGGAGGCGGACGGCGAGTCCGCGTGGCAAACCCTCGTCCTCGACTCGACGATCATCGCCGTCGTCTCCGGCGCCCAGCTGCCCCGCCTCAACGGCTACGACCTCCTGGCCCGGCTGCGCGTAAACAAGCTGCGCCGCCTGTGCGACATCCCGTTCCTGCTGGTGATCTCCGGCCACGAGAGCGACAGCGACCGGCAGCGCGCGCGCGAGCACGGCGTCACCGACTTCATCACGCGCGGCATGCCGCGCCAGGAGATCGTGGCGCGCATCGGCCGCCTCGTGAACTGGGAGCTGGCGACCCACTTCCCCGGGCTGACGGAAATGCCGCCGCGCGACAAGGCGGGCGAGGCGCCGGCGCGGCGCGCGCCCGACGTGCTCGCCGCCGACGCCGTCGCCGGACGGCTGGCGCAGGCCATCGCACAAACGCCCGCCGCCGCGGACATGATCGGCGTGCTCGCCTTCGGCCTCGACCTGCACGGCGGTCTCGTCGCCCGCTTCGGCAACGAGACCGCCGACGCCGTCGCCACCCACGTCGCGCGCGTGCTGCAGACGAAGATCGGCCACGGGGACTGCATCGGCCACGGCGACGCCGGCGACTGCCTGATCGTTTCGCCCGGCACCAGCCTCGCCGGCTGCACGGCGTTCGCCCAGCGCGTCTGCCGCGGCCTCGCCAACAGCCAGGTGAACATCGCCGGCGAAGCCTTCCCGCTGCAGGTGAGCGCCGGCATCGCCAGCCTTTCGGCCGACGCCGGGCTGGATGCGCCGGCGCTGATCGCGCGCGCGACGCTGCGGCTGCGGATGGCGCAATCGGCCGGCGGCAACCGCGTGCATGCCAACGATCCGGCGGCGGCGCCCGGCGGCTTCGGGCCGGAATACTTCGAGGAACTGTTCAATCTCTACGACCCACAGGCGGCAGCGCGCCAGTTCGGCTCGCTCGGCCTGCACCTGATGCCGCTGCTGCGCACGCTCGACCGCGAATTCCGCTTCGGGCTGCCGCTCTCGGAAATCGAGCGCAGCTTCGCCGTGCGCGCGAGCGAGGAGCGCGACCGCCGGCCGTGACGCCGGTTTTGCGAAAGCCCGGCGGCGGCTAGAATGGGCGAATTCGCAAAGGACCCGCCATGACCCGCCATACCAAGATCGTCGCCACCCTCGGCCCCGCCTCGAACAACCCCGAAGTCCTCGAAAAACTGATCCGCGCCGGCGTCGACGTCGTCCGCCTGAACTTCTCGCACGGCAGCGCCGAGGACCACGTCGCCCGCGCGACGATGGTGCGCGACGCGGCGAAGCGCGTCGGCCGCCCGGTCGGCATCCTCGCCGACCTGCAGGGACCGAAGATCCGCGTCGGCAAGTTCGCCGACGGCAAGGTCACGCTGGAGGCCGGCGCCCGCTTCATCCTCGACGCCGCCTGCGCGATGGGCACCCTCGAGCGCGTCGGCCTCGACTACAAGGACCTGCCCCGCGACGTCCGCGGCGGCGACGTGCTGCTGCTCGACGACGGCCGCATCGTGCTCGACGTCGAGCTGGTGCGCGGCAGCGAGATCCACACCGTGGTCCGCCACGGCGGCGAGCTGTCGAACAACAAGGGCATCAACCGCCAGGGCGGCGGCCTCTCCGCGCCGGCACTGACGGCGAAGGACATGGACGACATCAAGACCGCCGCCGACATCGGCGTCGATTACGTCGCCATCTCGTTCCCGAAGAGCGCCGCCGACATGTACATGGCGCGCCAGCTGATGCGCGCCGCCGGCGGCAAGGCGCTGACCATCGCCAAGATCGAGCGGGTCGAGGCGGTGGCGGCGCTCGACGAGATCCTCGACGCCTCCGACGGCGTCATGGTCGCCCGCGGTGACCTCGCGGTCGAGGTCGGCGACGCGGCGGTGCCGGCGCTGCAGAAGAAGATGATCCGCATGGCGCGCGAGCGCAACAAGCTCGCCATCACCGCGACGCAGATGATGGAGTCGATGATCCTGTCGCCGGTGCCGACCCGCGCCGAAGTGTCGGACGTCGCCAACGCCGTGCTCGACGGCACCGACGCGGTGATGCTGTCGGCCGAGACGGCAAGCGGCAAGTACCCGGTGCAGACGGTCGAGGCGATGGCCCGCGTCTGCCTCGAAGCCGAGAAGTCGGCCGAGGTCACGCTCGATCGCGAATTCCTCGACCGCGTGTTCACGCGCATCGACCAGTCGATCGCGATGGCCGCGATCTGGACCGCGCACCACCTGAAGGTGAAGGCGATCGCCGCACTCACCGAATCGGGCTCGACCGCGCTGTGGATGAGCCGGCTGAACTGCGGCGTGCCGGTCTATGCGCTGACCCCGTCGGCGGCGGCACAGACCAAGATGTGCCTGTACCGCGAGGTCTATCCGCTCTTGATGAAGCAGACGCACACCGAGCGCGAGGAGCTGCTCTACGACGCCGAGCAGCTGCTGATCGAGGCCGGCGTCGTCGACAAGGGCGACCTGATCGTGCTCACCATCGGCGAGCCGATCGGCACGCCGGGCGGCACCAACACACTGAAAATCGTCCGCGTCGGCGAGCACACGCAACCCGCCGGCCGCTGAGCCGATGCAGCTCGAGTCGCCGCGGAATGCGTGGAAGCTTTTCCTGCTGCTCGCGGCGGCGGTGCTGGCGCTCGCCTGGTCGGTCGCCGTCATCCATGTCCGCAACGTCAACGAGAACACTCTCGAGGCGGCGCAGCTGCGGGTCCAGACGCTCGCGCGCGTGCACGCCGAACATGCCGAGCTGACGCTGACCGTCGCCGACGAGGCGCTGCGGCACCTGCGCGACATCGCCCAGCAGGACAAGCTCGCCGCCTTCCGCGACGAGGCGCGGCGCATCTCCGGCGCGCACGGCGGCGGCCCGATCAACCGGGCGACGCTGATCGGCCCCGACGGCTGGGCGCACGTTAACTTCATCGACGGCCAGGAGCGCCCCCCGGTCTTCCTCGGCGACCGCGAGCACTTCCTCGCCGCGCAGCGCAGCAGCGAGGACCGCATCGTCGTCAGCGAGCCGATCGTCGGCAAGACCACCGGCGAGTGGATCCTCCTCTTCGCGCGCCCGATCCTGCAGCGCGGGAAGTTCGCCGGGGCCGTCGTCGTCGGCTTTCCGGTCGCGCGCCTGGGCGAATTCTTCGACACGCTGGACCACGATCGGGAGCTGCTGACGCTGCTCTCGCCGACCGGCCGCGTAATCCTCCGTTCGCACGACCAGGGCCGCCATGTCGGCAAGCCGGTCACTGTCCCGGCGCCGGCGGAGACCTTCCCGCTGACCAGCCCGCTCGACGGCGTCACCCGCCTCAGCGCGGTACGCGAGCTCGCGAGCTGGGGACTGCGCGTCGTCGCCGGCATCGACCAGCGGTGGCTGGACCGGGAAAACGCCGAGCACGCCCGCGTCGCCTACCTGCCGGCGATCCTGCTCAGCCTGCTGCTGCTGCCGGCGAGCTGGCTCGTCTATCGCGCCGGGCGCAAGCTGCAGGCGGCCCACGACGCGCTGCAGTACGAGACGACCCGCTCGCGCACGGTCTTCGAGACGATGAGCGAGGGGCTTCTCCTCCTCGACCCCCGCGGCGTCGTCACTTTCACCAATCCGCGCGCGGCGCAGTGGTTCCCGCAGGCCGCCGGCCGGCGCCTCGCCGACCTGCTCCGCGATGCCGGCTTCGCGCTGGTGACACAGGACGGCGCGCCGTTCGCCAGCGACGACCCGATCGCGCACCTCTGCCTGGACGCCGGCGAAAACGTCGACGACGCCTGGCTGAAGCGCGGCGGCGACGACGCACTGTGGCTCTCGCTCAGCGCGCGCGCCTGCCGCGACGCCGACGGCGCCGTCAGCGGCGCGACGCTGACCCTCGTCGACCGCAGCGACGAACATGCACGACTGACCGAGTCGGCGCTCGCCGCGGGCATCATCGACGGCATGCACGATGCGGTGATGATCACCGACGCCAAGGGGCAGATTCTGCGCACCAACCCGGCCTTCGTCTGGCTGACCGGGTATCACGACGACGAGGTGATCGGCAAGACGCCGACGGTGCTCAGCTCCGGGCGTCACGACGACGCCTACTTCCGCGAAATGTGGGAGACGCTCAACCGGCAGGGCTACTGGTCGGGCCGGGTCTGGAACCGCCGTCCGTCGGGTGAGGAGTACTGCGTCTGGCACAACATCACCTCGGTGCGCGACGTGCACGGCCGGATCGCGCGCTTCATCACCGTCAGCCGCGACATCACCGAGCAGGAAACGCGCGAGGGCGAACTGTGGCAGCGCGCCAACTTCGACCCGCTGACCGGTCTGGCGAACCGCACCCGCTTCGACGACCGCCTCGCGCAGACCGTCGCCGGCGCGCAGCGCGACGGCCACGCGTTCGCGGTCCTCTACCTCGACCTCGACCGCTTCAAGCCGGTCAACGACACGCTCGGGCACGCCGCCGGAGACGCCCTGCTGCGCCAGGCGTCGCAGCGGATGCGCTCGATACTGCGCAGCGAGGACACGCTGGCGCGCATCGGCGGCGACGAGTTCGCGCTGATCCTGCCGCGCATCAGCGGCGCCGGCGACACCGCGCGCGTCGCCGCCAAGATCATCGACCTGATCGATGCCCCCTTCGACCTCGCCGAAGGCACCGTCAGCATCGGCATCAGCATCGGCATCGCCGTTTATCCGGACGACGGCCGCGACGCGACCGCGCTCGGCCACAGCGCGGACCTCGCGCTCTATGCGGCGAAGGCCGGCGGCCGCAACTGCTGGCGCTTCGCCGAACACGCAACCCAGGAACAGGAATCCGAATGAGCCACTCCACCGACAGCGGCGACGGCCGCCAGCCCGAACATTTCTTCGCCGACGCCGCCCGCGATGCGGTGTACCGGGCGATCTTCTCGCGCCGCGACGTGCGCGGCCAGTTCCTGCCCGACCCGATCCCGGACGACATGCTGGCGCGCATCCTCACTGCCGCACACTTCGCCCCCTCGGTCGGCTACATGCAGCCGTGGAGCTTCGTGCTGATCCGCGAGCAGGCGGTGAAGCAGCGCATCCACGCCGCCTTCGCCGAGGCCAACGCCGAGGCGGCGGCGATGTTCGAGGGACAGAAGCAGGAGATCTACCGCGAGCTGAAGCTCGAAGGCATCCTCGAGTCGCCGGTGAACATCCTGATCACCTGCGACCGCGACCGCGCCGGCCCGGTAGTCATCGGCCGCACGCACATCAAGGCGATGGACATCTACAGCTCGGTCTGCGCGGTGCAGAACCTGTGGCTCGCCGCGCGCGCCGAAGGCCTCGGCGTCGGCTGGGTGAGCATCTTCCACCAGTCGGCGCTGAAGGAGATCCTCGGCCTGCCGGAACGGATCATCCCGATCGCCTACCTGTGCCTCGGCCAGGTCAGCTACTTCCACGACAAGCCGGAGCTGGAGAAGGCCGGCTGGCGGCCGCGCCTGGCGCTCGACGAGCTGGTCTATTTCGAGCAGTGGGGGCAGACCGACGCGGCCGGCGCCGCGGCGTTGAAGACCGCGCTGCGCGAGGCGCAGGAAACCGCCGCCGGGCAGCGCCGCTTTTCGGCCGATATCGCCGCCGAATCGCGATAAAATAACGTTTTTCCCCGCAACGTCGGCGCCGCCGCCCTGCCGCGGCGCCGCGCCCTGATTTCCGGAGTCATCATGCCGCTCGTATCCATGCGCCAGCTTCTCGACCACGCCGCCGAAAACGGCTACGGCCTGCCCGCCTTCAACGTGAACAACATGGAGCAGGTGTGGGCCATCATGGAGGCCGCCAACCAGCTCGACGCGCCGGTGATCATGCAGGCCTCGGCCGGCGCCCGCAAGTACGCCGGCGAGCCCTTCCTGCGCCACCAGATCCTGGCCGCGCTGGAAGCCTACCCGCACATCCCGATCGTCATGCACCAGGACCACGGCCAGTCGCCGGCGGTGTGCATGGCGGCGATCCGTTCCGGCTTCTCGTCGGTGATGATGGACGGCTCGCTCGAAGCCGACGGCAAGACCACCGCCTCGTACGAGTACAACGTCGCGGTGTCGAAGGAAGTGGTCAAGTTCGCGCACGCAATCGGCGTCTCGGTCGAGGCCGAGCTGGGCGTGCTCGGCTCGCTGGAGACGATGCGCGGCGACAAGGAGGACGGCCACGGCGCCGAGGGCCACATGACCCGCGAGCAACTGCTGACCGACCCGGACCAGGCCGCCGACTTCGTCAGAGAGACCAACTGCGACGCGCTGGCGATCGCCATCGGCACCAGCCACGGCGCCTACAAGTTCACCAAGAAGCCGACCGGCGACATCCTGGCGATCGACCGCATCAAGGAAATCCACGCCCGCATCCCGAACACGCACCTGGTGATGCACGGCTCCTCGTCGGTGCCGCAGGAGCTGCTGGCCGAGATCCGCGAGTTCGGCGGCGACATGAAGGAAACCTACGGCGTGCCGGTCGAGGAGATCGTCAACGGCATCAGGCACGGCGTGCGCAAGGTCAACATCGATACCGACATCCGCCTGGCGATGACCGGCGCGGTGCGCCGCTACCTGGCCGAGAACCCGTCGAAGTTCGACCCGCGCGACTACCTGAAGCCGGCGCGCGAAGCGGCGAAGAAGATCTGCCTCGCCCGCTACGAGGCCTTCGGCTGCGCCGGCCAGGCGAGCAGGATCAAGCCGATCCCGCTGGACAAGATGGCGGAGCGCTACGCCAAGGGCGAGTTGAACCAAATCGTAAACTAATCAACACGCTGCAAACGGCACCGGGTGCTACACTCGGTGCCGTTTTCTTTTCATGCCGCGCCCATGCTGCCGATCGCCGAACACCCGCTGCGCCGTCGCCTGAACGCCGAGATCCACTCGCGGCCGCCGGTCGCCATTCCCGGCCCGGAATGGATCAGCTACCTCGCGGTGACGCACGCCGGCGGCAGCGCCGACGACGAACGCAAGCACCTCGCGGCGCTGTGCACGACGCTCGGCACCGAGGTCTGCCCGCTGGTCGACGGCGACCACTGGGTGCTCGACGCCGGCCCGCTGCGCCTGAAGTGGGAACGGCACACCGAGTTCTCCGGCTATACCTTCTTCCGCCGCCGCATCGCCGGCGACGGCGCCGAAACCACCGCGCTCGCCGCCTTCCCGGCGGAATGGGTGCGGGGCATCCCCGGCACGGTGATCGCGGCCAGCCACATCGAGCTATGTGCCGCCGCGCAGAACCCGCCCGAGGAGGTCCTCGACGGCATTGCCCGCGCCGGCGCCGCGGTCGTCGCGACGCGCGTCGCCGAAGGGGCGGCCTGGGTCGTCTCCGACTTCGAGCTGCACGCCGGCTTCTCGCACTTCACGATCATCGACGAGCACCTGCGCCACCGCCAGGCCGGCCGCACCGTGCAACGCCTGCTCGAGATCGAGACCTACTGCATGATGGCGCTGCTCGCCTTTCCGGTGGCCAAGGAGACCGGACGCTTCCTCGGCGAGCGCGAACGCGAGCTGGCCGAGCTGATGGACGAGATGCGCGTCGCCGGCACGCCCGAGGACGAACGCCGCCTGCTCGCGCGCCTGACCAAGCTCGCCGCCGAGGTCGAGCAGTCGGTGACGCGCACCGCCTACCGCTTCGGCGCCGCCGCCGCCTACTACCGGCTGGTGCAGCAGCGCGTCGAGGACCTGCGCGAGCAGCGGCTGGCCGGCTTCCCGCCGATCCGCGAATTCATGGAGCGCCGCCTGGCGCCGGCGATGGCCACCTGCCAGTCGGTCGCCGCGCGCCAGACCGACCTGTCGACGCGCATCGCCAGGAAGAGCGCGCTGCTGCGCACGCGCGTCGACATCGAACTGGAACGCCAGAACCAGGAGCTGCTGGCGCAGATGAACCGCCGCGCGCGGCTGCAGCTGCGGCTGCAGGAGACGGTCGAGGGCCTCTCCGTGGTGGCGATCACCTACTACGGCTCGCAGCTCGTGCAGTACGTCGCCAAGGGGCTGCAGAAGTCGTTCGCGCCGGCGCTCTCCGCGGAAATCGCCGCCGCCGTGTCGATCCCGGTCATCGCCGGGGTCGTCGCCCTCGGCATCCGCCGCATGCGGCGGGTGCTGGCGGCCGAAGAGAACGGCGCCCACTAGCCTATAATCACGCTTTTCCGAATCCCCGCCTCCAGGAAGCCCGCCGTGACCGCTCCCCTTTTCGAATCGACCATCAAGAGCCTGCCGCTGATCTCGCGCGGCAAGGTGCGCGACATCTACGCCGTGAACGACGAACAGCTGCTGATCGTCACCAGCGACCGCCTGTCGGCCTTCGACGTCATCCTGCCGAACCCGATCCCGGACAAGGGCAAGGTGCTGACGCAGATCGCCAACTTCTGGTTCGCCAAGCTCGCGCACATCGTCCCCGGCCAGCTCACCGGCGTCGATCCGGAAGCGGTCGTCGCGCCGGACGAACGCGAGCAGGTGCGCGGCCGCGCGGTGGTGGTCAAGCGCCTGCGTCCGCTGCCGATCGAGGCGGTGGTGCGCGGCTACCTGATCGGCTCCGGCTGGAAGGACTACCAGGCCACCGGCGCCGTCTGCGGCATCGCGCTGCCGCCGGGCCTGAAGATGGCGCAGAAGCTGCCGCAACCGATCTTCACGCCGGCGACCAAGGCCGACATCGGCGAGCACGACGAGAACATCAGCTTCGAACAGGCGCAGGCGCACTGCGCCAAGGTGCTGGCCGACGCGCTCTACGGCACCGGCAAGAACGGCGCCGAGCTCGCCGCGCAGGCCAAGTCGGTGGCGCTGCAGATCTACGAGGAAGCCTCGCGCTACGCGGCGACCAAGGGCATCATCATCGCCGACACCAAGTTCGAGTTCGGCATCGACAAGGCCGGCACGCTGCACCTGATCGACGAGGCACTGACCCCCGATTCCTCGCGCTTCTGGCCGGCCGACCAGTACGCCGAGGGCAGCAACCCGCCGTCCTTCGACAAGCAGTTCGTGCGCGACTACCTGGAAACGCTCGACTGGAACAAGACCGCCCCCGGGCCGAACCTGCCGGCGGAGATTGTCGACAAGACCGCCGCCAAGTACCGCGAGGCCTACGAGCGGCTGACCGGCCAGCCGCTGGCCTGACCCGGCCCGGAAGCGGCAGCGCTGCCGCCTTCCCCCGGCGCCCTGCCCCGCGCCGCCAGAACTTTCGCCGGCCGCGCGCTGTCCATCCCGGAACGGAGAACCGTCTCGCCCGGGAGGACAGCATGGCGCACCCCTTCGATTCCCTCGACCGGAACTTCCCGCTGCCGCGCGTGCGGCAGGTGTCCGTCGCCCGCATCGCCGACTGGCTCGCCGCCGGGTGGGCCGACCTGCGCGCGACGCCGATCGCCAGCCTCGCCTACGGCCTGCTCTTCGCGATCGCCGGCGACCTGCTGCTGGTCTCGTTGTGGCGCAGCCCGTTGCACTTCCTGGTCGCCGTCTCCGGCTTCTTCATCGTCGCCCCGCTGCTCTGCGCCGGCCTCTACGAACTGAGCCGGCGCAGCGAGCGCGGCCTGGCCTCGGTCTTCGCCGATTCGCTCGCCGGCATCAAGCGCGGCCGCGACGGGCTGACGCGCTTCGGCCTGCTGCTGGTGCTGCTGTGGCTGGCCTGGGAGGTCTTCTCGGCGGTGCTCTTCGCCGGCATCGCGGCCGGCCGGCCCGGCGCCAACGTCGTCGAGTTCGCCGCCTTCGTCATCGCCGCCGGCGGCCACGCCGGACTGGCGCTCGCCTGGCTGCTCGCCGGCGCCGTCGTCGCGCTGCTCGTGTTCATGCTCAGCGTCGTCTCGGCGCCGCTGCTGCTCGACCGCGGCGGCGACTTCGTCAGCGCGGCGATGACCAGCCTGCGCGCCTTCGCCGCCAACCCCGGCCCGCTGCTGGCGTGGGCGGCGACGATCGTCGCGCTGACGCTGCTCGGTTTCGCGACGCTGCTGTTCGGGCTCGTCGTGCTGATGCCGCTGCTCGGCCACGCGTCGTGGCACGCCTACCGCGACCTTGTAGAATAGGGCGCACGATCCCTTCGCGGGCGGCCCGACCGCCCGCTTCCTTTTTCGACGACTGACATGACCGACAACCCACTGCTCGACTTCTCCGGCCTGCCCCGCTTCGACCTGATCCGCCCCGAGCACGTACGCCCGGCGCTCACCCGCCTGCTCGACGACGGCCGGGCGCTGGTCGAGCGCCTCACCGGCGCCGACGTGCCGGCGACCTGGCACGACTTCGCCGAGCCGCTCGCCGACGGCATCGAACAGCTGTCGCGCGCCTGGGGCGTGGTCGGCCACCTGCACTCGGTGAACGACGTGCCGCCGTGGCGCGAGGCCTACAACGACCTGCTGCCCGAGGTCACGCGCTTCTACTCCGAGCTCGGCCAGAACCTCGCGCTGTTCTCGAAGTACAAGGCACTCGCCGCCAGCACCGAGTACGCGACGCTGTCGCCGGCCAGAAAGCGCATCGTCGACAACGAGATCCGCGACTTCCGCCTGTCCGGCGCCGAGCTGCCGGACGAACAGAAGCCGCGCTTCCAGGCACTGCAGGAGGAGGCGGCCGCGCTCGCCGCGAAGTTCTCGGAGAACCTGCTCGACGCGACCAACGCGCACGCCGAAGTAATCGCCGACGAAAAGCACCTCGCCGGGCTGCCGGACGACGTGATCGAGGTCGCCCGCGCCAGCGCCGAGAAGGCCAGCGTCGCCGGCTGGCGCTTCACGCTGCACGCCCCCTCGTACGGCCCGGTGATGCAGTACGCCGACCAGCGCGGCCTGCGCGCGCGGATGTACCGCGCCTACGCGACGCGCGCCTCCGAGTTCGGCAAGCCCGAGCTCGACAACGCACCGCTGATCCACCAGCTGCTGAAGCTGCGCGCCGAGGAGGCGAAGCTGCTCGGCTACCGCAACTTCGCCGAGGTCTCGCTGGTGCCGAAGATGGCCGAGTCGCCGCAACAGGTGCTCGACTTCCTGCGCGAGCTGGCCAGGAAGGCGAAGCCCTTCGCCGAGAAGGACGTCGCCGAGCTGCGCGCCTTCGCCCGCGACACGTACAAGCTCGATCCGCTCGAACCCTGGGACATGGCCTGGGTCTCGGAGAAGCTGCTGCAGCAGCGCTATGCCTTCTCCGAGCAGGAGGTGAAGCAGTACTTCACCGAACCGACGGTGCTCGCCGGGCTGTTCCGCGTCGTCGAGACGCTGTTCTCGGTGAAGGTGAAGCCGGACACCGCGCCGGTGTGGCACGAGGACGTGCGCTTCTTCCGCATCGAGAACCGCAACGGCGAACTGGTCGGCCAGTTCTACCTCGACCTCTACGCGCGCGAGGAGAAGAAGGGCGGCGCCTGGATGAACGACGCGCGCAGCCGCCGCGCGATGGCGACGGGGGTGCAGACGCCGGTCGCCTACCTCGTCTGCAACTTCTCGCGGCCGGTCGGCGGCAAGCCGGCCACCTTCACCCACGACGAGGTGACGACGCTGTTCCACGAAACCGGCCACGGCCTGCACCACATGCTGACGCGCGTCGGCGAGCCGGGCGTCTCCGGCATCGAAGGCGTCGAGTGGGATGCGGTCGAGCTGCCCTCGCAGTTCATGGAGAACTACTGCTGGGAATGGGCCGTGCTGAAGGACATGACGGCGCACGTCGACACCGGCGAGGCGCTGCCGCGCGAACTGTTTGACAAGATGCTGGCCGCGCGCAACTTCCTGTCCGGGATGCAGACCGTGCGCCAGATCGAGTTCTCGCTGTTCGACCTCTTGCTGCACAACGACTTCGACCCCGACGGCGACCGCGACGCGCTGCAGCTGCTCGAGGAGGTGCGCAACGAGGTGGCGGTGGTCTTCCCGCCGGACTGGCACCGCTTCCCGAACAGCTTCTCGCACATCTTCGCCGGCGGCTATGCGGCCGGCTACTACAGCTACAAGTGGGCCGAGGTGCTTTCCGCCGACTGCTACGCCGCCTTCGAGGAAGCCGGCAATCCGTTCGACCCGGAGACCGGCCGCCGCTTCCTCGACGAGATCCTGTCGGTCGGCGGCGTGCGCTCGGCACTCGACTCGTTCCGCGCCTTCCGCGGCCGCGACCCGAGCCCGGACGCCCTGCTCCGCCACAGTGGTATGATCGCCGCATGACAGCCCCGCGGGGAGCCGCCGACATGAAGACCATGCTGACCGTTGCCGTCGCCGCACTGCTGCTACCGCTGGCGGTGCAGGCGCAGACCACCTACCGCTGGGTCGACCCGGCGACCGGCCGCACGGTGTTCTCCGACCAGCCGCCGCCGGCCGGCGCGAGAAAGGCGACCCGGCAGAATGCGGCGGAGGCCGGCGACGAGCGCCAGCCGTCATACGCCGCCCGCGCCGCCGCCGAGAAGTTCCCGGTCGTGCTGTACACCTCGCCCGATTGCACCGACCACTGCGCCAAGGCGCGCGACCTGCTCAACGGCCGCGGCGTCCCCTTCGCGGAAAAGATGGTGCAGAGCGGCATGCCGGAACTGGAAGACCTGAAGAAGCTGACCGGCGGCGAGCCCTTCGTGCCGGTCGTCGTCGTCGGCAAGCAGCACGTCAAGGGCTTCGAGGCCGCCGGCTGGAACAACCTGCTCGACCTCGCCGGCTACCCGAAGGCGGCACCGTTCGGCAGCAAGCCGGCCAACCCGCTCGCGCAGTGAAGCTCGCCACCTGGAACGTCAATTCGCTGAAGGTGCGCCTGCCGCAGGTGCTCGACTGGCTCGCCGCCGAGCAGCCGGACGTGCTCTGCCTGCAGGAGCTGAAGCTCGAGGACAAGGCCTTCCCGCTCGCCGAGATCGAGGCCGCGGGCTATCGGGCCGCGTTCAGCGGACAGAAGACCTACAACGGCGTCGCCATCCTCGCGCGCGCGCCGCTCGCCGACGTCGGCTGCGGCATCCCCGGCTTCGCCGACGAGCAGAAGCGGGTGATCGCCGCCACCGTCGGCGACCTCCGCGTCGTCTGCGCCTACTTTCCGAACGGGCAGGCGGTCGGCTCGGAGAAGTTCGCCTACAAGCTCGACTGGCTGCGCGCGCTGACCGCCTGGCTCGGCGACGAGCTCACCCGCCATCCGCGGCTGGCCCTGCTCGGCGACTACAACATCGCCCCCGACGAGCGCGACGCGCATCCGGACTGGCAGGAGGAAATCCACGTCTCGCCGCCGGAACGCGACGCCTTCCGCGCGCTGACCGCGCTCGGCCTGGCCGACGCCTTCCGGCTGTTCGAGCAGCCGGAGAAGAGCTTCTCGTGGTGGGACTACCGGATGATGGCCTTCCGCCGCAACTTCGGCCTGCGCATCGACCACATCCTGCTGTCGCCGCCGCTCGCCGCGGCCTGCACCGGCTGCCACGTCGACAAGGCGCCGCGCAAGCTGGAACGCCCCTCCGACCACGCGCCGGTGGTCGCCGAGATCGGGCACTGAACGCCGCGGCATGGGCACCGTCACGCGCGAACGGCTGCTGACGCTCTACCCGGCGCTCGCCGACCTGCCCGCCGCCGACCTCGACCGCCTGCTGCAACCCGCAGCGCTGCTGCACCTCCCCGCGGGCACCCGCATCTTCGCCGAGCGGGAGCCCTGCCGCGGCTTTCCGCTGGTCGTCGACGGCTCGATCAAGGTCGTCAAGACGGCGCCGTCCGGGCGCGAGATGCTGCTCTACCGCGTCGCGCCCGGCGACTCGTGCATCATCAGTTCGAGCTGCCTGCTCGGCCGCACGCCCTATACCGCGCGCGGCGAAAGCGAGAGCGCGGTGACGCTGGCAGTACTGCCGGAGGCGCTGTTCGAGCGGCTGCTCGCGGAGCACCGGGCTTTCCGCGACTTCGTTTTCCACCTGCTCGCCGAGCGCATCGCCGACCTGATGCAGCGGGTCGAGGAAGTCGCCTTCCACCGTCTCGACCAGCGGCTGGCACGCCTGCTGCTGGCGCGCGGCGACGACATCCACGCCACCCACCAGGCGCTCGCCGACGAGCTCGGCAGCGTGCGCGAGATCGTCAGCCGGCTGCTCAAGGGATTCGCCGCCGAAGGGCTGGTCGAACTGGGCCGCGAGCGCATCCTGCTGCGCGACCGCGACGGGCTGCGCCGCGTCGCCGACAGCGCGGCGGGCTGATCGACGCCGGCTGTGTGACCCAGGTTACAGACACCGCATCGGCAGACGCTTATTCTCCGTTCCGTCATCCCAACCGCAACGGAGAAAACCATGAATGCAAACGTCGGCGGCATCGACAAGATCGCCCGCATTCTCGCCGGCGCCGCGCTCGTCGGCCTGGCCGCGACCGGCACGGTCGGCGCCTGGGGCTGGATCGGCGTCGTCCCGCTGGCCACCGGCCTGCTCGGCTGGTGCCCGGCCTATACGCTGTTCGGCCTGAATACCTGCCCGCTGAAGAAATAGGCGTCCCGGGCGGCGGTTCCCCTCCTCGCCCCGCCCGTTTCCGGTACGGCGGCACCCGGCACAGGTGCCGCTATTTTTTTGCCAGGAAGTTGGCGATGCGCACGTAGTCGTCGACCGTGAGGTCTTCGGCGCGGCGCGTCGGATCGATCGCCAGCGCCGCATAATCGGCGTCGCCGAGCAGCCCCTTGAGGTTGTTGCGCAGCATCTTGCGCCGCTGCGCGAAGGCGGCGGCGACGACCCGGCCGAGCAGCGCCTCGTCGACCGCGGCGAGCTCCGCCGGATCGCGCGGGATCATGCGCACCACCGCCGAATCGACTTTCGGCGGCGGGTCGAAGGCGGTCGGCGGCACGTCGATCAGCCATTCCAGCCAGAAGCGGTACTGGAGCATCACCGACAACCGGCCGCGCTCGCTGTCGCCGGGTTCGGCGACCATGCGCTCGACCACTTCCTTCTGCAGCATGAAGTGCATGTCGCGGACGCGATCTGCATAAGTCGCGAGATGGAACAGCAGCGGCGTCGAGATGTTGTACGGCAGGTTGCCGACGATGCGCAGGTCGCCGCCGAGGCTGCCGAAATCGAAGGCCAGCGCGTCACCCTCGTGGATCGTCAGCCGCGCCGGCGGGTGGCGCTTCTTCAGCCGGGCGACGATGTCGCGGTCGATCTCGACGACGTGCAGCCGGTCGACGCGTTCGAGCAGCGGCTCGGTCAGCGCGCCGAGGCCAGGGCCGATCTCGACGACGCAATCGCCGCGGGCCGGCGCCACGGCGCCGACGATGTCGGCGACGATCTGCGCGTCGACGAGGAAATTCTGGCCGAAACGCTTGCGCGGGATGTGTTTCATGTCGTCTCCGCCGGGCCGCCCCAAGGAGGCGACGCGTCTAGACCCGGCGGCGGCTTCCGCGGCCGAACCGTCGTCCCCCCCTTCCGCAGGAAGGGGGATGGGGGGAAGGCAGTCACGTTCATCCTCGGCAGGCGGCCATGCGCGCCGCCTCGCGTACCGCCTCGAACAGGCTGCCGGGGTCGGCCTGGCCGCTGCCGGCGAGCGCCAGCGCGGTGCCGTGGTCGACCGAGGTGCGGATCACCGGCAGGCCGAGGGTGACGTTGATGCCGCGGCCGAAGGTCGCGTACTTGAGCGCGGTCAGTCCCTGGTCGTGGTACATCGCCAGCACGCAGTCGCCCTGCGCCAGCAGCGGCGGCGTAAACATCGTGTCGGCCGGCAGCGGGCCGGTCAGCTGCATGCCCTCGCCGCGCAGGCGGTCGAGCAGCGGCGCGATGACCTCGATCTCCTCGCGGCCGAGATGGCCGTCCTCGCCGGCGTGCGGATTGAGACCGGCGACCAGGATGCGCGGCACATGGATACCGTACTTGGCGCGCAGGTCGGCGTGCACGATGCGCAAGGTCGCTTCGAGCAACGCCGGCGTGATCGCGTCGGGCACCGCGCGCAGCGGCAGGTGGGTGGTGGCCAGGGCCACGCGCAGCGGGCCGTGCGCCGTGTCGCCGGCGAGCATCATCACCACGCGCGGCGTACCGGTGCGCTCGGCGAGGTATTCGGTGTGACCGGAAAAAAATGTCCCCGGCGTGCCGGCGTCGTTGATGACGCCCTTGTGCACCGGTGCGGTGACCATCGCCGCGAACTCGCCGGAACGGCAGCCGGCCAGCGCGCGGTCGAGCATGCCGAGCACCGCCGGGGCGTTGGCCGGGTCGAGGCGGCCGGCGGCCGACGGCACCGCGAGCGGGCAGTGCAGCACGTCGAGGCACGGGCCGTCGGCGGTGGCCGGCACGGCGTCGGCAACGTAGTCGCGCAGCGTGCCGCGCCAGCCGGTGGCGGCGGCACGCGCCGCGAGCAGGTCGCGGTCGGCGAGGACGACGAGGCGCGCCGGGAAGCTTTCGCCGGCCAGCCGCAGGCAGAGCTCGGGACCGATGCCGGCCGGCTCGCCGGAGGTGACGGCGATCACCGGACGGTCGGTCACCTCAGCGCTCCTCCAGGCGGTACTCGACGTAGGCGCGGTCGCGCAGCTGGCGCAGCCAGTCCTGGTAGGCCTCGTCGAGCTTGCGCTCGCGCAGCACCTGGCGGGCCGACTGACGCTGGCGCTCCTCGGAGACGTCCTGGACGCGGCGCTCGAGCACCTGAATCAGGTGGAAGCCGAACGGCGACTTGGTCGGCTGGCTGATTTCCTTCGGCTGCAGCGCATCCATCGCCCGCTCGAACTCGGGCACGGTGTCGCCCGGGTACAGCCAGCCGAGGTCGCCGCCCTTGGCGGCGGAGCCGTCCTGCGAATAGAGGCGCGCCAGTTCGGCGAAGTCGCCGCCGTGCGCCAGGCGGTCGCGCAGGCCGGTCAGCTTGTGCAGCGCCTCCGACTCGGACACCAGCTCGTTCACACGGATCAGGATGTGCCGCGCATGCGTCTGCTGCACCGGCGGCAGCGCAATGCCGCCCTTCTTGGCGACCAGCTTGACGATGTGGAAACCGTTCGGGCTGCGCAGGATCGGCGACACCTCGCCCGGCTTCAGCTTGCCCACCGCCTCGGCGAACAGGCCGGGCAGGCGGTCGAGCGGGCGCGGGCTCATGTTGCCGCCCTGCAGCGCGTCGGGCGCATCGGAGAAGGAGGCGGCGAGCTGCGAGAAGTCGTCGCCGCGGGCAATCCGCTGCAGGATGTCGTCGGCCTTCGCCTTCAGCTTCTGCAGCTGCTCCGGCGACGCCGACTCCGGCGCGCGCAGCAGGATATGGGCGATCTGCACCTCCTCGCCGCCGCCGCCCTTCGCCGTCTCGGCGGCGATGAAGTTGTCGACCTCGGCGTCGCCGATCACCAGGCGGTTGTCGACCTCGCGCTCGCGCAGGCGGGCGACCGTCATCTCCTCGCGGATTTCCTCGCGGAATTTGGCGAAGCGGATACCGTCCTTTTCCAGCGCCTGGCGGAACTGAGGAACGGTCATCTTGTTGCCGGCGGCGATGCGGTTGATCGCCTGGTCGAGCTGCGTGTCGTCGACGCGCAGCCCGGTGTCGCGCGCGGTCTGCAGCTGGATGCGGTCGACGATCAGACGCTCGAGCATCTGCCGCTCGAGGACTTCGCGCGGCGGCAGCGGCGTTCCCTGCCGCTTCAGCTGCGCCAGCGCCGAGTCGAGCCGGCCGCGCAGTTCGCCGAGGGTGATCACCTCGTCGTTCACGACGGCGACGATGCGGTCGACCTCGACCGCCGAATTGGCCTGCGCCTGCGCCGCACCGGAAAAGGCGACGGAGAACGCGAGCGGAAGCAGGATGCGGAACAGCGATTTCATGAGCGAAAACCCTTACTCGCCGAACACCGGGTCGGCAACCGGCTGGTTGGCAAGGCCGTAGCCCTGGATGTTGCGTCTCAGCATGTCGATCGGATTGGAACCGATGCGGGCGAAGTCGTTCAGCTCGAGCTGGACGAAGAACGAGGTGTTGACCCGCCCGGACAGCGTCGCCACCTGGTGGCTGACCAGGCGCACAGCCCAGCAGCCAGCGTTGTACTCGAGGCCCGCGACCGTCTCGACCGGCTTGTGGTCGAGGATCGAGTAGTTGTAGCGGCCGACCGCCGACCAGCCGCCCCAGATCGGCCACTGCCCGGAGATGTCGACGTTCTTCAGCGCGCCGCTGGAAATCTGGTTGCTTGCGTAGCGATAGTTGAAATTGAGCGTCTTGCCCAGTTCCGGCTGGTAGCGTACGCCGACCGACGAGCGCTCCATCTGCGTGTCGGACGGGTTGTACTGCAGCGCCGCGTCGAGCCAGGTCTTCGGCAGCACGCGGCCGCTGAAGGCGGCGAGGAAGTCCGAGCGGTTCCACTTGTCGCGCGTCGATCCCGGGATCGTCTGCCCTTGCAGGTCGACGCGCTGCTGCTGGAAGTAGTAGCGCTGGCCGAACATCGCGCGCATCGCCTCGGCGCCGCTGGTCGGGTCGATCAGGCGGGAGACGACGGCGGCGGTCAGCTGGTTGGCGTCGCTGACACGGTCGTAGCCGAGGAACTGGTTCTCGCTGAAGATCTGCGCGAAATTGAAGTCGGCGATCGAGGTATCGAAGTTCGGGATCAGGCTCTGGTTCTTGTACGGCACGTTCAGGTAGTACAGCCGCGGCTCCAGCGTCTGCGTCGCCGGCGCGCCGAACCAGCTGGTCTCGCGCTCGAGGGTCATGCCGGCATCGACGCTGACGATCGGCAGCGAGCGCGAGACCGACTCGGAGCCTACCGAATTCGGCGCCCGGCGATCGAGCGAATACTTGGTCAGGTGCATGCCGACCTTCGGCGTCACGTACCAGCCCGGCTGCACGATCGGCAGCGCCAGCTGCGGATAGGCGACCAGCCGCCGGCCCTCGTCCTTGCGTTGCGCCGGATCCCGGTGGTTCGCGTCGGGGTGCGTGAACACCGTGTATTGGCCGGTGAAGGCGAGGTCCGAATAGAAAAAGTCCGGGCGGCGGGCGGTCAGGTTGAACTGCGGCGCCAGCGAATAGACGTTGGCGATACGCTGCGCCGGGTCCGGATCGGGATTCAGCGTCTGGTACGACTGGCCGATCACGTTGGCGCTCCACGACTCGCCGCCGTAGCCGAGCACGCCCTGGCGCAGCAGCTGGCGCTGCGAGGACAGCACCGAGCGCGACGAGAGGTCGGTGAAGTACTTGTCGTCGGAAACGCCCGAAACGTTCAGCGTCCCGGCAAAGCCGCGGCCGAGGTTCTGCTGGTGGCGCAGCGAATAGCCCCAGCGGTCGTCGCCGTCGGCCTGCCGGTCGTTGGGCAGGTATTCGCCACGGACGTTGCTGGCGAAGTTGTAGTCGAGATAGCGGAACTCCCCGCCGAGCTGCAGGCCGCGCTTCGAGTAGAGCCGCGGCGCGATCGTCGCATCCATGTGCGGCGCGATGTTCCAGTAGTACGGCGTCGACAGCGACAGGCCGCTGGCCGTGCTCGAGCCGACGGTCGGCGCGAGAAAGCCCGACTTGCGCTGGTTGTTCAGCGAGAACGACATCCACGGCGTCCAGAAGATCGGCACGTTCTGGAAATAGACCGTGCTGTTGCGGCCTTCGCCGACCTCGCGGTCGTAGTCGAGCGCCAGTTCGTCGGAACGCACGTACCAGCCCGGATCGTCCGGCTGGCAGGTGGTGTAGTTGCCGTTGAAGATGCGCATCTTGTTCTCGCCCTCGAAGTCGATGCGCTCGGCGCTGCCGGTCGCCGTCGTCTTCGGGATCTCGTCCGGCGCCTCCGACGGCACGCCGAGGACGTTCATCAGCGAGCCCGGCTCCGGGCGGCTCATGCGGAAATTCGTGGCCTGCTGGAACGCAGCGACGTCGCCGCCCGTCCCGCCGACGACGGCGCTGCCCTTGGCTCCCTTCTCCTGCCGCTCCCGCTCCTTCGCCGCCCATTTCGCCTCGCGCTTGAACGAGTACGTCGGCGCGTCGAAGACGCCGGTCTGCGACGCGAGCTTCATCCGCATGCGCGGGCCGGTCACCACATCCTCGGCCTGCGTCATGCGCACGTTGCCGGCGGCTTCCAGCTCATCCTCGACCGGCCAGTAGGTCAGGCGGTCGGCGTTGACCACTGCGCCCGCCTGACGCGCCTCGGCGTTGCCGGACGCCACCGTCTCGTGGTCGGCGACGCCGGCGAGCTCGTCGGCGGTGAGGAACATCGGCCGCGGCAGGCCGCCCGACGACAGCGGCGCCAGCGTCTTCGCCGTCCGCAGCGCCGGCACGCCGACCGCGCCATCGGGCAAGTCGATCGTTTCGCGCGGGAAGTTGAGCACCGGCGGCCGGCCGGCGCGCCAGGCAGCCTGCTCGTCCTGCGCGATGCCGGCCAGCGTCGCCGGCACCGACGCCGTCGCGACGCCGGCAACGGCCGTGCCGGGCGCGCCGGCAACGGCCGGCGCACCGAGCAGGCCGGGATGCACGCGCAGCGGCGACAGCGTCGTCACCTTGCTCGCTCCTGGCGGCAGCCCCGGGGCGGCGGTGACGCGGCCTTCCGTCTTGCCGGCGGGCGCACTGCCGGCGATCTGCGGCGCCGGCGCGCGGGACGCCGCCGACGGATCGAGCAAGCCGGGATGCACCTGCAGCGGCGCCAGCGTCGTCACCTTGCCGCCGGCGGATTCGGGCCGCGCCGGCGCGGCCGGCTGGGTCGCCGCCGGCGCACCGCCTGCCGTCCGGGTGCCTTCCTGCGTGCGCGGCCGCGGCGGCGGCGTCACCGGCTGCGGCGAGCCGGTGGACTGCACCGGCGCCGACGGCGCCGGTGCCACTGCGGCGGGCGCCGGTTCGGGCGCCACCGCGCGGGCGGGGATTCGCTCCGGCGAGGCGGCCTTGGCCGGCGGCGCCTTGGCCTTTTCCGGTGCCGGCTCGGCCTCGCCCGCCAGCGGCTTGCTTTCGACGGCCTGCGGATCGACCGGCTTGACGTCGGCGCGCGCCTTTTCCGCGGGCGCCTCGACCGGCTTCTCCGGCACCGGCGCCGGCTTCTTTTCGGCCGGCGGCAGGCCCAGCAGCGTCGGATCCACGCGCAGCGGCGTCATGCTCTGGGCAGCCGCATTGCCGGCGGCCAGGCTGGCCAGGCCGCAGCAAACGAACAGCGCCAGCGGTTTCTTGCGCGCGCGGAACATAGGGGGAGCGAGGGCTTTCGTTATCGGCCGCCGACGGAAGGCCGGCGGGCCGGGTGTTAAAATCGCGCCATTTTAGCATCAAGGAGCCCGGGATGCCCCGAACTCAGGCGCTGCAGGACTGGCTCGCAAAGCAGCTCCCCGAGCAGCCGTTCACCCTCGCGCCGGCCTCGGCCGACGCCAGTTTCCGCCGCTATTTCCGCGTCACGCTGGCCGACGGCGTGACGCGCATCGTCATGGACGCGCCGCCCGAGCACGAGGACTGCCGCCCTTACCTGAAGGTCGCGCAGCTGTTCGCCGATGCCGGCGTGCACGTGCCGACGGTCTACGCCGAGGACCTGGCGCAGGGTTTCCTGCTCCTCTCCGACCTCGGCAACACCACCTACCTGACGGCGCTCGAAGCGCACCCGGAAGGCGCTTCGGCGCTCTATCGCGAGGCCAACGCGGCGCTGGTGAAGATGCAGGCGGCGAGCCGCCCCGGCGTGCTGCCGGAGTACGACCGCGTACTGCTGACGCGCGAGCTGCAGCTGTTCCCCGACTGGTACGTGGCGAAGCACCTCGGCGTCACGCTCAGCGAGGCGCAGCGGCAGACGCTCGACGCTGCCTTCGAGAAAATCCTCGCCAGCAACCTCGCACAGCCGCAGGTCTTCGTGCACCGCGACTACCACTCGCGCAACCTGATGATCAGCGCGCCGAACCCGGGCGTGCTCGACTTCCAGGACGCCGTCTACGGCCCGATCAGCTACGACCTCGTGTCGCTCTACCGCGACGCCTACATCGGCTGGGAAGAGGAGCAGGAGCTCGACTGGACGATCCGCTACTGGGAGGCGGCGCGCAAGGAGAAGCTGCCGGTGGCGGCCGACTTCTACGACTTCTGGCGCGACTACGAATGGATGGGCGTGCAGCGCCAGCTGAAGGTGCTCGGCATCTTCGCGCGACTGAACTACCGCGACGGCAAGGCGCAGTACCTCGCCGACATGCCGCGCGTGATGGCCTACCTGCGCCGCGCCTGCGGGCGCTACATCGACCTCAAGCCCCTGCTGCTGCTGCTCGACGAACTGGAGAACCGGCAGGTGCAGACCGGCTACACCTTCTGACGATGCGGGCGCCGCAATGAAAGCGATGATCCTCGCCGCCGGCCGCGGCGAACGCATGCGGCCGCTGACCGACCGCACGCCGAAGCCGCTGCTGGTCGCCGGCGGCAAGCCGCTGATCGTCTGGCACATCGAGCGGCTGGCCGCCGCCGGTTTCACGGAACTGGTGATCAACCACGCCCATCTCGGCGAACAGCTCGCAGCCGCGCTCGGCGACGGCCGCCGCTGGGGCGTGCGCATCGCCTGGTCGGCCGAGCCGCCGGGGGCGCTGGAGACCGCCGGCGGCATCGCACAGGCGCTGCCGCTCTTGGGCGACGCACCCTTCCTGGTGGTCAACGGCGACATCTGGTGCGACTGGGATTTCCGCCGCGCCCGCGACATCGCGCTGTCGCCGCAGCATCTCGCCCACCTGGTGATGATGGCCAACCCGGCGCACCACGCCGGCGGCGACTTCGCCCTCGACGAGACGCGTGCGCCGGCGCAACTGATGCTCGCCGACGGCGGTCCAACGCTCACGTATTGCGGCATCGGCGTCTTCCACCCCGACTTCTTCGCCGGCGTCCCGCGCGGCAGCGTGATGAAGCTGCGCCCGCTGCTCGACGCGGCGATCCCGCGCGGCCTCGTCAGCGGCGAGCGCCACGCCGGACGCTGGGTCGACGTCGGCACCCCCGAACGCCTCGCCGCCCTCGACCGGGAGCTGTCATGAACAAACCGCACCACGCCCCTTTTTCCGCCCGCCGCGCGCGCCTCGCCGCGCAGCTCGGCGATGGCGTCGCCGTCGTGCCGACCGCCCCCGAGCGCGTGCGCAACCGCGACACGCATCATCCCTACCGCTTCGACAGCTACTTCTGGTACCTGACCGGCTTTCCCGAACCGGAGGCGGTGGTCGTGATCTGCGGCGGCGAGCGTCCGCAGACCATCCTCTTCTGCCGCGAGAAGAACGAGGAGCGCGAGATCTGGGACGGCTACCGCTACGGCCCGGCCGCCGCCTGCGAAACCTTCGGCTTCGACGCCGCGTATCCGATCGGCGAGCTGGACGCGCGCCTGCCCGAGCTGATCGCCGACCGCGCGACGCTGTGGCACTCGCTCGGCCACGACGCCGACTGGGACGCGCGCATCGCCGCCGCGCTCAACGCGGTGCGGGCGCAGGCGCGCGCCGGCAAGCGGGCGCCGCGCGAGATCCGCGACCTGCGCGCGGCACTCGACGAGATGCGCCTGATCAAGGACGACAGCGAGCTCGACACCATGCGCCGCGCTGCCGCCATCAGCGCCGCCGGCCACGCGCGGGCGATGCGCCACTGCCGGCCGGACATCGCCGAGTACGAGCTGGAGGCCGAGCTGACGCACGAATTCCGCCGCCGCGGCGCCGGCGGCCACGCCTACACGCCAATCGTCGCCGGCGGCGCCAACGCCTGCGTGCTGCACTACGTGGACAACGACCGCCTGCTGCCCGACGGCGGGCTGGTGCTGATCGACGCCGGCTGCGAGCTCGACGGCTACGCCGCCGACATCACGCGCAGCTTCCCGGTGAACGGCCGCTTCTCGCCGGCGCAGCGGGATGCCTACGAGATCGTCCTCGCCGCGCAGGCGGCGGCGATCGCCGCGATCCGTCCCGGCGCCTCGTTCATGGCCTACCACGACGCCGCGGTGCGCGTGCTGGCGCAGGGCATGATCGACCTCGGGCTGCTCGCCGGCAGCGTCGACGGCGTGATCGAGAGCGAGGCCTACAAGCGCTTCTACATGCACCGCACCGGCCACTGGCTCGGCCTCGACGTGCATGACGCCGGCGAGTACAAGGCGCACCGGCCGGACGCGAGCGGCGACGACTGGATCAGGCTCGCCCCCGGCATGACGCTGACCGTCGAGCCCGGCCTCTACATCCGCCCGGCCGCCGACATCCCCGAGGCCCTGCACGGCATCGGCATCCGCATCGAGGACGACGCGATCGTCACCGGCGGCGGTTGCGAGGTCTACACCGACGCACCGAAGACGGTCGCCGAGATCGAGGAAGTGATGCGCCGTGACTGACGCGGCGCCCGACTGCGAGGTCCTGATCGTCGGCGCCGGTCCGGTCGGCATGACGCTGGCGCTGTCGCTCGCCGCCGGCGGCCGGAAAGCGCTGCTGCTCGACCGCCGCGCGCGCGGCGCCTGGCGCGACGACCCGCGTGCGCTGGCGCTCGCGCACGGCACGCGGCAGCTGCTGGCAATCCTCGGCGCCTGGAACGCCGCCGCCGGAACCGCGATCCACGACATCCACGTCTCGCAGCGCGGCGGCTTCGGCCGCACACAGATCACGCGCGAGGAATTGGCGGTCGAGGCGCTCGGCTACGTCATGCGCTACCGCGACCTCGCCGCCGCGCTCGACGCGCGCCTGCCCGCCGCCGCGCTGCTTGACGGCGCCGAACTCACGGCGCTGCAGGTCGGCAACGATGCCGCCGTCGCCACGATCCGCCGCGATGGTGGGGAAACGACGATCCGCGCCCGCCTCGTCGTGCATGCCGAAGGCACGCCGGCCGAAGACGCCGGCGTCGCCGTCAGCGACTACCGCCAGCACGCGGTGCTCGCCGAAGTGCGGCCGCAGCCGGCGCACGGCCACCGTGCCTGGGAACGCTTCACGCCCGACGGCCCGCTGGCGCTGCTGCCGCTCGGCGACGACTACTCGGTGGTGTTCACGGTACCGCCGACGAAGGCCGACGCCTTGCTGGCGATGGACGACGACGCCTTCCTCGCCGCGCTGCAGCAGCAATTCGGCCCGCGCGTGCGCTTCGCCGCGACCTCGCCACGCGCCCGCTATCCGCTCGCGCTGCGCCTGCGCCGGCAGCTCGTCGCGGCGCGCCAGGTGTGGATCGGCAACGCCGCGCAGACGCTGCACCCGGTCTCCGGCCAGGGCTTCAACCTCGGCATCCGCGACGCCTGCGAGCTGGCGCAGGCCGTGCTCGCCGCCGGCGATGCCGGCGACGCGGCGATGCTCGCCGGCTACGCGCGCGGCCGCAGGCTCGACCGCCGCGGCAGCGTCGCCTTCACCGACGGCATAGTGCGCGCCTTTTCCAACGATTTCGCGCCGCTGCGTCTCGCCCGCGGCCTCGGCCTGCTCGCGCTCGACCTCTGCCCGCCGGCACGCCGCTTCGTCGCCGACCGCATGATCTGGGGCGCCCGCGCCTGGCCGTAGGCGCCGCCTACGCCGGCACGTCGATCGCCGCCGGCGTCAGCCCGGCGCCGTGCCGCTGCCAGGCCAGCACCAGCCCCCGCTCGTAGTCGCGCAGCCAGCGCCGCGGCGCAAAGAACGGCGCGCTCGCGCGCGCCTCGGCGATGCTGCGGTGGGCCGCAGCCAGCCGCGCCGGCGACTGCAGCAAGGCCAGCGCCAGCGCCTCGTAGGCCGCCAGATCGGCAACCGCCAGCGATGCCTGCCCGGCCGCGTGCAGCAGGCCGGCCGCCATGCGCTGCCCGAGCGTCGCGCCGGCACAGCTCAGCACCGGCACGCCGGCGACGAGCGCGTCGGCGGTCGTCGCGCCGCCGTTGTACTGCGGCGTATCGAGGAACAGGTCGGCCTGCTGCAGCCGGCACAGGTGCTCGGCCAGCGGCAGCCGCGGCGCGAAGCGCAGGCGCTGCGGGTCGACGCCGTGCGCCGCTGCCGCGCCGCGCAGGTTCGCCGTCGCCGTCGCCGTCGCCGCCGCGCCGGCGTCGGCGAGCCAGAGGACGGCGGCGGGCACCCGCTGCAGCAGGCGCATCCATAGCGCGAACGCCGCCGGGTCGATCTTGTACGGATGATGCATCGCGGCGAGGACGGGCGCGTCGGCCGGCAGTTCGAGCGCCTCGCGCGCCGGCGGCGACGGCAGCGGCTGCGCCGCGTAGGCGCACGGATAGGGCGCCGCCGGCAGACGGATCAGGGCCTCGCTGAAGCCCGCGTCGCAGCCGGCCGGCAGGCTGACGCGGTCACCGACGAAGTAGTCGAGCCACGGCGCCCCGCTCGTCGCCATGTAGGCGAGGAAGGCGAGCTGCAGCGGCGCCGGCCGGCGCGCGAGGATGCCGGGGCGCGAGCGGTCGGCGTAGCCGGCGAGGTCGACCGCGATGTCGGGCGCGTCGGCGGCGATGCGGGCGGCGGCGGTCGCGTCGTCGAGCCCGCCGAGGTCGACGAAGCGGTCGCAGCCCTCGGCGATGCGCCGGCGGACATCGCTGCCGTCGTCGCCGCCGAGCGCGTAGGCGAAGACCTCGAAGCGCTCGCGGTCGTGCAGTTCGTAGAGGCCGGCGGTGAGCAGCCCGGTCGGGTGGATGCGGAAGTCCTGCGACACGTAGGCCAGCCGGATGCGGGACCGGCCGGCGGCGCGCGGGGGCCGGGCGACGGGTGCCGCGGCCGCCGCCGCGGCGATGTTGCGCGCCAGCCGCAGCTGGTCTGCGGCGGGCAGGCCCATCGCCATCGCGCGGAAGCCGAGCGCCTTCTCGGCGAGCGGCGGCGCCGCATCATCGCGGACCAGTGCCGCGAAGCGGTCGACGAACTGCGCGCGCGCGCGCCAGTCGCAACGCTCGATCGCGTCGTAGTGGCGGAGCAGGAACAGCACGCGGGCGTCGAGCGCATCGCCGGCGTCGCCCTCGCCGAAAATGCCGCGCCGGTAGGCGCGGACAGCCTCGGCGTCGAGCGCCCGCGCCCGGTCGAGCAGGCGCTGCGCGTCGGCGAAGCGCTCGCCCTGCGCCAGCGCGAAGCCGGCGTGCAGCAGCGCCTTGGCGTTGCCCGGCGCCAGCTGCGCGGCGCGGCCGAACGCCGCCGCCGCGTCGGCATGGTTTCCCGCGCGCAGCAGCGCGTCGCCGAGGTTGAACTGCGCGGCGAAGGCGTACGGGCGCAGGCCGGCGAGCCGCCGGTTGTTGGCCACCGCCGCGTCGACCCGCCCCAGCGCCAGCAGCAACGCGCCGCGGTTGGTCAGCGCGTCGGCGTGCTGCGGCTGCAGCGCGAGCACCCGCTCGTAGCCCGCCAGCGCCTCGTCATGGCAAGCGGCAGCCTCGGCGGCGACGGCCAGGCTGAACCAGGCCTTGGCTTCACCGGGCGCAAGCTGCACCGCCTCCCGGCAGGCGTCGAGCGCGCGGCCAGGGTCGCCGAGTTCGAGGGACACGGCCGCCAGCGCGTAGCGGCATTCGAGATGGCCGGGATCGGCCTCGGCCGCCCGCCGGAAGGCATCGCGCGCCGCCGCCGCGTCGCGCAGGCGGTGGCGCGCGGCGCCGAGCAGGAACCAGGCCTCGCCGTCCGCTGGCCGCTCGCGCAGGCAGGCCTCGAGCGCGGCCGCGGCGCCGGCGGCGTCGCCCGCCTGCAGCAGGGCCCGGGCGTCCGCCGGCGAGGCAGCCTCGGCCACGCGCGGCGTCAGCGGGCGAGCACCGCCGAGCCGCTGGCCGTCGCCGTCGGACTGGCGGTGGCGTTGTCGACCGAGTACGAGAGGCCGACCCGCTCCGCCGCGGCGCCGTAGAAGGTGCCGGAAACGCTGCCGCCGCAGGTGCAGGAGCAGAACGAGCCGCTGCCGGAGAGGCTGGTGTCCGGGATCGTGTTGCCGGCGATCGAGCCGGAGCCGGAGACGTTGAAGGTCTGCGTGCCGACGCTGCCGCTGAGGCTGGTACTGAACGCCAGCGAGCCGAAGTTCACCGCCAGCGAGGCCGCGTTGAGCTGGCTGGCACCGCTCGCCTGCGAGACGATCGTCGCGTAGGTCGCCGAGCCGGTGGTCGGCATCGGCGAGGTCGGCACGAAGTCGCCGGCGAAGACGTCGGTCGTCGCGAACACCGGCTGCACGGCCAGGGTCGGCTGCGGCGGGTCCATGCGCGGCTTGACGTCGCTGCGCTTCACCTCCGCGTTCGGACCGCTGACGATGGCCGAACTGCCGGCCGGCACCGTCGCGCAGCCGGCGTTGTTGCAGACCTCGATCGCGCCCTCGCCGGTCCACACCGCGACGCTGTCGGCGCCGGTGTAGGCGAGCGTGAACTCGGTGCCGCGGATGCCGATCGTCGCCACCGAGGTCGTCACCTTGTAGGCGTTCCGGTTGCCCTTGCCGACGAGGCCGGTAATCGTGCGCAGGCCGCCCCTGAGCAGGCTGAAGAAGCCCTTCTCTTCGCCGGCGGCCGAGCCCGAGAAGCGGTAGTCGTCGACCTTGAACTCGGAGCCGGGCTGCAGCGAAACCATGCCGCCGTCGGTGAAGCGCAGCTGCGCACGACCGCCGTCGCCGGTGACGACCGCCTCGCCGCTGGCGATCTCGCCGCCCTTCTGCAGCGGTCGCGCGCCGGCGGCGCCGACCGCGGTGACGCTGCCGTGCGCGAAATTGACCTTCGCCGCGCCGGCCGCGTGCGCGGCGAGCGGATAGACAGCGGCCAGCGCGATCAGCAGCGCGGGGTTCTTCGGGCGGAACAGGATGGGCATCGGCATGATTCGCACCTCGGGTCAGAGCGTCAGAACTCGCGACGGACCGTGACCGAGAGCGTCTCCCGGTGGTAGTCGGTGAGCTTGGTGTTCGAGTCGTTGTAGGTCAGCGACAGCTGCGGCGTGACGCTCCACTCCCTGGTCAGGTAGCGGGTCGCGCCGACGCTGACGCCGAACTGGTTGTCGCGGCGCTTCTTCAGGAACAGCGGATCGTCCTCCCTGTAGCCGCGGTACTCCCAGCTGACGGCGCCGAAGAGCACGGTCTGCGCGTCGAAGTTCATGCGTGCGCCGGCGCGCAGGCCGCCGCCGTCGAAACCGAGCCAGTCGGCACGGTCATGCCGTTGCGGCCGCTCGCTGACGCCGTAGGCGCTGGCGAAGGCGACCAGCCCGTCGCGGTAGAGATGCGCGAAGCTGGCGCCGGCCACCCAGCGCCGGGCGTCGCGCGCCTCCTGGTCCGGATAATCGAGTTCCGCATACTGCGCGAAGAGGCCGACCTGGTTGCGCGCGTCGAGGTTGCGCTGCCACTGCCCGGTCAGGCTGACGTGGTCGCGGAAACGGCCGTGGTCGAGGTAGAAGGTGCCGCCCTGCGCCATCAGCGTATAGACGTCGCGGTCGGCGCTGCGCGTGACGCCGAGGCTGGCGTCGGCGTTCTGCGTGTCGAACTGCTGCTTGCCGAAGTTGTTGCGCGTCGCGCCGGCGAGACCGGCGAGCAGCGTGTAGCCGCCGCCGAGCGGCGCCCGCAGGTTCACGCCGCCGCCGAGCGAGCCGTAGCCGTCGGCATTGGCCTTGGTGTCGCTATCCAGTTCGAAGGGCAGGTTGCCGAAGCCGGGAATCGCGATCGTCGACCGGTTCGGGCCGACGTTGACGTTGCTGTCGTAGCCGACCGTCGCCTCGACGTAGCCGGTCAGCGCCGCCGGCTCCTCCGCCCGCCGCATCGCCGCGATGTAGCGGTCGACCGTCATCGACACGTCGGCCGGCACGCCCTGCCGCTTGACCGTCGCGAACTCCTGCTCGGCGGTCTGCGTCTCGCCCAACGCGAGGTAGGCACGGGCGATCTCGGCACGGGCGCGGACGTTGTTCGGCTCGACCGCCAGCACGCGCTCGAGCGCGAAGACGGCACGGGTGTTCTGGCCGGCTTCCAGCGCCGCCCGCCCGAGCAGGAAATCGAACAGCGGCTCGCCGGCGCGCGTCGATTCCTGCGGCTCGAGCAGCTGATAAGCCTCGACGCCCTTGCCGGCATCGAGCAGCGCACCGGCGCGATCGGTCAGCGCGTCCGCGAACGCCATCGGCGCATGCAGCGCGAAGGCCGCCAGCAGCGCGGCGCACAGGGTCCTGGTCTTGTTCGTTTGCACGTTCCCCCCTCGAATCATCAGTAGAGCCGTCCGCTGTCCTGCGGCACATACGGCGACGGCGACTGCGGCGGCGGCATCACCGGTTGCGGCGGTGGCGCCGGCAGCTGTGGCGAAACCTGCGCCGGCGGCAGCTCCGGCACCGCCGCGCCCGGCGCCGTCGGCGCCTGGCCGCCGCCCTGCAGGCGCGGCCGGGTGTTGCCGTCCGCCACCAGCAGCGTCTGCCCCGGCCCGGCCAGCGCGCAGCCGGCGGCATTGCAGACCTCGACCAGGCCGGCGTAGGTCGTCACCGACAGGCCGCCGCCGGCCAGCGTGGCGCCGTATTCGGTGCCGCGGATGCCGATCGTGCCGACCGGCGTGTCCATCCGGTACTGCTCGTTCCTCTGCTTGCCGATCAGGCCGCTGACTGCGCGCAGTGCCCCCTTCAGGAAGCGCATCACGACGCGGTCCTCGGCGGCGGCGCGGCCGCCCTGGTCGGCGAAGCGGAACTGCTCGACGCGGAACTGCGTTCCCGGCTGCAGCGAGATCGTTGCGCCGTCGAGGAAGCGCAGTTGCGCGCGGCCGTCCGCGGTATGGACGGTGTCGCCGACGGCCACCGCCGCGCCGCGCTCGGCCCGGCGCGCGGCGCCGTCGGCGGCGAGCACGCTGGCGTTGCCGGTGGCGAAGACGATCGTCGCCGCCGGCTGCGCGGCAGCAATGGCCGCGACGCCGGCGAGCAGCAGGCCGAGCAGCAGGCGGAGCCCGGCGAAATGCCGGTCGAATCGGAAAATCATCGGCAAATCATGCACGTGATGCCGATCCGGCACAAGCGCCGCTTACTTCACGCAGTCGACGTAGTAGCGCCCGTCGTCGCCCTTGACGAGGCCGTGGATGTCGGTCTCGAAGCCCGGGAAGCGGGCGTTGAAGTCGCGCGCGAAGCGCAGGTAGTTGACGATGGTCGCGTTGAAGCGCTCGCCCGGGATCAGCAGCGGGATGCCCGGCGGGTACGGCGTCAGCAGCACGCTGGTGACGCGCCCCTCGAGCTGGTCGATGGCGACGCGCTCGATCTCGCGGTGCGCCATCTTGGCGAAGGCATCCGCCGGGCGCATCGCCGGCACCATGTCGGAGAGGTACATCTCGGTGGTCAGGCGGGCGACGTCGTTGGCCTTGTACACGTCGTGGATCTGCTGGCACAGGTCGCGCAGGCCGACGCGCTCGTAGCGCGGGTGCTTCTGGCAGAACTCGGGCAGCACCTTCCACAGCGGCTGGTTCTTGTCGTAGTCGTCCTTGAACTGCTGCAGCTCGGTGACCATCGTGTTCCAGCGGCCCTTGGTGATGCCGATCGTGAACATGATGAAGAACGAGTACAGGCCGCACTTCTCGACGATGACGCCGTGCTCGGCGAGGTACTTGGTGACGATCGCCGCCGGGATGCCCCAGTCGGCGAAGTCGCCGTCGACGTCGAGGCCCGGCGTGACGATGGTGGCCTTGATCGGGTCCAGCATGTTGAAGCTGTCCTCGAGCTGGCCGAAGCCGTGCCAGCGCTCGCCCGGCTTCAGCATCCACGCGTCGCGCTCCTCGATGCCCTCCTCGGACAGGTCGTCCGGCCCCCACACCTTGAACCACCAGTCGGCGCCCCACTCCTCGTCGACCTTGCGCATCGCGCGGCGGAAGTCGAGCGCCTCGGCGATCGACTCCTCGACCAGCGCCGTGCCGCCCGGCTCCTCCATCATCGCCGCGGCGACGTCGCACGAGGCGATGATCGCGTACTGCGGCGAGGTCGAGGTGTGCATCAGGTAGGCCTCGTTGAACACGTCGCGGTCGAGCTTGCGCCCCTCCGAGTCCTGCACCAGGATCTGCGAGGCCTGCGACAGGCCGGCCAGCAGCTTGTGCGTCGACTGCGTCGCGAACACCATCGACTCCTTGCAGCGCGGCCGGTCGGCGCCGATCGCGTGGTAGTCGCCGTAGAAGTCGTGGAACGCGGCGTGCGGCAGCCAGGCTTCGTCGAAGTGCAGCGTGTCGATCTTGCCGTCGAGCATCTCCTTGATGTCCTCGACGTTGTAGAGGATGCCGTCGTAGGTCGACTGCGTGATCGTCAGCACGCGCGGCTTGGCGTTCTTGTCGGTGGCGAACGGGTTGGCGGCGATCTTCCTCTGGATGCTCTCCCACGAGAACTCGCTCTTCGGGATCGGGCCGATGATGCCGAAGTTGTTGCGCGTCGGCATCAGGAACACCGGGATCGCGCCGGTCATGATGATCGAGTGCAGCACCGACTTGTGGCAGTTGCGGTCGACGACGACGATGTCGCCCGGCGCCACCGTCGAGTGCCAGACGATCTTGTTCGAGGTCGAGGTGCCGTTGGTGACGAAGTACAGGTGGTCGCAGTTGAAGATGCGCGCGGCGTTGCGCTCGGAGGCGGCGACCGGGCCGGTGTGGTCCAGGAGCTGGCCGAGTTCCTCGACCGCGTTGCAGACGTCGGCGCGCAGCATGTTCTCGCCGAAGAACTGGTGGAACATCTGGCCGACCGGGCTCTTCAGGAAGGCGACGCCGCCGGAGTGGCCGGGGCAGTGCCACGAGTACGAGCCGTCGGCGGCGTAGTGCGTCAGCGCGCGGAAGAACGGCGGCGGCAGCGAGTCGAGGTAGGACTTCGCCTCGCGCACGACGTTCCTGGCGATGAACTCCGGCGTGTCCTCGAACATGTGGATGAAGCCGTGCAGCTCGCGCAGGATGTCGTTCGGGATGTGGCGCGAGGTGCGCGTCTCGCCGTGCAGGAAGATCGGGATCTCGGCGTTCTTGTAGCGGATCTCCTCGACGAAGGCACGCAGCTCGGCGAGCGTCTCCTCCGGCTCGTTGGCGAGCTCCTCGTCGTCGATCGACAGGATGAAGCACGAGGCGCGCGACTGCTGCTGCGCGAACGAGGTCAGGTCGCCGTAGCTGGTGACGCCGAGCACCTCCATGCCCTCCTGCTCGATGGCCTCGGCCAGCGCGCGGATGCCGAGGCCGGAGGCGTTTTCCGAACGGAAGTCCTCGTCGATGATGATGACCGGGAAGTGGAAGCGCATGGCTGTTCCTCAAAAGACGGCGACCCGCCGGAGCGGGTCACAGATTAAGACAAAGTTGTTACGCGAAGGCGATTGTTTCGGCGGCGCCGTCAGATCTTCGGCAGCGTGACGCCGACCTGACCCTGGTACTTGCCGCCGCGGTCCTTGTACGAGGTCTCGCAGATCTCGTCGGACTCGAAGAACAGCACCTGCGCGCAGCCCTCGCCGGCGTAGATCTTGGCCGGCAGCGGCGTCGTGTTCGAGAACTCGAGCGTCACGTAGCCTTCCCACTCGGGCTCGAACGGCGTCACGTTCACGATGATGCCGCAGCGCGCATAGGTGCTCTTGCCGAGGCACACGGTCAGCACCGAGCGCGGGATGCGGAAGTACTCGACGGTGCGCGCCAGCGCGAAGGAGTTCGGCGGGATCACGCAGTAGCCCTTGCCGGAGACCTCGACGAAGGAGTTCGGATCGAAGGCCTTCGGATCGACGATGGTCGAGTTGATGTTCGTGAACACCCGGAATTCGTCGGCGCAGCGGATGTCGTAACCGTAGCTCGACGTGCCGTAGGAGACGATCTTCTGCCCGTTCACCTCGCGCACCAGCTCGGGCGCGAAGGGCGAGATCATCTTGTGCTCTTCCGCCATGCGGCGGATCCACTTGTCGGATTTGATGGCCATGGGGCGGGTTCCGTGTGCCGGGAAAATAAAGGCGGCTATTTTATCGGCAGAACCCCCCCGGCGGGGAGATTTTTACGCCAGGGAAATCAGTGGCTTAGCGCAGCAGCGCGCGGGACTGCGGCCCCCGCCGGCGGGCGGGCGCCGCAACGCGGAGCGCTCAGGTGTTCTGCACGACGATGGTCGGGAACTTGGCCGACATGTCCTTGGCCGTCTCGCCGACCTTGACCGCGACGCGGCGGGCGATCGTCCGGTAGATGTCGGCGGCCTTCGAGTCCGGCGCGCCGACCACCGTCGGCTTGCCCGAATCGGCCATCTCGCGGATGTTCAGCTCGAGCGGCAGCGCGCCGAGGAACTCGACGTTGTAGTCCTTGCACATCGCCTCGCCGCCGCCGGTGCCGAAGATGTGCTCGGCGTGGCCGCAGTTCGAGCAGACGTGGATGCTCATGTTCTCGACCAGGCCGATGATCGGCACGCTCACCTTCTCGAACATCTTCAGGCCCTTGCGCGCGTCGATCAGCGCGATGTCCTGCGGCGTGGTGACGATCACCGCGCCGGTCACCGGCACCTTCTGCGCCAGCGTCAGCTGCGTGTCGCCGGTGCCCGGCGGCATGTCGACGACGAGGTAGTCGAGGTCCTGCCAGTTGGTGTCGTTGAGCATCTGCTCCAGCGCCTGCACGACCATCGGGCCGCGCCAGACCATCGGCATCTCGACGTCGATCAGGAAGCCGATCGACATCGCCTGCACGCCGTAGGCCACGAGCGGCTCCATCGACTTGCCGTCGCGCGACTCCGGCTGCTGGCCGGCGAGCCCCAGCATCTGCGGCTGCGACGGACCGTAGATGTCGGCGTCCAGGATGCCGACGCGCGCGCCTTCCTGGGCCAGCGCCAGCGCCAGGTTCACCGCGGTCGTGCTCTTGCCGACGCCGCCCTTGCCCGAGGCCACGGCGATGATGTTCTTCACCCCCGGCAGCGGCTTCAGGCCGCGCTGCACCGCGTGCGAGACGATCTTCACATAGACGTTGGCGCTGACGTTGCCGACGCCCGGAAGCGCCTTGACCGCGCCGATCACCTGCTTGCGGATGCCGTCGATCTGCGAGTTGGCCGGATAGCCCAGCTCGATGTCGAACGACACGTCGTCGCCATCGACCTTGATGTTCTTCGCCGACTTGCCGGCGACATAGTCCTTCTGCGTATTGGGATCGATGAGGCCCTGCAGGGCGGCCTTGACGGCCTCGACGGTGACTGCCATTTATTCTCGCTCCAGGAAATACTTGAGTAATTTTGTACAGTATCGGGTGATTCTAACCGAAATGTCGGTGATTGGGTCAGGGCGTCCGATGGCCTTTGCTAGAATTGCGCCTTTCCCCACTCCGGCAGCACCTCCCATGCCCCGCAAGATCCTCGTCACCTCCGCCCTGCCCTACGCCAACGGCGCCATCCACCTCGGCCACCTCGTCGAGTACATCCAGACCGACGTCTGGGTGCGCTTCCAGAAGATGCGCGGCAACGAGTGCTGGTACGTCTGCGCCGACGACACGCACGGCACGCCGATCATGCTGCGCGCGGAGAAGGAGGGGATCACGCCGGAGGCGCTGATCGAGCGCGTGCATGGCGAGCATTCGCGCGATTTCGCCGGCTTCCACGTCGGCTTCGACAACTACTATTCGACGCACTCGCCGGAGACGCGCGCCTGCGCCGAGGACATCTACGGCAAGCTGAAGGCGGCCGGGCTGATCGAGGTGCGCACGATCGAGCAGTACTACGACCCGGTCAAGCAGATGTTCCTGCCCGACCGCTTCATCAAGGGCGAGTGCCCGAAGTGCTCGGCCAAGGACCAGTACGGCGACAACTGCGAGGTATGCGGCGCCGCCTACACGCCGAACGAGCTGAAGAACCCGTACTCGGCGGTGTCCGGCGCCAAGCCGGAGCTGCGCAACTCGGACCACTACTTCTTCAAGCTCTCCGACGCCAAATGCCAGGCCTTCCTGCGCCGGTGGACGCGCGAGGCCGGCCGCCTGCAGGCGGAAGCCTCGAACAAGATGCAGGAATGGCTCGGCGCCGAGGGCGAGAACAAGCTGACCGACTGGGACATCTCGCGCGACGCGCCGTACTTCGGCTTCGAGATCCCGGAGGCGCCGGGCAAGTACTTCTACGTCTGGATGGACGCGCCGATCGGCTACATGGGTTCGTTCAAGAACCTGTGCGAAAAACGTGGCCTCGACTTCAACGAGTACTTCAAGCCCGATTCGTCGACCGAGCTGTACCACTTCATCGGCAAGGACATCCTCTACTTCCACGCGCTGTTCTGGCCGGCCGAGCTGGAGCACGCCGGCTACCGCACGCCGACCAAGATCTTCGCGCACGGCTTCCTGACCGTGGACGGCGCCAAGATGTCGAAGTCGCGCGGCACCTTCATCACCGCCGAGAGCTACCTGAAGACCGGGCTCAACCCGGAATGGCTGCGCTACTACTACGCGGCCAAGCTGAACGGCACGATGGAGGACATCGACCTCAACCTCGACGACTTCGTCGCGCGCGTCAATTCCGACCTGGTCGGCAAGTACGTGAACATCGCCAGCCGTTGCGCCGGCTTCATCAGCAAGAAGTTCGACGGCAGGCTCGGCCACACCGACGCCGCCTGGCTGCAGCCGCTGCGCGAGGCCGCCGACAGCATCGCCGCCGCCTACGAGGACCGCGACTTCGGCCGCGCGCTGCGCGAAGTGATGGCGCTGGCCGATGCCGCCAACGTGGTGGTCAATGACCGCAAGCCGTGGGAGCTGGCCAAGCAGGACGGCAAGGAGGCCGAGCTGCACGCCGCCTGCTCGGAGGCGATCGAGGCCTTCCGCCTGCTCACGCTGTACCTGAAGCCGGTGCTGCCGAAGGTCGCCGAGGCGGTCGAGGGCTTCCTCGGCATCCAGCCGCTGACCTGGACCGACGCCATCGCCGCGCTGCCCGCCGGCCACGCGATCAACGCCTACAGCCACCTGATGACGCGCATCGACCCGAAGCAGGTCGTCGCGCTGGTCGAGGCCAACAAGGAATCGCTGGGAGCGGTGGCAAATGCGACGCCCGCCCCCGCCCCGCAGAAACACGCCGAGAAACAGGAGAACGCCGTGGCCGCTGCCGCCGCTGCCGCTGAAAGCGGCCCGCACATCACCATCGACGATTTCATGAAGGTCGACCTGCGCGTCGCGAAGATCGTCGACGCCGGCCACGTCGAAGGAGCCGAGAAGCTGATCCGCCTGTCGCTCGACATCGGCGAGGAGAAACCGCGCCAGGTCTTCGCCGGCATCAAGTCGGCCTACGATCCGGCGGCGCTGGTCGGGCGGCTGACGGTGATGGTCGCCAACCTGGCACCGCGCAAGATGAAGTTCGGCATGAGCGAGGGCATGGTGCTCGCCGCGTCGAACGCCGACGACAAGAACGGCGGCCTCTACATCCTGTCGCCGGATTCCGGCGCGCAGCCGGGGATGCGCGTCAAATGAGCGTGTTCGGCAAGAAGAAGCCGCGCATCAAGCCGCAGCTGACGCTGCGCATCTTTCTCTGGGCGCTGGTCGACGTGGTCGGCATGCTGCTGCTGTCGCTCGGCCTGATCCATTTCATCTACGGGCCGGGCCGGATGTTCAAGAGCTTCCCCGGCACCGGCGGCGAAGCCGCGGTCGTGCTGGCGGCCGGCGCCGCGATCATGATCTGGGCCGCCGGCAACATCCTGCGCGAGATGCTGAAGCAGCCGCACCTGACCGGCGACGACGAGGCGAGCTAGAATCGCCGGGAACCGCCCCGGGGAAGGAACGCCGCATGGACATCCACGCCAAGCCGATCGGCGAACGCATCGACTGGCTCCTCGAGCGCGCCGGCGACTACTCGGAACGCTTCTGCAGCCCGGAGAACTGGCTGGCGCGCGAGCGCTACCTGGCGCAGCACCCGACCGCGATCGCCGTGCTCAAGTGCATGGACGGCCGCATCAACATCCCGGTCGCGACGCAGACCCCGCTCGGCATCATCCAGCCCTTCCGCAACCTCGGCGGCATCTTCGACCTCGGCTGGCCGCACCTCGGCGAGGTACTCGCCGGCTACGTGCAGCGCCGCATCCGCGAAGGCCGCCGGGTGCTGCTGGTCGTCACCTACCACTTCTCGCGCGGCAGCAAGGCGCGCGGCTGCGCCGGCTTCGACTACGACACCGACGCCGCGCGGGCGCATACCCGCCGCATCCGGCAGCAGGTGGCGACGGTGTTCGGGCAGGCGCACGGCACGGTCTATCCGCTGGTCTGCGGCTTCGAGACCGACGAGGATGCGCTGCTGGTGCACGGCGACGGCGAGGCCGTGCTCGACCTGGCGACGCTCGGCGCCGACGAGGAGGCCGCGCTCGCGCCGCGGCTGGCGGCGCTGCTGCCGGACATGCCGGAGCAAGTGCGCGCCGACCTGCTGCCGCTGCTCGCCGGCAACCTGCGCCACGTCGCCGAGGTCCGGCGCACGCCGCGCGCGGCCGAAACCGAGCACCGCGAGTGGATGATCTGCGTCGGCCGCGGCTTCGACTTCCTGCACATGCCGAACCTGGCGCTGATCGTCGGCCCCTACAGCCCGGAGCTGGCCGAGCCGGTGGCGACGGCCGCCGGCATCATCGCCGGCAACATGCGCGACCGGCGCATTCCCGGCGACGGCTTCCTGCTGCTCGCGTCGGTGCCGTACGAGGAAGTCGGCGTCGATCGTGCGCGCGCCGAGCTGAAGTCGCGCTTTCTCGCCGAGTTCTCGGCCGGCGTGATCGCCGCCCGCCACCCGGCGCTGGCGCGCGGCATGCACCTGCGCACCGCGGTCCTCGACTGGCGCTCGCGCCGGCTGGAGCAGCTCGACGCCGGCTGAGCGGCGTCAGTGCAGTCGGTCGGACGGATCGTCGTCCTCGTGTTCGTCGCGGCGACGGCGCGAAAGGATGGCGACGATGACGATCACCGCCGGAATGATCGTCGCCAGGAGCATCAGGTCGAGACCCACCGGGACCTCCGCCGCGCAGCGCGGACAATGCGGACAAAAAAAACCGCCCCGCGGGGCGGGGCGCGAAGACCTGTCGCCGGGGCTGCCGCGCAAGGCGTGCGGCAGGCGGAAAACAGACCGGGCTAGTACGCAACACACTAAACCGACTGCTATTCTATTTAAAACGCGTTTGCCTGCAATTTGAATTTGATTCAAATTCAATTACAATGCGGCCACGCGCGCGCCCTCCGCGTCCGCGCGCCGCAACACGGAGCACATGCATGGAAAACCGGACTGCCAGACTGACCATCCTGATCGACCCGCGCAAGAAGAAGATCTTCGAGGAGATCTGCGCGGCGCACGACCTGACGCCGTCGCAGGTGGTGCGCAAGCTGATCCGCCAGTACATCATCGACAACGCCGAAGGCCGCGAGCTGCCGGACTGGCTGACCGGCCCGGCGCGCACGCGCGGCGACGGCGACGCCGGCTGAGCTGCCCGCCGCTCAGGACAGGCGCGCCACCCACAGCTCCGCCGCCGGGCGGATCGCTTCGAGCAACCACGACGGCCACAGGCCGAAGCCGACCAGCAGCAGCGCGAACAGCAGCGCGACGGCGAACTCGCGCCGCGTCAGATCGTCGGCCTCGTCCGCCGGCCCCGGCCGCAGCGGCCCGAAGAAGGCGCTGCGGTACGGCGCCAGGAAGGCGGCGGCGGCCACCACCAGGCCGAACAGCGCGGCCAGCGCGGCGCCGCTGTGCGCCGGCAGCGCCGCGACGAGAATCAGGAATTCCGCCGGGAAGCCGCTGGTCCCCGGCATCCCCATCCCCGCCAGCCCGAACAGCAGCAGCAGCCCGGCCAGCCGCGGCATGCGCCGGCGCAGCCCGGACAGCCGCGCCAGGTCGCTGCCGCCGAGCCGCCGCTGCAGCGCGGCGAGCAGCAGGAAGCTGCCGCCGGTGGCGAGCGCGAAGCCGAGCAGCAGCAGCACCGTGCCCTGCACGCCGGCGACCGAGAACGAGGCCAGCCCGAGCACCGCCAGCCCGACGTGCGAAACGCTGCCGTAGGCCAGCGCGCCGCGCAGGTTGCTCTGCGCCAGCGCCGCCACCGCGCCGTAGAGGATCGCCAGCGTGCCCAGCCCGGCAAGCAGCCAGTGCAGCTCGCGCGCGACCAGCGGCGACAGCGGCAGCGCCAGCCGCAGCAGGCCGTAGGCGCCGAGCTTGAGGCCGACCAGCAGCGCCGTCACCGTCGCCGGGGCGCCCAGCGCCAGCGACGGCAGCCAGGTGTGCAGCGGCACGAACGGCACCTTGACGCCGAGGCCGATCAGCAGCAGCAGGAACACCGCCAACTGCACGCCGCGCGGCAGCGCGTCGGGGGCGAGCGCGAGCAGCGCCGGCAGGTCGAAGCCGAGGCCGCTGGCGGCGGCGAGCAGCAGCAGCGCGAAGAGCAACGGCACGCCGCCGGCAAGCATGATCAGGAAGTAGCGTGCCGCCGCCGCACGACCGGCGGCGCCCAGCCCCCACAGCCCGATCAGGAAGTACAGCGGCAGCAGCGCGAACTCCCAGAAGACGAAGAAGAGCAGCGTGTCGAGCGCGCAGAAGACGCCCAGCGTGGCGCCCTCCAGCAGCAACAGCAGCGCGTAGTGGAAGCCCGGCGCCGGGCGCGGCGCGCGCGCGCCGGCGACGATCGCGGCGGCGAAGAGCAGCGCCGTCGTCGGCAGGAAGAACAGCGACAGGCCGTCGACGCCGACCCGGTAATGCACGCCGATGCCCGGGATCCACAGCCGCTCCTCGAGCAGCTGGAAATCGCCGCGAGCCGGATCGAACAGGCCGACCGCGGCGAGCGCCGCGAGCAGCGTCGCGCCGGCGGCGGCGATCGCCAGCGCGCGCGCGCCGCCGCCGCGGGCGAGCAGCAGGCAGCCGGCGGCGCCGGCGAAGGGCAGCGCCAGTAGCAGGCTGAGGATCGGGAAGGCGCCCGCCGCCATCTCAGCCGCCTCCGAAGCGCGCGGCGGCCGCCTGCGTCGCCGCCTCGGTCAGCTGCAGCCAGGGCTCGGGCAGGAAACCCGCGGCCAGCAGCACGAACAGCGTCAGCCCGCCGAGCAGGTACTCCATCGGCCGCACGCGCTCCGCCGCGGTGCGCTCGCCGCCGTCCGGCGCCGGCGCCAGGAAGGCGCGCTGGAAGGCCCACAGCAGGAAGCCGGCGGCGGCGACGTTGCCGAGCGCGGTGGCCACCGTCGGCAGCGCGCCGAAGCGCTCGATCGCCGCCTCCAGCACCAGGTGCGCGGCGTCGAAGCCGGGCGTGCCAGGCATGCCGACGATCGAGAAGCCGCCGATCAGGAAGGCGATGGCGATGAACGGAATGCGCTCGAACAGCCCGCCCAGCTCGGCCAGCTCGGCGGTATGGGTGCGCTTGAAGACGAAGGCGACCATCAAGAGCAGCACGGTCACCGCGAAGCCGAAGTTAACGGCGAGCAGCAGCGCGCCCTGCACGCCGAGCGGATGCAGCGTGAACAGGCCGATCACGATCAGGCTGGTGTGGCTGACCACGGCGAAGCCGAGCAGGCGGCGCAGGTTGGTCTGCAAGAGCGCCAGCGCCGCGGTGAAGAAGACGCCGGCACCGGCGAAGGCGACCACGTAGGGCTGCCAGGCGAGCACCGCGTCCGGCGTCAGCGGCAGCACGTAACGCAGCATGCCGTAGATGCCGACCTTGATCCCGAGCATCAGCGTCGGCGCGATCGCGATCGTGCCGTGCTGCGCCATGTCCGGCAGCCAGCCGTGCAGCGGGAACAGCGGCGTGCGCACGGCGAGCCCGTAGAAGAGCAGGAAGAAGGCGGCCGACTGGAACCTGCCGAGCGGCGGCGTCAGCGCCAGGTCGAACAGGTCGAAGCTCCACAGGCCGCCGGTGGCGTCGGCGTGCCCCCAGCCGAGCACCAGCACGCCGCCGGCGAAGAGCAGCCAGCCGAAGCCCTGGTACTGCAGGAAACGCGAGAAGGCGAGGTCGCCGGCGTCGCCGGCCGCCCACACGCGCAGCAGGTAGGCGACCAGCGCCAGCTCGAAGGCCGAGGCGGCGGCGAACCACAGCAGGTTCACGGTGACCAGCATGGTCATCAGCGCCGCCTGCGCGAGCAGGATCACGACCAGCAGCGAGGCATGCGGCATCCTCTCGCGCGCCGGCTCGTAGAGCGACAGCAGCAGGCCGATCAGCGCTGCGACCAGCACGAACAGCGCGGTGACGCCGTCGGCGCCGGCGTGATAGGCCAGCCAGTCGGCGCGCTCGGCGAACTGCAGCGCCGCCGAGCTCGCGTCGAGGCCGCGGTAGAGCAGCACCGCGAGCAGCAGCTCGCCGAGGAAGACGCCGCGCGCCAGCGCCACCGCCCACGGCCGGCGGCGCAGCGCGTGCAGCACGACGGCGCCGGCCAGCGGCAGCAGCTGCAGCAGCGCCAGCAGCGGCAGGCCGGCATGCCGGGTCCAGTGCAGTTCTTCGAGCAGGACGGGGGTCATAGGATCACCGCGAAGGTCGCCATCACCATCAGCATCAGGTAGCGCGGCTGCTCGAGCAGCCCCTCGAGCGCCTTCAGCACCTCGCCGGCGCGCTGCAGATGGCGCAGCGCGTCGCCGCCGCCGTGCAGCACCAGCCGCGTCTCGAAGCGCTGCAGCAGGTTGGAGAGTTGCGTCAGCGCACGCCCGGCGAGGCCGGCGGCCGGCCCGTGCGCCTCGTCCGGCGTACCGAGCAGGCGCTCGATGACGCGCACGTCGAGCGCGCGCACGTCGCGCCCGAGCGCCAGCGTCGGCCGCTGCAGCAGCGTGCGCGCCAGCGCGTCGAGCCAGAAACGCTGCAGCGCCGCGGTGTAGAGCGGCATGCTGGCGGCCAGCGGCGCCGGCAGCGCCGCCGGCCGCGGCGCCAGCTGCAGGTAGGACGGCGCGAGCAGGAACTGGTAGGCGCGCCACAGCGCGTGCAGCGCCAGGTGCCAGGCGGCGAGCGTGGTCCAGCCGAGGCCGCAGGCGAGCACCATCAGCCCGACCTGGGTCACCGTCGCGAAGGCCAGCGCCGTCTTCACGTCGCTCGCGGCGCGTCCGCACAGCCAGCCGTAGAGGGCGCTCGCCGCGCCGGCCAGCGCCACTGCCGCCGCCATGTCCGGCACCTGCTGCAGCAGCGGGTTGCAGCGGATCAGCAGGAAGACGCCGGCATGCACCAGCAGCGCGCCGTAGAACACCGCCGACGACGGCGTCGGCCCCTCCAGCGCGCGCGCCAGCCACGGCGTGAACGGCAGCTGCGCCGACTTCGCCAGCGCGGCGACGACCAGGCCGAGCGCCAGCATGCGCGCCTTCACCGTCTCCGGCAGCGCGCCGCCGGCCAGTGCCGGCCATTCGACCGAGCCGAGCCACCAGTAGGCGAGGCCGATCGACAGCAGGAAGCCGGCGTCGCCGATGCGGTTGGCGACGAAGGCGAACAGCGCGTTGCCGGTGGCCTGCGGCCGCTCGTCGGCGAAGCCGATCAGCAGCCACGAGGCGAAGCCGCACAGCTCCCAGCCGACGAAGGCGAGCACCGCGTTGCCGGCGAGCACGATCAGCAGCATGCCACCGAGGAACAGCTCGAGGCCGAGGAAGAAGCGGTGGAAGCCGGGCTCGCGGTGCAGGTAGTTGATCGAGAAGGCGACCGTCGCCCAACCGACGAAGGCGACCAGCAGGCCGCTGCCGAGCGCCGGCGCGTCGAGCGTGAAGGAGATCGGCACGGCGATGCCGGGAGCGCCGAACCAGTCGCCGAGCACGACCTGCCCCGGCGCACCGGCCACCAGCGCGACGGTGCCGAGCGCGGCGAGCAGCAGCAGCGCGCCGAGCGCGGCACCGCGGGCGAGCGCGGCGGTCGGTCCCTCGCCGGCATCGCCGGCGACACCCTGCAGCTGGCGCAGCGCGATCAGCAGCGCCGCCGCCAGCGGCAGCGCCGGCGCCAGCCAGACGAGGCCGGCCCATTGCGCGAGCAGTTCGACGGCGACGCTCATGGCGCCGGCTCCAGCAGCGCCGGCGGCAGCGGCTCGCGGTGGTCGCCCAGCCAGGCCGCCGACGAGGGCGCGCGCGGCACCGGCGCGCCGTCGCCGTGCCACGGCAGCCAGCCGCGCACCGGGTCGAACGAGAACAGCGCACCGCTCGCCGGCTCCTGCACCGCGACGTTGATCCAGCCGTTGCCGATCAGCTCGGCGAGCGGCGGCTGCCGCGCGTAGATCGCGGCGACCGTCTCGCGCGTCTGCTCGAGGACGACCAGCAGGCGCATCGGCTCGTGGATCTCGATCATCTGCCGCGGCAGCCCGGTGCGCAGGTCGGAGGCGGTGCCGTCCATGACGCCGACGAGGCCGGCGAGGTTGTGCGCGATCTTGCTGCCGCAGCCGAAGCGCAGGTTGTCGACGGTCGAGAAGTAGTACTCGAGCGCAATGCCGGCGCCGACCGGGCCGGCGGCGAGCAGGATCGCCTCGAGCACGGCGCCGTCGGCGTCGCCGTCCGGGTCGTAGGAAATCAGGAAGACGCGGCGGTCGAAGAAGGCGCCGCGGCTCATCGCACGGCGGCCGATGAAGGCGGCGGCGACGGTGGCGTGGCCGAGTTCGGGGCGCGCCTGCGACCAGTCGTGGCGGCGGCCGGCGAGGTGCGCGAGCGCCTGCGCCGGCGCCGGTGCCGGCGGCGCCGAGGCGAAGCGCCGGCAGCGCTCGACCGCGTGCCGCGCGAGCGCCTCGGCGAGATCGCCGCAGAGCGCGGCGAAGCGCTCGCGGTGGCGCTCCGGCAGCAGGTCGGCGTCGAACCAGGCGAGCGTCTCGTCGCCGGTGTTGTGCTCGGCGCCGAGGAAATGGCAGTCGTCGGGGATACGGAGGCCGCGCGCAGCGAGGCCGGCGCGCACTTCCGGCCGGTTGGCCATCGCCGCCAAGGCGCGCGCGTTCGGCCCGCCGTGGCGGCCGGAGCAGGCGCCGCAGTCGTAGGCGGCGAGGTGCGGGTTGTTGGCGCTGTTCGAGCCGTGGCCGACGATGACGACCAGCGGCGCGAAGTCCCGGGTCAGCCCGATGCTGACCAGGAAGCCGGCGACGCGCGCGACCTGCTCTTCGTCGGTGAAGCCGGCGCGCGGCGGCGCGGCGGCCGCGTCGGCGGCCGTCAGCGCCAGCCGCGTCGGCACCGTGCCGTCGAAGCCCTCGCGCCAGCGCTGCTGCCAACGCCCCAGCGTCGTCGGCGCCAGCGCCTGCAGCGCCAGCGCACCGGCCGCCAGCGGCGCCGCCAGCGCGGTCAGCAGCGGCGCGGCGAACAGGCCGTCGCGCGTCGCCCCGTGCAGGCGCTGCTGCCATTCGAGGCGCAGCGAACGGCGCCGCGCGTGCGCGTCGGCGAGCGCTTCGGCCCCGGCGCGCGGCAACTCGCGCACTTCGTTCGCCGGCGTCACCACCACCGGGCACAGTGCCGTCGGCGCCGCGTCGTCGAGCCCGCGCCACCACATCGGCACGCCGAAGAAGCCGGCGGCGCCGAAGGTCTGCAGCGCCGGATTGACCTCCTCCAGATGCCGCCGCGTCCCCTCCTCGCGGTCGTCCATGCAGAACACCAGCTGCGCCGCGGCGCGCCCGCCGCCGGCCGTGCGGCGCCCGTGGTTGGCGGCGAGCGCGGCGTAGATCTGCCGCCGGTAGTTTTCCTCGTAGGCGAGCAGCCAGACGTAGCCGCGGCGGTCGGGGTCGAGGTCGGCGGCGGCCAGCAGCGCCTCGGCGCCGGCGCGGCCGGCGGCGGCCAGCGCCGCGGCGTCGATGCCGAGGCGCTGGGCGAGGACGAACAGCGGCCAGCGCCGGTCGGACGCGGCGGCCGCCGCCGGCGCCGCGCTGGCGCGCTCGGCCAGCTGCTCCCAGTCGTGTGCCGATGCCGCCTCGCCGTCGATCAGCCGCTGCGCAGCCTGCGCGTCGGCCTCGCTCAAGCCGCCGGAAAAGCGCGCGTGGCGCACCCACAGCTCGGCCGGGTGGGTCAGGAAATGATCGCCGAGCTCGGAGAGGAACAGCGGCAGCCCCCAGGTGCGGCGCACCAGGTCCTCGCAGCACAGGCGCTCGAGCACGAGGCGGACGGCGAGGTAGTCGGCCATCGCCACCGGCGCCGGCTCGCCGGCGCCGCCGTGCCGGTCGCGCCACAGGAACATGCCGGACCAGCCGGGCAGGTCGAGCGCCAGCCGCTGCAGGTAGTCGCCCCAGTGGGTCTCGTTCGGGCCGAGGTGGATCAGTTCGCGGGCGATGACGTCCACCGGGTCGTCCGGCAGCGCCGCGATCTCGTCGCGCGCGGCGACCAGTTCGGCCAGCTCCCAGCCCCAGTCGACGCCGGCGCTGGCGCGCCACGCGGCGTAGAAGCCGCCGGCGCGCGCCGGGTTGCGCCAGCCGGCGACGCCGAGGTCGAGGTGCGCGGCGAGCTGGCGGATCAGCAGCGGCCGCACCGTCTCCAGCACGTCCTCGCCGGTCAGCCGGGCGAGCAGCGCCGCCAGCGTCCACTCGCGGCCGACCCGCGACGCGAGTTCGTGCCACAGCCCGCGCACCGCCTGCCGCCATTCGGCCGGGACCGCCGGCGGCGGGAAGAAGGCGGCGAAGCGGACGTCGTCGCCGGCTGGCGCCGGCGTCGCGGTGCCGAGCAGCGCATCGGCCGCCGCCCACAGCGCGCGCAGCGCCGCCGTCTCGTCGCCGGCGGCACGCAGCCGCGCGGCCGCTGCCGGCGACAGGTGCGGGCGGCGGCGCAGCAGCGCGCCCTCGTCCTGCAGCCAGGCGATGCGTGCCGCCGACGGCGGCGACAGGTCGTCGCGGAAGGCTTCGTGCAGCACCGCCCGCCGCGTCAGCGCCGGCCAGCCCGGCACCGGCGCGTCGGGCGCCGGCAGCGCCGCGGCGAAGGCGGCGTCGAGGTCGGCCGGCGCGATGCGGCCGGCGGCCAGCCAGGCGCGGCACTGCGCCGCCTCGGCCCACGGCCGGGCGCCGGTGAGGCGTGCCGCCTCCGCCAGCGCCTCCGGGAACGGCAGGTGCTGCAGCCCGTGCAGCGTGTTGTGGTGCACGAAGTTGCGGATCGGCGCCTGCGCCGGCAGCACGTGCTCGAGGTGCTCGATCCAGCCGGCGAGGCGCTCGCGCAGCGCGTGCCCGCTGCCGCTCATCGCGCACCTCCCGGGAGCGGCGGCGGCAGGCTGGGCGCAGTCCGTGCCATGTCAGCCGCCGAACAGGCGCGCGAGCTCGCGCAGCGAGGCCGCCGAAACGGCCAGCAGCGGCGCCGGCCACAGGCCGGCGACAAGGATGCCCGCGGCCAGCGTGCCGGCGGCCAGCCCTTCGCCGGGACCGAGGTCGGCGAGCGTCGCCGCGTGCGGGCGGCCGCCCAGGCACAGGCGGCCGACGACGCGCAGCGCGTAGGCGGCGCTGATCAGCACGGCCAGCGACAGCAGCGCGACCCAGCCCTGCCAGCGGCCGAAGGCGCCGATCAGCACGTGCAGTTCGGCGACGAAGCCGGCGCCGGCCGGCAGCCCGGCGCCGGCGAGGAAGGCGAAGGCGAGCAGCGCCGCCAGCCGCGGCGCCTGCGCCGGCAGCGCGCCGATCTCGTCGAGCTGGCGCGTCTGCGTGCGCTGGTAGAGGATGCCGACGAGCAGGAACAGCAGCGCCGCGGCAAGGCCGTGCGCGGTCATCTGGTAGACGGCGCCGGCCAGCCCGGTGACGTTGAGCGCGGCGATGCCGAGCAGCACGACGCCCATGTGCGCGACCGACGAGTAGGCGACCAGCCGCTTCAGGTCGCTCTGCCGCCAGGCGAGCACGCTGCCGTAGATGAGCGAGACCAGCGCCAGCGCGGCGAGCGCGTCCTGCAGCGCCAGCACCGCCGCCGGCAGCGTCCCGGCGGCGCGGATCAGCCCGTAGCTGCCCATCTTCAGCAGCACGCCGGAGAGCAGGATGGAGACCGGGCTCGGCGCCTCGACGTGCGCCAGCGGCAGCCAGCCGTGCAGCGGGAAGACCGGCATCTTGACGCCGAAGCCGATGAACAGGCCGGCGAAGATCAACAGCTGCGTCGCCGGCGGCAGGCTGCGCCCGCCCTCGGCCATGTCGGCCATCGCGAAGCTGTGGCCGGGCGCGGCGTCGTAGAGCAGCAGCAGCGCGACCAGCATGAACACCGAGCCGCCCAGCGTATACAGCACGAAGTTGAGCGCCGCGCGGTGGCGCTGGGCGCCGCCCATGCGGTCGATCAGGAAGAACAGCGGGATCAGCGTCAGTTCCCAGAAGACGTAGAACAGCGACCAGTCGCGCGCCAGGAAGACGCCGAGCATCGCCGATTCGAGCACCAGCAGCAGCGAGAAGTAGAGGCGGGCGCCCTTCCTGAGCGCCCCCGAGGCGAGGACGGCGACGACGCAGAGCAGCGTCGCCAGCAGCAGCATCGGCAGCGAGATGCCGTCGACGCCCAGGGCGAAGCTGGAGCCGACGCGCGGGTTCCACGGCCGCGTCTCGAAGAACTGCTGGCCGGCGTTGCCGCTGTCGAAGCCGGCGGCGACCCACAGCGCACAGGCCAGGGTGAACAGGGCGGCGGCCAGGGCGACGCCGCGGATCAGCGCCGGGCGGCGCGCCGGCAGCAGGGCGACCAGCAGGGCACCGGACAGGGGCAGCAGTAACAGGGTTTTCAGCACCGACGCTACCCGAGCCCTCGCATGCCGTGTCTCCTCCTTGCGGTTATCCTTTTGATGTCCGACGATTATGCCAGCACCCGGCCCCCCGGCGAAGGAACCCCCGATATGAGCACGCAGCCGCCCCCCGCCCCCGCCCGCGAAACGCGCCGGCTGCGCGTCTATGGCGTCGTCCAGGGCGTCGGCTTCCGCTGGTCGCTGTGCGCCGAGGCGCAGGCGCTGGGGCTCGTCGGCTGGGTGCGCAACCGCCGCGACGGCAGCGTCGAGGCGCTGGCGCAGGGCGAGGCGGCGGCGGTTGCGGCGCTCGTCGCCTGGGCACACCGCGGTCCGCCGGCGGCGCGGGTCAGCGCCGTCGAGACGGAGGCGACTGCCGCCGACCCGGCGCTGACCGATTTCGTACAGTTGCCCACGGCATAGCCGGCGCTTTCCCGGCGACGGGAATTCGCAGTATGCTGGCGCCCCCGCAACAACCCCAATCAAGGAGAAAAGAATGGCCGTCCTGGTCGGAAAACAAGCCCCCGATTTCACCGCTACCGCGGTCTTCGGCAACAACGAGATGAAGCCCCTGAAGCTGTCGGACTATCAGGGCAAGTACGTGGCGATGTTCTTCTACCCGCTCGACTTCACCTTCGTCTGCCCGTCCGAGCTGATCGCCTTCGACCATCGCCTCGACGAGTTCAAGAAGCGCGGCGTCGAAGTCATCGGCGTCTCGATCGACTCCGAATTCACCCACCTCGCCTGGAAGAACACCCCGGTCGACAAGGGCGGCATCGGCCAGGTCCGCTACCCGCTGGTCGCCGACATCAAGCACGAGATCTGCCGCGCCTACGACGTCGAGTTCGCCGCGGCCGGCGTCGCCTTCCGCGGCTCCTTCCTGATCGACCGGAATGGCGTCGTCCGCCACCAGGTGGTCAACGACCTGCCGCTCGGCCGCAACGTCGACGAGATGCTGCGCATGGTCGACGCGCTGCAGTTCACCGAGGAGCACGGCGAGGTCTGCCCGGCCGGCTGGCAGAAGGGCAAGAAGGGGATGACCGCCTCCCCCGACGGCGTCGCCCGCTACCTGGCGGAGAACGCCGAGGCGCTCTGATCGGTCCCCGGCGCTCCGGACAAGCCGCCTGCGGGCGGCTTTTTTGCGCGCCGGATTTGCCATCCGGGGAACCGGATTGACCGAAATCAAAGCCCACCGATTGGCGCAATTACACAATGCGGAAACATTTTCTCCGCATATGCCATGGCGCTTCGCCCCCTCCGCTGGCTCGCCCTGCTCCTCCTGTCGGCGCTGACGGCGGCGACCGCCACCGCGCCGGCGGAGGAGCGCGGCGGGCTGCGCCTGGCCGCCTCGCCGACGCTGGCGTCGCTCGCCGCCGAGGTCGTCGAGACGGTGCACCGCCAGGGCGGCCGGCTGGCGCTCGGCATCGCCGGCAGCGAAGTCGCGCTGGAGCAGCTGACCGCCGGCCGGGTCGACGCGGCGCTGGTCGCGCGGCCGCTCAGCGAAGCCGAGTCGCGCCTGCTCGACGGCCGCGTCGTCGGCCATGACAGCCTGCTGCTGGTCGTCCACGAGCGCAACCCGCTGGACAAGATCGACGCGGCGACGGTGCGGGCGATCTTCGCGCGCGAGGTGACCGACTGGAACCAGATCGGCGCCGGCAACGGCGGCGCCATCGTGCCGGTCACGCGCGGCCCCGGCAACGGCACGCGCACGGTGCTCGACTCCGCCTTCGGCGTCGGCCGCGCGGTCAGCGCCGGCATCGTCGAACTCAACTCCAACCTGGCGGTGGTGCTCTACGTCACCGCCGACCCGCAGGCGATCGGCTACGTCTCGGCCGGCGCCTACGAACGCGCGCGGCAGCGCGGCCTCGGCATCAAGGCGGTGCGCCTCGGCGGCTTCACGCCGAGCGCGCAGTTCTGCGTCGGCAGCCATTACCCGCTGTGCCGCCCGCTGCTGCTGGTGAAGCGGCGCAGTACGGCGCCGACGCGGACGCAGGCGCTGCTCGAAGGCGCGCTCGGCGGACCGCTCGGCGACGACCTGTTCGTCCGCCACGGCTTCGCACCGGCGGCCGCGCCATGAGCGCCACCGCCCGCTCCCGCGCGCAGTCGCTGCGCACCCGCCTGTGGGCGTTCTTCTCGGCGCTGTGCCTGTTCATCGCCGTCGGCGCGCTGCTCAACCTGCACAACCTGCGCGCCGACCAGCAGTTCCTCGAGAAGAGCCTGATCCCCAACCTGCTCGCCGAACAGCGTGCCGAGAAGCTGCGCCAGATCGTCGTCGACATGATGCGCATGGTGTACCAGGCGAGCTTCGAGCGCGACGAGGCCTTGCTCTACGAGGCCGGCGCGCAGGCGGCCGCGTTCTTCGACGCGCACGAGGCGCTCGGCATGCAGCTGCGCGCGCTGCCGGCCGACGGCCCGAACTACGCGCAGACGCTGGCGCACCACGGGCGCATCGGCAACAGCTTCCGCCACGTCACCAGTTCGGCGCTGTCGCTGCTCGCCGACAGCCCGCGCAGCGGGCGGGCGACCGAGGCCGACCTCGCCAACCTGCGCTTCTCGACGGCAGCGCTGACCGACGAGCTGAGCCGCTTCGTCGGCATCCTCGCCAGCGACATCGACGAGGTCGTCGCGGCGACGCAGCGGCGCATCGCCCAGGCGCGGCAGCAGCAGCTGGCGTCGATCGCCGTCGCACTGCTGGCGATGGGCGCGTTCTTCGTCTTCCTGTCGTCGCGGCTGGTCGGCCCGACGCGCGCGCTGTTCGACTTCGTCATGCGCGCCAAGCACGCGCCGCTGGACGTCGCCGAGCGCTACCAGGGCAGGCACGACGACGAGATCGCCGCGCTCGGCACCGGCATCAACACGTTGCTCGACCGGCTGCAGGAAGTCGGCGTTTCGCGCGACTTCGTCGACCGCGTTTTCGACACGGCGCCGCTGGCACTGCTGATCGTCGGCCCCGACCAGCGCATCCGGCGCAGCAACCTGAGCGCGCGCGAGCTGCACGGCGCCAACCCGGACGGCGAACGCATCGAGCAGCTGCTGGTGCACGGCGAAGGCAGCGAGGAGAACGAGGGCCTGTGGCGCAGCGCCGACGGCCGCGGCGTACCGGTGCTGGTGTCCACCGCCGACATCTTCGACCGGCAGATCGGCGGCGCCGGGCTGGTCATCGGGCTCGCCGACCTGTCGCTGCGCAAGCACACCGAGAATGCGCTGCGCCGGCGCGAGCGGCTGCTGCAGGCGGTCGCCGCCGCCGGCAGCCTGCTGCTGACGCGGCGCGACGACAACCCGATCCCGGAGACGCTGCGCCTGGTCGGCACGGCGATCGGCGCCGACCGCGGCAACCTCATCGAGGTGCATGCCGGCGGCGACGGCGGCCCGTCGCTCGCCAGCCTGCGCCATGAATGGTGCGCCGACGGCATCGAGTCCTTTCTCGGCCGCCAGGAAACGCTGAACATCGACTGGCAGCGCACGCTGCCGCGCTGGCACGCGGCGCTGACCGCCGGCCGGCCGTTCACCACCACCTTCGACGAAGCCGGCGATAGCGAACGGGAGTGGCTGGCCGTGCGCAACATCGCCTCGGTGATCGCGCTGCCGATCCGCCTCGACGGCGCGCTGTGGGGGCTGATCGCGTTCTGCGACACGCACCAGCCGCGGCGCTGGGAGGAAGGCGAGAGCGAGGTGCTGCAGACCGTCGCCGCCGACATCGGCCACCTCATCCTGCAGGAGCAGGCGCTGTCGCAGCTGCGGCTGTCGGCCCGGGTCTTCGCCGAGAGCGGCGAGGCGATCGCGGTGACCGACGCGCGCGGCAACTTCGTCTCGGTGAACCGCGCCTTCAGTGAAGTCACCGGCTACGCACCGGCCGAGGTGCTCGGCAAGAACCCGCGCCTGCTGCAGTCGGGCCGCCACGACCGCGCCTTCTACGCGGCGATGTGGCAGCAGATGGCGGCGACCGGCGGCTGGCAGGGCGAGGTCTGGAACCGGCGCAAGTCGGGCGAGATCTACCCGGAGTGGCTCAACATCTCGGCGGTGCGCAGCCCGGCCGGCGAGATCACGCACTACGTCGCGATCTTCTCCGACATCACCGAGCGCAAGGCGGCGCAGGCGCGCATCGAATACCTGGCGCACCACGACCCGCTGACCGGGCTGCCCAACCGCTCGCTGCTGCGCGAGCGGCTGGAGCAGGAAATCGGCCGCGCGCGCCGCAACGAGAACAAGGTCGGCGTGCTGTTCCTCGACCTCGACCGCTTCAAGACGGTCAACGACTCGCTCGGCCACGCGGTCGGCGACCGCCTGCTGCGCGAGGTCGCCAACCGGCTGCGCGGCTGCCTGCGCGAATCCGACGTCGTCTGCCGCCAGGGCGGCGACGAGTTCATCGTGCTGCTGCCCGAGCTGAAGACGACCACCGACGCCGCGCACGCGGCGAAGAAGATCATGGAGGCGCTCGCGCACCCGATCGACGTCGGCGAGCAGCTGGTGCACACCTCGTTCAGCATCGGCATCGCGCTCTTCCCCGAGGACGGCCACACCACCTCGGCGCTGCTGAAGGCGGCCGACCTCGCGATGTACCACGCCAAGGAGAGCGAGCGCGGCAGCTACCGATTCTTCACCGCCGAGCTGAACGCGCGCGCGGTCGAGCGCCTGGAGCTCGACGGCAAGCTGCGCGACGCGCTGCGCCTCGGCGAATTCGAGCTCTTCTTCCAGCCGCAATGGTCGCTCGCCGACGGGCGGCTGACCGGGGTCGAGGCGCTGGTGCGCTGGCGCAACGGCGGCGGACTGATCTCGCCGGCGCGCTTCATCCCGGTCGCCGAGGACAACGGCCTGATCATCCCGCTCGGCGCCTGGATCCTCGAGGAGGCCTGCCGCACCGCGGCGCGCTGGCGGCGCCAGGGACACGACCTGACAGTGGCGGTGAACGTCTCGCCGGTGCAGCTGCGCCGCGACGACATGGTCGCCCGCGTGCGCGACGTACTGGCGCGCAGCGGGCTGCCGGCGCACGCGCTGGAGCTGGAGATCACCGAGTCGCTGATGATGGGCGACGACCTGCCGGTGCTCGACATGCTGGCGGCGCTGAAGGAACTCGGCATCAAGCTGGCGATCGACGACTTCGGTACCGGCTATTCCAACCTCGCCTACCTGAAGCGTTTCAACGTCGACCGGCTGAAGATCGACCAGTCCTTCGTCCGCGACATCGACCGCAAGCCGGACGCCGCAGTGATCGTCAGCGCGGTGATCGGCATGGGCCGCCGTCTCGGGCTCAACACGCTGGCCGAGGGGGTCGAGACCGAGGCCGAGCGCACGGCGCTGCTGCACGCCGGCTGCGACGACGTGCAGGGCTACCTGCTCGGCCGCCCGATGCCGGGCAAGGACCTCGACGCGCTGCTCACCCGCCAGCTCGCCTGAGCGCGGCCGGCCCCGCTTCCCTTCCCGTTTCCCCGCCGCGCGCCGACCTTCCGGCGACGGATGGTGCAGCACAACATCTGCAACACCCTTTCCCGATCAACACGTTGTGATAGATCGCCACCTCTCAAAAATCAAAAAATGTTGCCGCACATCAAAATCCGTTGACTTAGATCAAAACCTTACGGAGCGTAGGGCTATACCCTCCCTAGCAATCAAAATTACTTATTAACCAACCGATCAGGGAGATCACCATGCATTCCAGCCTGAAGCTTCTCGCCCTCTCGGCGGCGCTTGCCGCCGCCCTGCCCGCCGCCGCGCAGCAAAGCGCGGAAGGCAACTGGCTCGTCCGCGTGCGCGCCGTGCACGTCGACACCGCCAACAAGTCGTCGGCGATTCCGCTGCTCGCCGTGCCGTCGAACGCGATCCACGTCGAGAACAAGACCATTCCCGAGCTCGACATCAGCTACTTCTTCACCAAGAACATCGCCGCCGAACTGATCCTGACCGTGCCGCAGAAGCACGACGTCAAGGTCACGGGCAGCGCCCTCGGCGCCTTCAAGGCGGGCAGCTTCTACCTGCTGCCGCCGACGCTGACCGCGCAGTGGCACTTCAACCCGGACGGCGACTTCCGCCCGTACGTCGGCGCCGGCATCACCTACTCCGACTACTCGGCTGTCAAGCTGAGCGTTCCCGGCGTCGCCAAGCTGAAGCTCGACAACGACTACTTCGGCCCGGCGGTGCAGGTCGGTTTCGACTACAAGCTGACGAAGAACCTGTTCCTCAACCTCGACGTGAAGAAGGCCTACGTGCGCAGCGACCTCGAAGCGGAAGGCCTGGGCAAGGTTTCCCGCGTCAAGGTCGACCCGCTGCTGATCGGCGTCGGCCTCGGCTGGCGCTTCTAAGCGCAGTACGCGCAGCCCCGGCAAGCTGCCGGGGCGATCGGGTGCCGCGCCGGCGCCGGGGGGTTGCCGGCGGCAAGCACAAGGGTCGGGCCGCAAGGCCCGGCCCTTTTTTCATGCGCGACAGGGGAGGAAGGGAAGGCCGGGGTCAGCCGCCGCCGAAGGGGATTTCTTCGCGATGTGCAATGCACATCGCTCAGGCAGCGGGAAACAGCGCCTGCAGCTGCCGCCAGTAGCCGACGGCCGCGGGTTCGCCCTCGGCCGGCGCCCACGGCGCCTTCTCGGCCGAGGCGAGCGGCCGGTAGGGGCCGGACTTGGCCTCGAAGATGATCGTCCCCGGCGCCAGCGCGACGACCGTGTGCCAGGTGCCGTGCGCGATGTCGATGCCGAGCCGGTCGCCGCCGGCAGCCAGCCGCCAGGTCTCGGCGACCGCACCGGCGTCGTCGAAGCGGATCACGCCCAGCTCGCCGCGCAGGACGAGGATGGTCTCGTCCTTCAGCGGATCGACGTGGCGGTGCGGCGGCAGGTAGGAATCCGGCTCGATCGCGTTGAGCAGCCGGTGCGCCGGAAAATCGTCGGCCGGGTGGAAGTTGTGGTTGGCGCGCCGGCGCGGCCGCGCCGCGGCGTCGGCGGCGACCGCGTCGAGCAGGTCCCGGTCGATCAGGCGCACTTGCACGACACCTCCGGCGCTCACTTCAGGTTGTTCGCCGCCATCGACAGCGCGGTGTTGCCGACGAAGCCGACCCGGATGTTGCGCTGCTCGTCGCCCCAGACGCACTGGCGGACGCCGATCACCTCGTCGCAGCGGCTCGGCTGGCCGAGGATGGCGACGATCTCGTCGTAGCTCTGGCCGGTTTTCAGGCGGTTGTAGTTGTCCATGTTCACCTTGCTGCACGCGGCGAGCAGGAGCGAACAGAGCAGGAGGATCAGCGAACGGCGCATCGGCGGTCTCCGAAAGGGGTTATTGGTAACGGATTTCGACCGCTTCCGCGCTCAGCCATTCGCCGAGCGCGTTGAGCAGTTCGTCCTCGAGGCGGACGCGGGCGCCGTCGCCGAGCGCCAGTTCGCACTGCGCCTCGCCGTTGCGGTAGGCGAGCCGCACCGGACAGACGCCCGGCGTGTAGGCGGCGAGCAGCGTCTTCAGCCGCTGCGCGGCGGCGCGATCGTTGCTGACCTGGCCGTTGAGCGACAGGCGCAGCTCGCGCGCGAAGCGGCCGCGGGCGTCGGCCAGCGTCATGATGCGCTCGGCGGTGACGCGCACCTTGCCCTCGCCGGCGAAATCGTCCTTCGACACCTTGCCCTCGACGACCAGCACCTCGTCCTCGCGGATCTTGCCGCGCTCGGCGTCTAGCACCTCGTTGTAGACGGCGACCTCCTGCGGCGCAGTCCCGTCGTCGAGCGTGACGAAGGCCATCTTGCCACGCGTGGTGAGCTTGGTGCGCGTCGCCGTCACCAGCCCGGCCATCAGCTGCAGGTCGCGCGACGGCTCGAGCTTGTCCAGCGTGCGCCGCACGAAACGGCGGACCTCGGTCTTCACCGCGTTGAACGGGTGGCCGGAGAAGAAGAAGCCGAGCGCGATCTTCTCTTCCATCAGCCGCTGCTTCTCGTTCCAGCGCGCCACCTCGACGTACTGCGGCGCGTGTTCCTCGGCCGCTGCCCCGATGTCGAAGAGGCCGGCCTGCATCGCGTTGCGCTCGGCCTGCTCGGCCCATTCCATGGCGATGCCGACCGAGGCCAGCAGCCGCGCACGGTGCGCCTCACCGCCGTCCCTGGCGTCGATCGCGTCGAAGGCGCCGGCACGGATCAGCGCCTCGATCGTGCGCCGGTTCACCAGCCGCTTGTCGACGCGCTTGCAGAAATCGAAGAGGTCGACGAACGGCCCGCCGCTCCTGCGCGCCTCGAGGATGCAGTCGACCGCCTGCTGGCCGGTGCCCTTGACCGCGCCGAGGCCGTAGCGGATGGTCCTGGCGTCGACCGGAACGAAGCGGTAGTCGGATTCGTTGACGTCCGGGCCGAGGACGGTGATGCCGTTCTTCACGGTGTCTTCGTAGAAGATCTTCACCGTGTCGGTGTTGTCCATGTCCGAGGACATCGTCGCCGCCATGAAGGCCGCGCAATGGTGCGCCTTCAGCCACGCGGTGTGGTAGGTGACGACGGCGTAGGCGGCGGTGTGCGACTTGTTGAAGCCGTACTCCGCGAACTTGGTCATCAGGTCGAACAGCTGCTCGGCCAGCGCCGGATCGTAGCCCTTCTTCCTCGCGCCCTCGGCGATGGTCTCGCGGTGCTTGGCCATCTCCTCGGGCTTCTTCTTGCCCATCGCCCGGCGCAGCATGTCGGCGCCGCCCAGCGTGTAGCCGCCGATGATCTGCGAGATCTGCATCACCTGTTCCTGGTACACGATGACCCCGTAGGTCGGTTCCAGGCAGGCCTGCAGATCCGGATGGAAATAATCGATCTTCTGCTGGCCCTTCTTGCGCAGGATGAAGTCGTCCACCATCCCCGAGCCGAGCGGGCCGGGACGGTAGAGCGCGAGCACGGCGATGATGTCCTCGAAGCGGTCGGGCGCCAGCTTCTTGAGGAGCTTCTTCATGCCTTCCGATTCGACCTGGAAGATCGCCGTCGTATTGGCGTCCTTCAGGATCTGGTAGGCGGCCGGGTCGGTGAAGGGCAGCGCGTTGAGGTCGGGCTTCGTGCCGGTGAGCTGCTCGACGTAGCGCACGGCGAGGTCGATGATGGTCAGGTTGCGCAGGCCGAGGAAGTCGAACTTGACCAGGCCGACCTTCTCGACGTCGTCCTTGTCGTACTGCGAGACCACCGAGGCGCCGCCGTCGGCCGAGTAGAGCGGGCAGAAGTCGGTCAGCTTGCCTGGCGCGATGAGCACGCCGCCGGCGTGCATGCCGACGTTGCGGGTCAGGTCCTCGAGCTTGCCGGCGAGCTCGAACAGTTCCTTGACCTCTTCCTCGGCCTCCATCTTCTCGCGCAGCTGCGGCTCGACCTCGAGCGCCTTCGACAACGACAGCGGCTTGTTCTGCTCGACCGGGATCAGCTTCGAGAGCGAGTCGCAGAAGTTGTACGGCATGTCGAGCACGCGGCCGACGTCGCGGATCACCGCCTTCGACGACATCGTGCCGAAGGTGGCGATCTGCGACACCGCGTCCTTGCCGTAGGCCTCGCGCACGTACTCGATGACGCGCCAGCGGTTGTCCTGGCAGAAGTCGATGTCGAAGTCGGGCATCGACACCCGTTCCGGGTTGAGGAAGCGCTCGAACAGCAGCGCGTACTGCAGCGGGTCGAGGTCGGTGATGCCGAGCGAGTAGGCGACCAGCGAGCCGGCGCCGGAACCCCGGCCGGGACCGACCGGGACGCCGTTGTTCTTGCCCCACATGATGAAGTCGGCAACGATCAGGAAGTAGCCGGGGAAGCCCATCTGCACGATGGTGTCGGTCTCGATCTTCAGCCGCGCGTCGTAGGCCGGGCGCTCGCGCTGGCGCACCTCGGGGTCGGGGAAGAGCTGCGCGAGGCGCACTTCCAGCCCCTTCGCCGCCTCGTTGCGGAGGTGGTCGTCGAGGGTGACGCCCGCGGGGGTCGGGAACAGCGGCAGGTAGTTCTTGCCGAGCGTGATCTCGAGGTTGCAGCGGCGCGCGATCTCGACCGAGTTCTCGAGCGCCTCGGGCAGGTCGGCGAAGAGCTCGGCCATCTCCGCCGAACTCTTGAAGTACTGCTCCTCGGTGAACAGCTTCGGCCGGCGCGTGTCGCCGAGCACGTAGCCCTCGGCGATGCAGACGCGCGCCTCGTGCGCCTTGAAGTCGTCGCGGTCGAGGAACTGGATCGGGTGCGTCGCCACCAGCGGCAGGCCGAGGTCGGCGGCGAGGTCGGCGGTGGCGGCGACCAGCGCCTCCTGCTGCGCATGGCCGGCGCGCTGCACCTCAAGGTAGTAGGCGTTCGGGAACATCTCCGCCCAGGCCCTGGCGCGGCCCTCGGCGAGCGGCCGGTTGCCGCCGAGCAGCGCCTCGCCGACGTCGCCCAGCGCCGCGCCGGAGAGCGCGATCAGGCCGTCGACGCCGACTTCCTGCAGCATCAGCCGCGACACTTCGGCACGGCCGCGGGTACGCGGCGCCAGTTGTGCACGGGTGAGAATCTCGCACAGCTGCAGGTAGCCGCTGCGGTTCTTGCACAGCAGCAAGAGGCGCGACGGGCGGTCGGGGTCGGCCTCGTGCGTCAGCCAGACGTCGGCGCCAAGCACCGGCTTGACGCCCTTGCCGCGCGCCGCGGTGTAGAACTTGACCAGGCCGAAGAAATTGTTGAGGTCGGTCAGCGCCAGCGCCGGCATGCCGTCGGCGACGGCGCGGGCGACCGCGTCATCGATGCGGACGATGCCGTCGGTGACGGAGTACTCGCTGTGCAGGCGGAGGTGGACGAAGCGCGGGTCGGACATAGACCGCGAATTTTACCCCTTCGCGTCGCCTCGCCGACGGCCAAGTTGACGCCGCGGCGGCAAGCCCCTGAAAACAAAAACGAAGATATTTCCGGCCGCAAGCGGGTGGCGGCGGCAGCGCCGGCTCAGCTCTCGCGGCCGGCCAGCGCCCGCTCGATCAGGCGCTTGATCGTCTGCGGCTCGAAGGGCTTGTCGCAGATCGCCGAGACGCCGGCCTGCTCGACCGCCGCCAGCCGGCTCATGTTCGACTCGCTGGTCACCATCAGGATCGGTACCGAGCTCTGCCAGCTCTGCTGGCGGATGTACTCGACCAGCGCGCGGCCGTCCATCTCCGGCATGTTGTAGTCGGTGATCACCAGGTCGACCATCGTGTCGGCGAGGATCGCCACCGCCTGCTTGCCGTCCGCCGCCTCGATGAACTCCTCGATGCCGAGGTTGCCGAGCACGTGGCGGATGAAGTGGCGGGAGTTGGCGCTGTCGTCGACCAGCAGCACGCGCAGGCGCTCGAGGTCGGCATCGACCTCCAGCATCTCGTGCGGCTCGATGAGGTCCGTCGCCGCGCGCAGCGCCTTTTCCAGCTGTGCCGGCGAAAACGGCTTCGGCAGCAGCGCGCAGGCGCCGGACTGGCGGATCGGGTTGAGCACCTGCGGCCGCGTCTCGCTGGAGATCAGCACGAAGGGCTGGTCGGCCAGCGCCGGTTCGGCACGCAGCGCATGGATCAGGTCGACGCCGGTCATGTCCGGCAGGTAGAAGGCGCTGACGGTCAGCGACGGCGGCCGCTCGCGCAACCGCGCCAGCGCCGCCGCGCCGCTGTCGACGACCTCGACGCGCGTGACGTCGAGGCCGGCGAGCTGGTCGCGGATGATGCGCGCCTGCACCGGCGAGGGTTCGACGAGCAGGACGCTGAGATCGTGGTACGAAGCGGACATGAGAAGGCTCCCGGCAGGCCCGGCGCGGGCCGCGATGCCGGAACTATACCGCGAGCGGCGGGCACCGAGGCCCGCCGCCGGTCCGCCCGCCGCTTCCGCAGGGCGGCGAGGCGAGCCCGCGGCGCTCAGTTGCGCCCGCGCCGCAGCGCCGCCGCCGTCTCGGCGACGCGCGCGCCGAGGTGCGTGGCGGTCTTCAGGTCGCTCTCCAGCATCGCCTCGGCGCCCTGGTCGGCATTGGCCTGCGCCATCGCGCCTATGAAGCCGCCGAGCCGGTTGAGGTCGTGCACCGAGCCCTGCGAGTTGTTGTTGCCGGGCATCAGGCCGAGGCCGGCCCACAGCATGCCGTGCTGGTTGGCGAAGACCATCATCTGCAGCAACGTCGCCAGCTTGTCGCCGGACTGCGACGCCGAGGTGGTGAAGCCGGCGGCGAGCTTGTCCTTCCACGCCTGCGTGAACCAGCGCTTCGAGCTCGCGTCCATGAACTCCTTGAACTTCGCCGAGGCACTGCCCATGTAAGTCGGCGCACCGAAGACGATGGCGTCGGCGGCGTCGAGTTCGGCCCATTGCGCATCGTCGAGCGCGTCGACGGCGTAGAGCTTGGCGCTGGCGCCGGCCACCGCGGCGGCGCCGGCATGGACGGCTTCGGCCTGGCGCTGGGTGTGGCCGTAGCCGCTGTGATAGGCAATGGCGATCTTGGTCATGAGGGAGGTCTCCAGGGGGTCGTGATGGGGAACGCGCGCGATGCCGGCCATGAAAGGATGCCGATTCAACTTCGCTCACGCTTCGCGCCAGCTTAAACAGGAGACAAACCACCTTCCAGCGATATAAATTAACGAAAAAGGTGAATTGAATTGAACATATCCCTGGACCTCCTCCAGTTGCTCGACGCGATCGAGCGCCGCGGCAGCTTCGCCGCGGCGGCGCAGGCGCTGCACCGCGTGCCGTCGGCGGTGACGCACGCCGTCGGCAAGGCCGAGGAACAGCTCGGCTATCCGCTGTTCGAGCGCGTCGGCCGCCGCGCCGTGCTCACCGAAGCGGGCCGCAGCCTGCTCGACGGCGGCCGGCCGCTGCTCGAGGCGGCGACCTTCCTCGAACGCCGCGCCCGGCAGGTGGCGAGCGGCTGGGAGGCCGAGCTGCGCATCGCCGTCGACGCGCTGATCCCGGCGAAGCGTCTCTACCCGCTGATCGAGGCCTTCTACGCCGCAGGCCACGGCACCGAGATCCGCCTGTCCAGCGAAGTCCTCGCCGGCTGCTGGGACGCGCTGCTCGGCGGCCGCGCCGACCTCGCCGTCGGCGCACCCGGCGACCAGCCGCCGGGCGGCGGGCTGACGACGGCGCCGCTCGGCGAGGTCGACTTCGTCTTCGCGATCGCGCCGACGCACCCGCTCGCCGCCGAACCCGAGCCGATCCCCGCCGAGCAGATCCGCCGCCACCGCGCGGTGGTCCTCGCCGACACCACGCGCGGCCTCGCCGCGCGCAGCGCCGGCCTGCTCTCCGGCCAGCGCGCGCTGGTCGTTCCCGACTTCGACGCGAAGGTCGCCGCGCACGCCGCCGGCCTCGGCGTCGGCCACCTGCCGCGCGCGCTCGCCGAACGCGAAGCCGCCGCCGGCCGCCTGGTCCTCCGCGCAACGGCCGAGCCGCGGCCGCCGATCGGATTGCATCTGGCGTGGTGCAGCAGCCACCGTGGCCAAGCCTTGCAGTGGTTCCGGGAGCGGCTGTGCCGGCCGGAAACGCGGGCGGCGCTGCTTGCCGAGGCGCTGGTGGCCTGAGCCGCAGCATCCCTTGACCCTATAATTTCCGGCACGCAACACCGCAGCGCCCCACGTTCCCGAACTGACACGCCCGGCCGGCCGCCGGCGGCGAAAGGAATCCCGATCGTGAATCGACGCAGATTTATTGGCCATGCCGCCGGCTTCGCGCTGGCGCTATCGTTCCCCGCCACGATGTTCGGGCAGACCGACGGCGCCGCCGCCAGGCAGCGCACCCTCGCCGCCTGGCAACGCCGCCTCCGCGCGATACTGGCGCGCGGGCGGCTGCCGATCATCGACATCGAAGCGACCTACGTTGCCGGCAAGACCAACGTCGCGCTGATGATCGACAGGATGGACGAACTCGACGTCGCGCAGATCGCGTTCGCCCCGGCCTTCGCCGCAACCGGCCAGCCGGCGCTGGACCTGCATCGCGACCACCCCGAGTACTTCATCCCGACGACCAGCAGCGGCGAATTCCCGCGCTGGTGGACCGATCCGCTCGCCTTCGTCAGCGGGGTCCGGGAGGACCTGCAGACGGGCGGCTACTTCATGATGGGCGAGCACGAGTTCCGCCACTATCCGTCGCCGGAGCAGGTCGCGGCGGGACAGTCGTTCCGCGACATCTCGATACCGCTCGACGGGCCGGCCGGGCAGGCGCTGTTCCGGCTGAGCGAGGAAACCGGCGTGGCCTTCCAGCTGCACTACGAAATCGAAGACCGGCTGATGCCGGCGCTGGAGGCGATGCTCGCGCGCCACCCGCAAGCGAAAGTCATCTGGTGCCATCTCGCGATGATCCGCTACCCGGACCGCGCGACGGCCTTCGGCCCGGAACGCGTCGACGCGCTGATCGAGCGTTTTCCGGGGCTGCACTTCGACCTCGCGGTTCCCGACCCGGCGCACGTCTACCGCCCCTCCGGCGAGCGCGATGCGCGGCTGTTCACGGATGGACAGCTGGACGCGCGCTGGCGCGCCCTGATCGAAAAGCACCCGGAGCGCTTTCTCGCGGCGAGCGACTACCGTCCGCCGGTCGAGCAGCACTACCGGAACAGCATTCTCCGCCAGCGGACGCTGATCCTCGATGTGTTGAGCGAACGCGCCCGCCACCTGGTCGCCTACGGCAATGCATGGCGACTGGTCGCGGGAATGCCGTGGGTTGCCTGAGCGGCAGCGGCCGACAAGGCAATCAACGCGGGCAGCGCGTCGCCCAGGCGCACCCCAAGAGTACTTCTTCGTAATGCGCTGAGCGCATTACTCAGGCGGACGGCCCCGCTACTCCCCCGGGCCGGCCTTGCGCAACAACTCGTTCGGCCGCATGGGGTTCCGATAGCCGCCCGCAGCCGCGTCGTAGGCCTCGTAGGGCATGTTGTAATTGCGCCCCGTCTGCGAATCGTGCATGCGTTCATACCCCATCGTCGCCTCCTGCCGCGCCTGCGAGATGCGATCTTCCGACAGCCCCTTCTGACGCCACGACTCGATCAGGCCCGAGTTGTCGAGCGGGTTGTTGCGCGGGAGCATGACGCGGTCAGCCCCGGCGACCTGACGCGGGTTGGTGACGACGATGCTGTGCGCCACCGCCGGCAGCCAGGTCCTGACCTGCTCCCAGGTGCTGGCGGGCGACTGGTAAAGGGTCATCGTCGCGTAATAGCGGCCATAGGCCGAGCTGACGCCGACCGTGGCATTCATGCGTACCGGGATGCCCTGATAGGTCGCGGCGATCTCATACTCTTCGACACGCCACGGGGCGAGGATTCCGGGCTGATCCCTGAGCCGCCGCGCCTGCGTCACGCGTGCCGACGGATTCACCTGGCGCAGGGTCATCGCCAGGAACTGCGGCGGCGACATGTCGCCGAAACCGCCCGCCAGGAGCGCACTCGAAACGAAGGTCGCGCGGCCCGGCGCGAAAAGGTCCACGCCGTTGGTCGTCTCGTTCATGCCCCAGCCCCGGGGCGCGGACCACCGGAAATACTGCCCCTGGTGGAACTCGAGGACCGGCCGGTCCAATGCCCTGGCCTTCGAGGCGCCTGGCTCGCCGGAAAACGCGAGCGAAGCGAATACGACGGCGCAGCATCCGAGGGCAATGCGGATCAACGATAGCGTCATTTGCCTTTTCCGAATGGGTGACATCCACGGCATGAGCATACACTTGGCACCCTTGCGCGTATGCTTTCAACGCCCTCTGTCAGTCGCTGCTTCCGGCCGGCACCAGCCCTCACCCACCAGCCCCCGTCGTTTCCCCTGAAAATACAGGCACGGCCGCCCGGACGACTCCTGCACGTCCAGCATCGGCAAGCGCCGGCTCTTGAAGTCCATCGCGCGGCAGCCGTGGGGGAAACCCGTGTCGTGCGTGACGAAGTAATGGGCGCAGGCGGTGCAGCGCACCGGCCGCAATCGATCTATCACGCTCATCGGTCGATCATCGCCGCGGCCACGCCCGGCGACTACGCCCCGTCCGCCCAGTCGATGATCGGCCGCCACTGCTCGAGGTCCTGCGCGACGCGCGACGGCGTCAGGTCGAACAGGGTCATGCCGTGCGCGGCGACCTGCACGTAGCGCTGCGTATCGCGCAGGTAGGCGAGCACCGGCAGTTCGTACTGGGCGAGGAAGCGCTCGAGCTCGGCGGCGGCGCGGGTGCGCGCATCGACGCGCATGCCGACGACGGCGACGAAGGTGTGCTGCTTGCGGATCGCCTTTTCCTCCAGCAGCTTTTCGAGGAAGCTGCGCGTGGCCAGGATGTCGAACAGCGACGGCTGCACCGGCACGATCACGCGATGGACGACCTTGAGCACGCGCTCCAGCTGCTTGCCGTGCAGGCCGGCCGGGGTGTCGAGCACGGCGTGCGTGGTGCCGGCGGGCGGCCGCGCCGGCCGTTCGCGGTCGACCTCCCAGGTGGCGATCGGCGGCAGCAGCCGCGAGCGCAGGCCGAGCCAGTCGCGCGCGGACTGCTGGCGGTCGGTGTCGCCGAGCATCACGCGCTGGCCGGCGGCGGCGAAATAGCCGGCGAGGTTGGTGGCGAGCGTCGATTTGCCGGAACCGCCCTTGGGGTTGGCGACGAGGATCGTCTTCATGGTTTCGCTTGTTCTCCCTGTTGCCGCTCGAAGCGCAGCAACTGCTTGCGCACGAGGTTGACGTGTTCGCGCAGCGTATAGACGAGGTCGGTGAAGCCCAGCGGCACGTTGCGGTTGCTCGCTTCCTCCTCGATCCGGTCGAGGCGCGCGAAGAACTCGCCGTGGCGTTCCGCCGCGTAGTGGTGGCGCACCTCGTTCTCGAGGAACTTGAGCTCGCCGTAGAGGCGGAAGATCTTCGAGCGCACGCGCCAGGTGTAGATCGCCGGCGCCACGCGCAACAGCGGCAGCAGCAGCGCCAGGAGCGGCAGCAGCATGACCACCATGCGGTCGACGAAGACCGCCGCCCAGAACGGCAGGTAGCGCTGCAGGAAGGGCGGGCCGGACTTGTAGTAGCGCGCGGCGTCGTCCGAGAGTTCGAAGCTGGTGTCGAGGTAGGACGGGAATTCGCCGCCCTTCTGGAAGAAGCCGCTCTTGCCGTGAACCTCGCTCGCCGCCTGCAGGAGCAGCGCCACCAGCGCCGGGTGGGTATCCTCGTTCACCACCAGGTTGGCGGTCGCGGCGAGCAGCGTCGTGCTGCGTGGCGGCAGGTCGCGGACCAGATCGACGACGCCGCGCGGCAATGTGACGCGGGTCAGGAAGGGGAAGCGCCGCGTATAGGCGTCGGCCTGCGCGAAGCTCATCACGCGGACGCCGGGCGAGCGCAGCAGCACCTGCACCACCGGCGCCTCCGGCGCGGCGATGACGAAGGCGGCGTCGACCCATCCCTGCTGCAGCGCCTCGGCGGCCTCGAGCCCGGCCAGCGGCTTCAGGTTCCGGTCGAGCAGGATCTCGTTGGCTTCCAGCAGCTGCGTCGCCAGTCCGCGCACGCCGCTGCCCTCGGCGCCGACGGCGATCCGCTTGCCGGCCAGGTCGTGCAGTCGGCCGAGCGGCTGCTCGCCGCGGTAGAACACCCACACCGGCTCGTAGTACATGCTGCCGAGCGAAGCCAGGCGCAAACCGTCGTCTGCCGCGTCGCCCTCGGCCGGCGCCGGCAGCACGCCGCCCTGGACGAAGGCGACATCGACCTCGCCTTTTTTCAGCCGCTCGATGCTCTCCAGCGAACCGGCGGACGGTTTCAGCTCGAGCGTGACGCCGCTCCGGGCGAGGATCGTCGCGTAACGCTGCGCGAAGGCATGGTAGGCGCCGGACTCGCTGCCGGTGGCGATGGCCAGCCGGCTCGGCGGCGCCGGCTTGACGAACTGGTAGGCGACGACGAAGCCGATCGTGACGACGAGGACGATCGGCCACGCCGTCGCCAGCAGGTCGCGGACCGACAGCAGGCGGCTGCGCAACGTGGCGCCCACGGCGGTCACGGCAGCAGGATGGTGCTGCCCGTCGTCTTGCGCGCCTCGAGGTCGATGTGCGCCTGCGCCGCGTCCCTGAGCGGGTAGGTCTGGTTCACCTCGATCCTCACCTTGCCGGCGGTGACCACGTCGAACAGTTCGCCGCCGAGCGCCTCGAGGTCGGCGCGCTTGGCCGTGTAGTGCATCAGCGTCGGCCGGGTGATGAAGATCGAGCCCTTCTGCGACAGCAACAGCGGATCGAACGGCGCCACCGGGCCGGAGGCGTTGCCGAAGCTGACCATCATGCCGCAGGTGCGCAGGCTGTCGAGCGAGCCCATGAAGGTGTCCTTGCCGACGCCGTCGTAGACCACGGCAACGCCCTCGCCGCCGGTGATCTCGCGCACGCGCTTGGCGACGTCCTCGCGGTTGTAGAAGATCACGTGATCGGCGCCGTGCGCCCGGGCAAGCTCGGCCTTGGCCTCGGTCGAGGTGGTGCCGATCACCAATGCGCCGAGCGCCTTCGCCCACTGGCAGGCGATCAGGCCGACGCCGCCGGCGGCGGCGTGGATCAGCACCGCGTCGCCCGGCTGCACGCGGTAGGTGCGGCGCAGCAGGTAGGCCGAGGTGAGGCCCTGCAGCATCATCGCCGCGCCGGTGCGGAAGTCGATCGCGTCGGGCAGCACCAGCAGGCGGTCGGCCGGCATGCAGCGCGCCTCGCTGTAAGCGCCGACCGGGCCACCGGCATAGGCGACGCGGTCGCCCGGCTTGACGTTGGCGACGCCCTCGCCGACCGCCTCGACGACGCCGGCGCCCTCGAGGCCGATGCCGGACGGCAGCGGCAGCGGGTAGAGGCCGGTGCGGTGGTAGGTGTCGATGAAGTTGAGGCCGACTGCGGCGTGGCGCACGCGCGCCTGGCCGGGGCCGGGCTCGCCGACGTCGACGGTTTCCCAGCGCAGCACTTCGGGGCCGCCGGTCTGATGGAATCGGATGGCGTGGGTCATGATTGTTCTCCGTTGTCTTCTCTCGGGGGGATCGCCGGCCGCTCGCGACCGGCACGGGGTAAAGCGAAAAGCCTAGCCGCTGCCCGCTTTTTGGGCAAGGCCGGAAAATCCTGTCGCGACAACCCGTTGCGGCATCGGCCCACAGCTTTTCCACAGGCTTGTCCAGCGCTTCCGTGGACAAGCGGGAAAACGCCCGATGCTCAGGCCGGCGTCAGCTTGGCGTACTCCAGCGCCAGCCACTTCATGCCGGCGCCGCCGAAATTGACCTGCACGCGCGCGTCGGCGCCGCGGCCCTCGGCGGCGACGATGACGCCGAAGCCGAACTTGGCGTGCTGCACGTTCATGCCGATGCGCAGGCCATCGGGCAGGCCGGCCGCGGCCGGCGCTGCCGCCGGCCGGCCGCCGCCCATGCCGCCGCCCCAGCCGCCGCTGGCGCGCGGCGCCTCGTAGGCCGACTTGCTGACCGGATTGATCCGGCGCAGCAGACCCTCGGGAATCTCGTCGAAGAACGACGACGCCACGCAGTAGCGCGTCTGCCCGTGCAGCATCCGCGTCTGCGCCCAGGAGAGGTAGAGACGCTTCCGCGCGCGCGTCACCGCGACGTACATCAGCCGGCGCTCCTCCTCCAGCCCCTCGCGCTCCTGCGCCGCGTTCTCGTGCGGGAAGAGCCCCTGCTCGAGGCCGGACAGGAAGACGATGTCGAACTCGAGGCCCTTCGCCGCATGCACGGTCATCAACTGGAGGGCCTCGTCGCCTTCCAGCGCCTGGTGCTCGCCGGCTTCGAGCGAGGCGTGGGTCAGGAAGGCAGCGAGGTCGCCGGCCTCCTCGCGCGCGGCGAGGTCGCCGCCGCTCTCCTCCTGCACGAAGTTCACCGCGGCGTTGACCAGTTCGTCGAGGTTGTCGAGGCGCTCCTGCCCTTCCTTCTCGCCGAGGTAGTGCTGGCGCAGGCCGGACTTGTCGATGACGTGCTCGACCATCTCGGAGAGCGGCAGGCTGGCGGTGTCGCGGCGCAACTCCTCGATCAGCCGGACGAAGGCGCCGACCGAGGCGCCGGCCTTGCCGGTCAGCGACGCGGCAGCGTTGTAGAGTGAGGAATTGGCCTGGTGCGCCGCCGCCTGCAGGTTCTCCTGCGAGCGGGCGCCGATGCCGCGCGCCGGAAAATTGACGACGCGGGCGAAGGCCGTGTCGTCGTCCGGGTTGGCGATCAGGCGCAGGTAGGCGAGCGCGTGCTTGATTTCCTGGCGCTCGAAGAAGCGCAGGCCGCCATAGACGCGGTACGGGATGCCGGCGGTGAACAGCTGGTGTTCGAGCACGCGCGACTGCGCGTTCGAGCGGTAGAGCAGCGCGATCTGGTTGCGCGAGATGCCGTCGCGGATCAGCTCGCGGCATTCGTCGACGATGAAGCGCGCCTCGTCGAGGTCGGAGAAGCCCTCGAAGACGCGGATCGGCTCGCCGGCGCCGGCGTCGGTCCACAGGTTCTTGCCGAGCCGGCCGCGGTTGTGCTTGATGATCGCGTTCGCCGCTTCGAGGATGTTGCCGTGCGAGCGGTAGTTCTGCTCGAGACGGATCACGCTCTGCACGCGGAACTCGCGCTCGAAGTCGCGCATGTTGCCGACCTCGGCGCCGCGGAAGGCGTAGATCGACTGGTCGTCGTCGCCGACCGCGAAGAGCTTGGCGCCGTCGTCGGCGCCGTAGTTGGCCAGGAGCTTCAGCCACTTGTACTGCAGCACGTTGGTGTCCTGGAACTCGTCGACCAGAATGTGGCGGAAGCGCTGCTGGTAGTGCTGGCGCAGCGGCTCGTTGCGCGTGAGCAGCTCGTAGGTGCGCAGGAGCAGCTCGGCGAAGTCGACCACCCCCTCGCGCTGGCACTGCGCCTCGTACTCGGCGTAGAGCTCGACGCGGCGACGCGTGTAGTCGTCGTAGACCTCGGCCTGCGCGGCGCGGATGCCCTGCTCCTTGTGCGCGTTGATGAAGTGGCACAGCTCGCGCGGCGGGAACTTCTCGTCGTCGACGTTCAGGTTCTTCAGCAGCCGCTTGACCGCCGACTGCTGGTCGCCGGAATCGAGGATCTGGAACAGCGCCGGCAGCCCGGCCTCCTTGTGGTGCGCGCGCAGCAGCCGGTTGCACAGGCCGTGGAAGGTGCCGATCCACATCGCGCGGGTATTCACCGGCAGCATCGCCGACAGCCGCGCCTGCATCTCCTTCGCCGCCTTGTTCGTGAAGGTCACCGCCAGGATGCCCTGCGGCCCGACCTGCCCGGTCGACAGCAGCCAGGCGATACGCGTAGTAAGCACTCGCGTCTTGCCGCTGCCGGCGCCGGCGAGGATCAGCGCATGCTGCGGCGGCAGCGTGACGGCGGACAGCTGCGGCGGATTGAGATTCGCGAGTAAATCAGACATGGATCAAGGTTTCCGGTGGGGGCGGCGCGGATTATAGCCGGCAGTCAACCCGAACCCCGGTCGGCACGTTTTATTCGGCAATGCACAAAAACATGTCGACAAGCAATTGTGGAACTTTCAGAATGCTTGTCAGACAAACTAGCGTACAATTACGCTGCATTGCACAAAACCTCGCCCACAAGGCGCGGCAGTAACGCTTGGCTAACCGCCAACTGAAAGGAGAACCGTAAATGAAAGCACCCAAGATGCTGCCGTGGATCGCCAAGCGCGCCGGAATCGGCGAGGACCTGGCGCTCAAGCTGTGGCGCCGCGCCGCCGGGGAAGCCGCCCTGATCGTCGGCAACCATGACAGCTCCGACTTCTTCCGCCTCTCGGTCGAGCGCTTCGTCAGCCTGGTCGAGGAAGAAGCCGGCCGTTGCCCGCTGACCGGCGCAACGGTCACCTGGATGTGGCGCCATCAGGCGCGCATGGCCAGCCTCAGCCTGATCGCCGCCGAAAGCACCTATCGCCTGTGGCGGCAGAACTGGGAAAACTTCGTCAATACCCAGAAGAAAGCGGCCTGACCGCGGCGGCGGCGGACGTCCCGCCGCACCGCCCGCAGGCCGGCCGCTCCGCCGGCCCGCCCCCTGCCTCAGCGGCCGGCCCGCGCCGCTGCCAACCCCAACTCCTGCCGCAGACGGGTAGCCAACGCCTCGGCGTCGCCACGCGACGCGAGCTGCGGCACCGACACCGCGTAGCGGTACCCCCCCTGACCGTCCGGCTGCGGCCGGATGCGCACCGGGTAGCCAGCGTCGCGCAAGCGGTCGTAGAGCGCGAGCGCCTCGCCCTCGCCCGCGGCGACATCGGCGAGCACTTGCCAGCGCCCGGCCTTGCGGAAGAGCGGCGCCGCCTGACGCAGTTCGGTTTCCAGCGCCCACTGCGCCAGCTGGCGGCGGTCGACCGCCGCCACCGGCTGCGGCGCCTGCCCCTTCGGCACGACATAGAAGCTCATCGGTTCGCTCATCGCTACCGCCTCGGCGTCCGGATGACTGACCGTGATCCGCCCCTCGATCAGGCAGACCAGATCGCGCTCGGCGTCGGAACTCCCCCACAGGTCGGTGCCGCGGATGCCGGCGGTGACCGTGGCGACGCGGACATTGACCGCGCGCCGGTCCTGGTAGCGGCTGAAGAGGCCGGTCGTGAAGCGGAAGGCGCCCTTGGCGACGTCGAAGGCGGCGGTGAACACCCCGGGCTCGCGTTCGCCGAGCGCATCGAGACGCAGACTGGCATCGGCACCGAGCTTGACCGCGCTGCCTTCCGACAGGCGCAGCAGGACGCGTGCATCGCCGCCGGTGACGATGCGGTCGCGGTTGTGCAGGCGCTGGCCGGCGGCCAGCGGCAGGCGCCGCTCGCCGCGCTCGACCCACGCCGGCGGCTGCACCGCCTCGACCTCGACGAAGGCCGCCGCCTGCGCGCCGCCCATTGTCGCCAGCAGCGCCCACGCTGCCAGTCCACGAACCACCCGATTCCCGAGACGCATCGCCACCCTCGCCGATAAAGTAGGCACGGATTCTAACAGCACCTCCGGACGCGGCCGGGTCCGCCGGAAAGGCCGCCCCGGCGGGCGCCGGCGGCACCGGAGCGGGGTGCAAATGCGCGTATAATCGGCGGTTTTCCAGAATTCCGCCGACCCCGTCATGCAGGACAAATACAGCCCCGCCGAAGTAGAACGCGCCGCCCAGTCGCACTGGGAGAAGACCGCCGCCGCGAAGGCCGTCGAGGATCTCTCCAAGCCCAAGTACTACTGCCTGTCGATGTTCCCCTACCCGTCGGGCAAGCTGCACATGGGCCACGTGCGCAACTACACGATCGGCGACGTGCTGTCGCGCTTCCACACGATGCAGGGCTACAACGTGCTGCAGCCGATGGGCTGGGACGCCTTCGGCATGCCGGCCGAGAACGCGGCGATGCAGCACAACGTGCCGCCGGCGAAGTGGACCTACGCCAACATCGAGTACATGAAGACCCAGCTGAAGTCGCTCGGTTTCGCCATCGATTGGGAGCGCGAACTCGCCACCTGCACGCCGCAGTACTACCGCTGGGAGCAGTGGCTGTTCACCCGCCTCTACGAGAAGGGCCTGATCTACAAGAAGCTCGGCACCGTGAACTGGGACCCGGTCGACCACACCGTGCTCGCCAACGAGCAGGTCATCGACGGCCGCGGCTGGCGCTCGGGCGCACTGGTCGAGAAGCGCGAGATCCCCATGTACTACATGAAGATCACCGCCTACGCCGAGGAGTTGCTCGCCGATCTCGACCAGCTGCCGGGCTGGCCCGAGCAGGTGCGGCTGATGCAGAAGAACTGGATCGGCAAGAGCACCGGCGTACGCTTCGCCTTCCCCGTTCAACTTTCCGGCGCAGCCGCACAAACCTCCCCGCCCCTTCAAGGGGAGGGGCCGGGGGCGGGGATGGGGGACGCCCCCCTGCCCGACAAGCTGTGGGTGTTCACCACCCGCGCCGACACCATCATGGGCGTCACCTTCTGTGCGGTGGCCGCCGAGCACCCGCTGGCGACGCACGCGGCGAAGAACAATCCCGAACTGGCTGCCTTCATCGACGAATGCAAGCAGGGCGGCGTCGCCGAGGCCGATCTGGCGACGATGGAAAAGAAGGGCATGCCGACCGGCATCTTCGTGCAGCACCCGCTGACCGGCGAGAAAGTCGAAGTCTGGGTCGGCAACTACGTGCTGATGGGCTACGGCGAAGGCGCGGTGATGGCCGTACCGGCGCACGACGAGCGCGACTTCGCGTTCGCCAAGAAATACAAGCTGGCGATCAAGCAGGTCATCGCCGCCGACGGCGAGACCTTCAGCCTCGACGGCTGGCAGGAGTGGTACGGCGACAAGACGAAGGGCAAGTGCGTCAATTCCGGCAAGTACGACGGCCTGTCGTACGAGGCCGCGGTCGACGCGATCGCCGCCGACCTCGCCGCCAAGGGCCTGGGCGAGAAGAAGGTGCAGTTCCGCCTGCGCGACTGGGGCATCTCGCGCCAGCGCTACTGGGGCTGCCCGGTGCCGATCATCCACTGCCCGAGCTGCGGCGACGTGCCGGTGCCCGACGACCAGCTGCCGGTCGTGCTGCCGGAGAACGTCGAGATCACCGGCGCCGGTTCGCCGCTGGCCAGGATGCCCGAGTTCTACGAATGCAGCTGCCCGAAGTGCGGCGGCGCCGCGAAGCGCGAGACCGACACGATGGACACCTTCGTCGAGTCGTCCTGGTATTTCCTGCGCTACGCCTGCCCGGACAACGACCAGGCGATGGTCGACGAGCGCCTCGCCTACTGGTGCCAGGGCGGCATCGACCAGTACATCGGCGGCATCGAGCACGCGATCCTGCACCTGCTCTACTCGCGCTTCTGGACCAAGCTGATGCGCGACGTCGGCCTGTTCAGGTTCCCGTCGGGCGAGCTGAAGCTCGACGAACCCTTCGCCAACCTGCTGACGCAGGGCATGGTCGTCGCCCCGACCTTCTACCGCGACGCCGGCGACGGCAAGAAGCGGTGGATCAATCCGGCCGACGTCGACGTCGCCACCGACGAGCGCGGCCGCCCGACCGGCGCCACGCTGAAGGCCGACGGCCAGCCGGTGATCATCGGCGGCACCGAGAAGATGTCGAAGTCGAAGAACAACGGCGTCGACCCGCAGGCGCTGATCGACCAGTACGGCGCCGACACCGCCCGCCTGTTCATCATGTTCGCCTCGCCCCCGGACCAGTCGCTGGAATGGTCGGACGCCGGCGTCGAGGGCGCCTTCCGCTTCCTGAAGCGCCTGTGGAAGCTGACCCACGACCACGTCGCGCAGGGCCTCGTTCCCGCTTTCTCGGGGGGCGAACTGCCGGCCGCGCTGAAGGACTTCCGCCGCCAGCTGCACCAGACCATCGGCAAGGTGGCCGACGACTACGGCCGGCGCAAGCAATTCAACACCGCGATTGCCGCGGTCATGGAACTGCTCAACGCCTTCGCCAGGTTGCCGGACGACGCCACCGCGCGCGCGGTCAAGCAGGAGGCGCTGGAAGCGGCGACGCTGATGCTCTTCCCGATCGTGCCGCACCTCTGTCACACGCTCTACACCGAACTGCGCCCGGGCCTCGACGCCGGCACGCAGGCCTTCCCGAAGGCCGATGCCGCGGCGCTGACCCAGGACGAGATCGAGCTGATGCTGCAGGTGAACGGCAAGCTGCGCGGCAGCCTGAAGGTGGCCGCCACTGCCGACAAGGCGGCGATCGAGGCGCTGGCATTGGCATCGGAGGCCGCGCAGAAGTTCATGGAAGGCAAGCCGGCGAAGAAGGTCGTCGTCGTGCCGGGCCGCCTGGTCAATATCGTCGCCTGAGGAAACCCGCATGCGCGCCGTACTCGCCTGTCTGACGCTGGCCCTTTCGCTGCAGCTCTCGGCCTGCGGCTTCCAGCTGCGCGGCGCCTACCAGCTGCCGTACGAGAGCCTGCACATCGCGCTGCCCGACGCCTCGGTGATCGGCGCCGGGCTGAAGCGGCAGATCCGCGCCGGCGGCGGCACGCGCCTGGTCGACACGCGCGACGAGGCGCAGGGTAGCTTCATGCAGACCGCCGACCTGCGCGAGCGGCAGATCCTGTCGCTGAACACCGCCGGCCGCGTGCGCGAAGTGCGCCTGCGCTATCGTTTCGCCTACCGCGTCGTCGACCCGAAGGGCCGCGAGCTGGTGCCGACCACCGGCATCGAACTGACCCGCGACCTGACTTACGACGACTCGGCGGTGCTGGCCAAGGAGCAGGAAGAACTGATCCTCTGGCGCGACATGGAGAACGACCTGGTGCAGCAGGTGCTGCGCCGGCTGGCCGCCGTCAAGCCGGTCGTCCCGCAGGAAATCCGCTGACATGCTGCTCAAGGGCGAGCAGCTCGACGCCCACCTCGCCGGCGCGCTGAAGCCGGTCTACGTCGCCTGGGGCGACGAACCGCTGCTGGTCATCGAAGCCGCCGACGCGATCCGCGCCGCCGCGCGCCGGCAGGGATTCGACGAGCGCGAGGTGCTCACCGCGCTCGCCGGATTCGACTGGAACCAGCTGCTGCAGTCCGCCGGCAACCTGTCGCTGTTCGGCGGCAGGAAGCTGATCGACCTGCGCATCCCGACCGGCAAGCCCGGCCGCGACGGCAGCGCCGCGCTGCAGGACTACTGCGCGCGCTGCGGCCCGGACACGGTGCTGCTGGTGACGCTGCCGGCGCTCGACTGGAAGGAGGAGAAGGCCGCGTGGCTGACCGCGCTCGGCAACGCCGGCGTTGCGGTAAAGCTCGTTGCGCCGACGCTGGCCGAGCTGCCGGGCTGGATCGCCAACCGCCTGCGCCGCCAGGAACAGAGCGCCGAGCGCGAGGCGCTGGCCTTCATCGCCGAACGCGTCGAGGGCAACCTGCTCGCCGCGCAGCAGGAAATCCGCAAGCTCGGCCTGCTTTATCCGAAAGGCCAGCTGACGCTGGCGCAGGTCAGCGAGGCGGTGCTCAACGTCGCCCGCTTCGACCTCGACGGCCTGCGCGAAGCGCTGCTCGCCGGCGACGTCGCGCGCCTCGCGCGCACGCTGGACGGGCTGAAACAGGAAGGCGAGGCGCCGCCGCTGGTACTGTGGGCGATCACCGAGGAAGTGCGGGCGCTGGCGCAGATCCGCAGCGGCCTGGCCGAAGGACAGCCGCTCGACGGCCTGCTGCGCGACGCGCGGGTCTGGGGATTACGTCAGGGCTTGATGAAAAAGGCGGTCGGCCGGACCAGCCTGGAGCAGGCGCGCGATGCGCTGGCGCAGGCCGGACGGCTGGACCGCATGATCAAGGGCTTGGCCGGCGGCGACGTCTGGAACGAATTCCTCCGCCTCGGCCTGAAGCTGTCCGCTCCGGCCCGCTGAGCCCAAGCCCGCGACGGTATTTCAGGTTCCGGTACGCGCCGCGTCCGAGTCGCCCACCGGCTCGTCGTTTTCCAGGGATTCCCAGGCGCAGTTGCGCAGCGCCCGGACGTCGTGCAAGGCATCGCACTGCGTCTCGCGCACCAGGCATTCGCCCTGGCATTCCTCGGCAACGACCACCAGACTGAGTTCCTCGTCCACGTGGCGTTCCCCGTCCCAGAAGCTACAGGTCGCGCAGACCTTCACTTCGGTGGGGAGAATGAGTTTCTTTTCCATCTTCGATACTCTCCGACTTTCGCGTGAGAGTTTAATCCCGGCAAAGAGTTCCCGTTGCGATTCTAACAGGGGCGGCGGCTATAATCCCCGTCTTACCTTGAAAATACGCAAGACCATGGACATCCAGCAGTACATGCAGACCGTCGGCCGCCAGGCGCGCGCCGCTTCGCGCGCCGCCGCCCGCGCCGACACCAACCAGAAGAACCGCGCCCTCGTGGCGATCGCCGCCGCCATCCGCCGTGATGCGGCGGCGCTGCTCGCCGCCAACGGCGAGGACCTCACCGCCGCCCGCGCGGCCGGGCTCGAGCCGGCGCTGCTCGACCGCCTGACGCTCACCGAGAAGGGGGTCGCCGCGATGGCCGAGGGCGTCGAGCAGGTCGCCGCGCTGCCCGACCCGGTCGGCGAGATTGCCGACGTCAAGTTCCGCCCGTCCGGCATCCAGGTCGGCAAGATGCGCGTGCCGCTCGGCGTCATCGGCATCATCTACGAGGCACGGCCGAACGTGACGGCGGATGCCGCGGCGCTGTGCCTGAAGTCGGGCAACGCGGCGATCCTGCGCGGCGGCTCGGAGGCGATCCGCAGCAACCGCGCGATCGCCGCCTGCGTGCGCGAGGGGCTCGCTGCGGCCGGGCTCCCGGACACCGTCGTGCAGGTGATCGACACCACCGACCGTGCCGCGGTCGGCGAGCTGATCACGATGCGCGAATTCGTCGACGTGATCGTGCCGCGCGGCGGCAAGGGACTGATCTCGCGCCTGCTCGCCGAATCGCGGGTGCCGATGATCCAGCACCTCGACGGCAACTGCCACGTCTACCTCGACGACGCCGCCGATGCGGCAAAGGCCCTGAAGATCGTCGAAAACGCCAAGACGCAGCGCTACGGCACCTGCAACACCGCCGAATCGCTGCTCGTCGCGCGTTCGCGCGCCGCCGAACTGCTGCCGCCGGTCGCCGCGATGCTGACGGCGAAGGGGGTCGAGATCCGCGGCTGCGCCGAAACGCAGGCGCTGGTGAAGGAAGCGAAGGCGGCGACGGAAGAGGACTACTACACCGAATTCCTCGCGCCGATCATCTCGGTGAAGGTGGTCGGCGGACTCGACGAGGCGATCGCGCACATCAACCAGTACTCGTCGCACCATACCGACGCCATCGTCAGCGAGAACTACACGGCGGCGATGCGCTTCCTGCGCGAGGTCGATTCGTCGTCGGTGATGATCAACGCCTCGACGCGCTTCGCCGACGGTTTCGAGTACGGGCTGGGCGCCGAGATCGGCATCTCGACCGACAAGATTCACGCGCGCGGCCCGGTCGGCCTGGAAGGACTGACCAGCCAGAAATGGATCGTGCTCGGCGACGGCAACGTGCGCGGCTGAGGCCGCCGGCTTCGCTCAGGCGCCCCAAGGGCACGCCCCCTTCGCCTCGCGATGCGTGCGTCGGTTACTCCGGCGTCGCGATCTCCTCGAAGGTGACACGCTCGTAGTCGTCCCCCTCGCCGAGCAGCGTGGCCAGCCGCACGTTGCGCGACTGCCCTTCGACGACCAGGCGGTAGCAGGCGTCCTCGGCGTAGGTGCTTTTCGGCAGCAGCAATTCCTGCTGCGCGCCGGACAGCAGGACGGCATCGATGAAGCCGTGCCCGGTCAGCTCGCGCATTCCTGACCACGGCCCGCGGTCTATCTTCTGCAGCGGCTTCACCTGCGCGCAGACCGGCACTCCCGGCAGCTTCTCGACCCCCGCCAGCAGACGCCCCGAGGTGTCGCGCCGGAGCCGGCGGATGATCCCCGCCCGCCAGTCCACCTCGCCGGCCAGACGGTAGCCGACCAGCCGCCCGACGGCGTGCTTGGCCAGCAGGTGCGGCAGCTGCACGCCGATGCCGCCGTCGCTGACATCGCGCAACTGCCAGGTCTCGATCTGCTGCCCGGCTGGCTCCAGCCGCGCCAGCAGGTCGAGCGGATCGGCGGGAATTTCCGGCTCGGGCGCAACCTCTTCGACATTGGCGACCCCCTCCGCAGTACCGAAGCGGTTGCGCCGCATGATGTCGAGATAGGTGTCGTAGTCGATCCGCCGCCCCGAGCGCGCCAGCGCCGAACATGCCGCCATCCGCCGCAGCAGGCCGAAGCCGAACACCGCCCGCGCCTCGCCGCGGGTGTTGCTGCGTTGCTGGCGGCGTTGCGGCGCGTGTGCCGACCAGGCCATCGCCAGCAGGTGCAGTGCGTCCCGCAGCGACAGCGGCGGCAGGTGCGCATAGGCCAGCCAGTCGGGCACGCTGCTGTCGCGGTTGGCGCGCAGCACCGAGACGACGCGGACGATCTGCGCGCGCAGGCTGTCGAAGCCGACGTAGCCGACCGACGGCGGGTAGGTCTGCGCCGGATCCCGGCGGAACGGCCCCTGTGGCGACATCGGGTCGAGGCAGTAGAGCTCGCCGCCAAGCGGCTGCGCGCGCACCACGAGCGCCCCGGAATGTCGGCGCAGCAGCGCGTCGGCAACCTCGATGTGGGGCTGCGGCATACCGTCCAGCGGCGCCAGCTCGAGATAGACGCCGACCAAGTACTCGCGCCAGACGCTGCTCGGCTCCTCGCCCGGATAGACCGGGACCTGCGCCTGGCTGGCACCGCGTTCGCGCGCCCAGGCCAGCAGCCGGCCGGCCTTGTCCCACCACGCCCCATCCGGCGCGCGATAGCGCAGCCGCTGCATCTTCTTTTCCAGCACCAGCGCCCGCATCGCGCGCGCAGCGAGGCGCGGCAGCAAGGTCTTGTCCTCGTCCGCGGCGAGCTGCGGGTCGGCCAGGCACAGCGCATAGGCCTGCGCCGCGGCCGCGTAGTGCTCGACCAGGGTCTGCCAGACCTTGGCGCTCAGGTGCAGGCGCTGCTTCGGATCGAGCCAGGTCGACCAGGTCGCCAGCAACGGCGCCTGGACGAACTCGTCGAGGCGGACCACGGCGCGGCGGAAGGCCGGCGCGTCGAGCAGCGCCGCCAGATCCTCGGCGCCGGACAGCCAATGGTCGACATCGAGGACCGCCCCCTCGCCTTCTTCGACGCGGATTTCGGCCAGCGTCGCGGCGATGCGTTTCTCGGAAGCAAGAGGATGGTCGTCCTCTTCCTTGCGGAAACGGGAAATCAACTTCTCTAGCATGACCCCTCGAAGTCATTCGTTATAACTTTAATCATACCCCTCCTCGCCGCGGCAAATCCCCCTACCGTACGGTATGGTCGATATGGCAAACTTGCCGAATCTGCCTTCACTATCGGCAGATAACACAAAAATTCAAGACATCAAACTTCAGGAGACAGCATGAAACGTACCACCCTGGCGGCCCTTGCCGCCATCGCCACCCTCCAGATCAGCACCGCCGGCGCCGTCGAGATCGAGGGCTTCCGCTTCGACGACGCGCTCAGGCTCGGCAACGCCGAGCTGGTGGTCAATGGTACCGGCGTCCGCTCCAAATTCGGCAAGCGCTACGCGATGGCGCTCTACCTGCCGGCGAAGTCCGCCGATCCGAAGGCGATCCTCGCCGCCAAAGGGCCGAAGCGGATCGCCATCAGCCTGATCAAGGACGTCGACGGCGACACCTTCGCCGGCGCCGTCAGCAAGGGCATCAACAACAACAGCAGCGATGCCGAGAAGGCGGTGCTGAAGGAGCGCGTCAAGCAGCTCGCCGACACCGTCGTCGCGCTCGGCGAGATCAAGGCCGGCTCCAGCATCGTCTTCGACTGGCTGCCGGAGAAGGGGACCGTGCTGACGATCAACGGCCAGCCCAGGGGCCGCGAGATCGCCGGCGAGGACTTCTACGCGGCGCTGCTCAAGGTCTGGCTGGGCGACGATCCGGTGCAGAACGACCTGAAGCAGGGCTTGCTTGGCAAAGCCAGCTGACCTAACGATAATCGGCATCAACAACAACAAACAACGGGGCCCGTCGCGAACGGGCCTCGTCGCATACGAAGCACCACCACCAGAGGAAAGGAGTCCCCGATGTCCCGACTGCTGCGTCAACTGCTGCTCGTCGTATCCCTCGCCGCCGGCGCCACCGCCGGCCACGCGGCGGAATTCATCAACGTCCTCACCGGCGGCACCAGCGGCGTCTATTACCCGCTCGGCGTCGCGCTGTCGCAGATCTACGGCAAGGCCATTCCCGGCGCGAAGACCTCGGTGCAGGCGACCAAGGCCTCGGCGGAGAACCTCAACCTGCTGCAGGCCGGCCGCGGCGAGATCGCCTTCACGCTCGGCGACTCGCTGTCGGACGCCTGGAAGGGCGACGCCGAGGCCGGCTTCAAGGCACCGCTGAACAAGCTGCGCGGCGTCGCCGGCGTCTACCCGAACTACATCCAGATCGTCGCCGCCGCCGATTCCGGCATCAAGTCGCTCGCCGACCTCAAGGGCAAGCGCATCTCGGTCGGCGCGCCGAAGTCCGGCACCGAGCTCAACGCCCGCGCCGTGCTCAAGGCGGCCGGCCTCAGCTACAAGGACTTCGCCAAGGTCGAGTACCTGCCCTTCGGCGAGTCGGTCGAGCTGATGAAGAACCGCCAGCTCGACGTCACGCTGCAGTCGGCCGGCCTCGGCGTCGCCTCGCTGCGCGACCTCGCCACCGCGGTCAAGATCGTCGTCGTGCCGGTGCCGGCTGACGTCGTCGCCAAGGTCGGCGACCCGGCCTACCAGCCGGGGACGATCCCGGCGAAGACCTATGAAGGGCAGAACGAGGAGGTGCCGACCGTCGCCATCCAGAATTTCCTGGTGACGCACGAGGGCGTGCCGGCGGAAACGGTGTACGCGATGACCCGGTCGCTGTTCGACAACCTCGACCAGATGGTCGCCGCGCACGCCGCGGCAAAGGCGATCAGGAAGGAGAACGCAGCGAAGAACATGCCGCTGCCGCTGCACCCCGGCGCCGAGAAGTACTATCGCGAAGCCGGCCTGCTCAGGTAAGGCGCGCCGCCCATGAGCCACGCCCAGCCCCACGGCGCGGCGGAGGAGTTCAGCGAGCACGGCCTGGCCCGGCCCCTGTCGGGGTTCGGGCTCAAGGCCGTGGTCGCCGTCGCCCTCTGCTTCTCCACCTACCAGCTCGTCGTCGCCGCCTTCCACCCGCTGTCGTCGCTGGTGATGCGCTCGCTGCACGTCGGTTTCCTGCTGCTGCTCACCTTCCTGCTTTATCCAGCGACGAAACGCGGCGCGCGCCACGGCGGCATCGCCTGGCACGACTGGGGATTCGCCGCCGCCGCCTTCGCCCTCGCGTGCTACCAGTGGGTGTTCGAGGCCGACCTGATCCAGCGCGCCGGCGACCCGACGACGACCGACATCGCCGTCGGCTGCGTCGTCGTGCTGCTGTTGTTCGAGGCGGCGCGGCGCATCCTCGGCCTCGCGCTGCCGCTGGTCTGCCTCGCCTTCCTCGCCTACGGCCTGTTCGGCCAGCACCTGCCGGGCGACCTCGCGCACCGCGGCTATGCCTTCGCGCAGATCGTCGACCAGCTCGCCTTCGGTACCGAAGGCATCTACGGCATCCCGACGCTGGTCTCGGCGACCTACATCTTCCTGTTCATCCTGTTCGGCGCCTTCCTCGAACACGCCGGCATGATCCACCTGTTCAACAGCCTCGCGCTCGGCCTGGTCGGCCACACCAAGGGCGGCCCGGCGAAGGTGGCGGTGCTCTCGTCCGGGCTGATGGGCACGATCTCCGGCTCCGGCGTCGCCAACGTGCTGACCACCGGCCAGTTCACGATCCCGCTGATGAAGCGCTTCGGCTACTCCGGCGTCTTCGCCGGCGCGGTCGAGGCAACCGCGTCGATGGGCGGCCAGATCATGCCGCCGGTGATGGGCGCGGTCGCCTTCATCATGGCCGAGAACCTGAACGTACCCTACGCCGAGATCGTCAAGGCGGCGGCGATCCCGGCGATCCTCTACTACGTCACCGCCTTCTGGATGACGCACCTCGAAGCCGGCCGCAAGAGCCTGCTCGGCCTGCCCAAGGAGCAGTGCCCGAATCCGTGGCGCGCGCTGAAGGAAAGTTGGTACCTGATCCTGCCGCTCGCGGCCTTGGTCGCGATGCTCTTCTCCGGTTTCACGCCGATGTTCTCGGGCATGGTCGGGCTGTCGCTGACGGCGATCCTGATCCTCGGCGCGGCGATCGCCGCACGCCTCTCGTCGACCGCCTTCCGCTATGTCTTCTGGCTCGCCGTCGGGCTGGCGGCCGCGCTGTTCACGCAGGGCGGCATCCTCGTCATCATCGCGCTGATCGGCGCGCTGGCCGCCGTCTGCCTGTCGGTCAGGGGCGGCCGGCAGACGCTGCACACGATGAAGCAGAGCCTGGTCGACGGCGCGAAGCAGGCGCTGCCGGTCGGCGTCGCCTGTGCCATCGTCGGCATCATCATCGGCATCCTGACGCTGACCGGCGCCGCCTCGTCGTTCGCCGGCTACATCCTGCAGGTCGGCGAGAACAGCCTGTTCCTGTCGCTGCTGCTGACGATGCTGGTCTGCCTGATCCTCGGCATGGGCATCCCGACCATCCCGAACTACATCATCACCAGTTCGATCGCCGCGCCGGCGCTGCTCAAGCTCGGGGTACCGCTGATCGTCAGCCACATGTTCGTCTTCTACTTCGGCATCATGGCCGACCTGACGCCGCCGGTAGCGCTCGCCGCCTTCGCAGCGAGTTCGATCGCCAAGGAGTCGGCGATGAAGATCGGCGTCAAGGCGGTGCAGATCGCGATCGCCGGCTTCGTCGTGCCATACATGGCGGTCTATGACCCGCAGCTGATGCTGCAGGGCAATGTGACCGTTCTCGGCGTTGCCTACGTCGTTGCCAAGGCGCTGATCGCGATCGCGCTGTGGGGCGGCGCGGCGATCGGCTACCTGCGCACGCCGCTGAATCCGTTCGAGCGGGCCTTCGCGGCAGCGGCCGCCTTCATGCTCGTCGCCGCGATCCCGCTCACCGACGAGATCGGCTTCGCGATGAGCGCCGCCTTCGTCGGCTGGCACCTGTTCCGCTCGCGGCGGGCATGAGCGGGCTGTGCCTCGCCGCCGCCGGCCTCGTCGCGGCGCTGCCGCTGACCGGCTTCACGCTGTCCTGGACGCACTCGATCGAGAAAACGCGCTGGGAAGAGGACTGGCGCGTCGCCGGCGCGGCGCTCGAACTGCGCGAAGCGCGCATCCGCGGCAGCGGCGCCGGCATGGAGCCGCCCGCCGGTGCCCGCCACGAAGACGGCGTCTGGCGCTACGTCCCGTCCCACCCGACGCACGCGCGCGTCCGGCTGACGCACTCGCCGCACGCCGCCGGCTACGAGTTGTGCGCCGACGGCCGCTGCCGGCCGCTGGCTGACCTGCTGCCCGGGATCGGCGACAATGCGGTGATCGAACTGAGTGCCTGCCCCGTGCGCTGATCCGGAGCCCCCATGACTACGCAAGACTACGCCGCCATCGTCGCCGCCCCCGGCTTCGCCCTCGGCATCCGCTGCGCCGGCGCCGACTGGATCGAGGCGATCGAATTCCTGCCGCCGCAGGCGGCGCGGGCGGCGCGTACCCCGCTCGCCGGCGAAGCGGCACGCCAGCTGGCGGCCTGGCTGGACGATCCCGACTTCGCCTTCGGCCTGCCACTGAAGCCGTCCGGCACGGCCTTCCAGCGCCGCGTCTGGGCGCAGATCGCGACCATCCCGTGCGGCGAGACGCGTACCTACGGCGACGTCGCCCGCGCCCTGCACAACGCCCCGCGCGCCGTCGGCCAGGCCTGCGGCGCCAACCCGTTCCCGCTGGTGGTGCCCTGCCACCGCGTCGTCGCCGCCAACGGCGGCCTCGGCGGCTTCGACCGCCACGGCCGCGGCTTCCTGCTCGACATCAAGCGCTGGCTGCTGGCGCACGAACAGCGATGAGCGCGCCGCGCGGCCGCCCGCCGGCAGCGGCCGCCTTGCCGCTACCCCCGCTGGCGGCGGCCGATGCCGCCGAGATCGACGCCTTCTGCGACGCCGTCTGGCTGGAGGACGGTCTCGCCCGGACCTCGCTCGCCAGCTACCGCAGCGACCTCGCCCAGTTCGCCCGCTGGCTGGCAGCGGCCGGCCAACCGGGAGTGGCCGTCGCCGACGAAGCGGCGGTGACGCGCTACATCGCCGAACTGTCGCGCACGCTGCGCACCACCTCGCAGATGCGCCACCTGTCGACACTGCGCCGCTACTACCGCTGGCTGCTCGTCGAACGGCGCGTCGGCGAGGACCCGACGCGGCGCATCGCCAACCCGGCGCGGCCGGCGCGGCTGCCGAAGCCGATCAGCGAGGCGCAGGTCGAGACGCTGCTCGCCGCCCCGCCGGTCGGCACGCCGCTCGGCCAGCGCGACCGGGCGATGCTGGAGACCCTCTACGCCACCGGCCTGCGTGTCTCCGAGCTGGTTGGATTGAAGCTGCACGAGCTGAGCCTCGACATGGGACTCGTCCGCGTCTTCGGCAAGGGCGGCAAGGAGCGGCTGGTGCCGCTCGGCGAGGAGGCGGTGGCCTGGCTGAAGCGCTACCTCGCCGACGGCCGCCCGGCGCTGCTCGGCAAACGGCAGAGCGACGCGGTCTTCGTCACTGCGCGGGCGGCGGCGATGACGCGGCAGATGTTCTGGCATCTGATCAAGGGCTACGCCGCGGCGGCCGGCCTCGACGCCGGGCAGATCTCGCCGCACACGCTGCGCCACGCCTTCGCCACCCACCTGATCAACCACGGCGCCGACCTGCGCGTCGTGCAGCTGCTGCTCGGCCACGCCGACATCACGACCACGCAGATCTACACGCACGTCGCGCGCGAGCGGCTGAAGGCGCTGCACGCGGCGCACCACCCGCGCGGCTGAAGCGCGCTGCGCGGGCAGCGGCGAGCGGCCGGCGATGCTATCCTGTCGACCGATCCTCCCGTCATGACACGATGCGGCCGACCGCCTTTGCCCCCCCTCCCGTACTGACGCTCGGCGCCATCGCTGCCTTCCTGATCGCGGCGACGTTGGTGCTCGACCTGGTCGACAGCCGCCGCACCGAGCTCGACTATGCGATCCGCCAGATCGAGCAGCACGACCGGATGCTGGCCGAGCACGTCGCGCGCTCGTTCGACAGCATCGAGGTGCTGCTCGACGAGATGCGGCTGACGCTGCAGGACAACGGCCGCTGGCAGCACTGGAGCAGCGCCGCCGGCCACCAGTACCTGAAGGAGCGACTGACCCGCTCGCTGCCGCAGATCCGCCACCTGATCATCTTCGACGCCGGCGGCAACCAGCGCCACACCAGCTTCGCCGAGGCGCCGCCGCCGATCAACGTCGCCGACCGGCCATACTTCCGGCAGCTCGCCGACGGCGCCGAGCGGGCGCGCTACGGCCCCTACATCGGGCGCAACTCGAACCGCCCGACCTACGCCGTCGCCCGCCGCCTGACGCAGGGCCGGGACCGTTTCGCCGGTGCGCTGATGATCGCGATCGAACCGGAATACTTCGAGCAGTTCTGCCACACGACGCGCCCGTACGAGGAATTCGAGGCCGCCATCGTCAACGGCGAGGGCCGCATCATCGCCTTCTGCCGCTCGCTGGCCAGCGCCGCGAACCGCCCGGCCGGCGGCGCCGGCACCGACTTCCGGCAGGTGCTGGCCGGCGGCGAATTCAGCGGCCGCGCGATTCCGGGCAAGCGCAGCGTCGTCACCGGCGACGGCTTCGTCCTGGCGAGCGAGCCGGTGCCCGGCTACGCCGACCTGCGCGTGGTCAGCAGCACGCCGAAGGACATCCTGGTGCAGGGCTGGCGCAAGCATGCGCTGCGCACGCTGGGGCTGTCGCTGCTCGGGCTGGCGGCACTGCTCGGCGCCGCGTTGCTGATCCGGCGCCAGTTCCGGCAGCTGTCCGCGCTCGCCGGCGAACTGCGGAAGAGCCACGAGACGCTGGAAGCGCGGGTGCACGAGGCGACGCACGAGCTGCAGATTCGCCGCGCCGAGGCCGAGCGGCTGGCCGAATCGAAGTCGCGCTTCTTCGCCGCCGCCAGCCACGACCTGCGCCAGCCGCTGCACGCGCTGCAGCTTTTCCTCGGCGACCTCGCGCGGCTGGCCGAGACGCCCGAGCAGAAAGTCCTGGTGCAGCGCATCGACACCGCGACCCGGGCGATGACCAGCCAGCTGCGCAGCCTGCTCGACATCTCCCGGCTGGACATGGCCAACATCGTCCCGGAGCGCGTCGCGCTGGAGATCGCCGCGCTCTTCGAGCAGCTGGCCACGACCTACCAGCCGAGCGCCGAGACGGCCGGCGTGCGCCTGCTGTTCCGGCCGCGGGCGGCGACCGTCGACACCGACCCGGCGCTGCTCGCGCGCCTGCTCGGCAACCTGATCGACAACGCGATCAAGTTCTCGCCGGGCGGCCGCGTGCTGGTCTGCGCACGCTGGCGGGCGAACGCCGTGCGCATCGAGGTTCGCGACAACGGCCGCGGCATTCCGCGCGACCAGCAGCAGGCGATCTACGACGAGTTCTACCAGATCGGCAACAGCGCCCGCGACCCCGGCGCCGGCCTCGGCCTCGGGCTGGCGATCGCCCACCGCATCGCCCGCCTGCTCGGCGCCAACCTCAGCCTGCGCTCCGACACCGGCGCCGGCACCAGCTTTGCGGTCACGCTGCCCAGCCGCAGCGGCACGCGCCAGGCGCCGGCGGCGCCGCCGGCCGAACCTCGCCTGGTGCTGATCGGGGAGCCCGGCGATTTCGCCGCGCGCGCGCGGCGCTGGGGCTACGGCATCGCGATCGCCGACACCGTCGCCGCCGCCTGGCGGCTGCTCGACGGCGGGCAGGGCATCCCGGTCATCGTCTGCGGCGCGGCCTGCCGGCTGCCGGCCGACGCGCTCGCGCTGCTGCGCCAGCACCCGGGCGTGGTGATCTCGCCAGCGGACTGCGACATGCCGGACCTCGGCGCGTATCATCTGCGTGAACCAGTGAAACCGGCGCGCCTGCGCGCACTGCTGCGCAGCCTGCATTGATTCCTAGCCTTGCCCGATGAAGAACGACCACGCCCCGGAAACCCCCGCCACGCGCTACCTGCGCAGCCACCGCGTCGCCTATTCGAACCACCTCTACGCGTACGAGGAGCACGGCGGCACGCGCGTCTCGGCGCGCGAGCTGAACGTCGACGAGCACGCCGTGGTGAAGACGCTGGTGATGGAGAACGAGGCGGCGAAGCCGCTGATCGTGCTGATGCACGGCGACCGCAAGGTATCGACCAAGGAACTGGCGCGGCAGATCGGCTGCAAGAAGGTCGAGCCGTGCAAGCCGGAGGTCGCCAACCGCCACACCGGCTTCCTGGTCGGCGGCACCAGCCCGTTCGGCACGAAGAAGCCGATGCCGGTGTATATCGAGAAGACCATCCTCGACCTGCCGCTGGTCTATATCAACGGCGGCCGCCGCGGCTACCTGGTCGGCGTGCACCCGCACGACATCCTGCGCGTGCTGCAGCCGACGGTGGTCGAAGTCGCGCTCAGGGACTGAGCGCCGCCGGCTCAGGCCGCACCGCGCTCGATGACGACGCCGACGCGGCGCACGCCGCGCATCATGCCGAGCTTGGCCACCGAGACCTGCACCCACTGCGCGCCGAAATCCTCGAGCAGCAGCGTCGCCACGTACTCGGCCAGCTTCTCCAGCAGGTTGAAGTGGCGCGCGCCGAGTTCGGCGCGCAGCCGCTCGGCGACCACCGCGTAGTCGATGGTGTCGCGGATGTCGTCGGAGGCGCCGGCCGACGCGGTCGACGCGCCGATGCGCAGGCTGATCTCGATCGTCTGCGGCACGGCCTTCTCGCGCGGGTAGATTCCGATCAGCGTGTCGACGCGAAGGTCGTCGATGAAAATGATGTCCATGGCGCGGTGTAGAATTCGGCATCGCATTCTACCCCAGCCCCATGGATAGCTCCCTGATCGTTCCCGCCGCCGTCGTCAGCGCCTACCTGCTCGGTTCCATCCCCTTCGCCGTCGTCGTCAGCCGTCTGTTCGGCCTCGCCGACCCGCGCAGCTACGGTTCGGGCAACCCCGGCGCGACCAACGTGCTGCGCAGCGGCAACAAGGCCGCGGCAATCCTGACGCTGCTCGGCGACGCCGCCAAGGGCTGGCTCGCGGTCTTCCTCGCCGCGCGCTACGGGCTGTCCGGCGCCGCCGTCGCGCTGGTCGCGCTGGCCGTCTTCTTCGGCCACCTGTTCCCGGTATTCCTGAAGTTCAAGGGCGGCAAGGGCGTCGCCACCGCCGCCGGCGTGCTGCTCGCGCTCGACTGGGTGCTCGGCCTCGCGGTGCTCGCGGTGTGGCTGCTGACCGCGCTCTTCTCGCGCTACTCGTCGCTCGGCGCGCTGCTCGCGGCCGCCAGCGCACCGATGCTGGCGGCGATGATGTGGGGCGCCAGCGGGCAGATGCTGGCCGTCGGGGTGATGGCGGCGGCGCTGATCGGCAAGCACTGGGGAAACCTGCAGCGCCTGCTGGCCGGCACCGAGCCGAAGATCGGCGCGAAGAAGAAGGCGGCCTAGCCGGAAATCTCGGCGAGCGGCCAGCGCGGGCGAACGGCGAAGCCGCCGGCGGTTTTCGGCACGGCGCCGGCGGCGAGGCGCAGCGCCCCGGCGAGCGCGATCATCGCGCCGTTGTCGGTGCAGAATTCGAGCTCCGGGTAATAGACCGCGATGCCGCGCCGCGCCGCCCGTGCGTCGAGCTGGCGGCGCAGTTCGCGGTTGGCGCCGACGCCGCCGGCGACCACCAGCTGCTTCAGCCCGCAATCCTTCACCGCCTGCAGCGACTTCTTCACCAGCACCTCGACGATCGCATCCTGGAAACCGCGCGCGACGTCGGCCCGCTCCTGCTCGCTCAGCGAGCGCTCGCGCACCTGCGTCAGCACCGCGGTCTTCAGCCCGGAGAAGCTGAACATCAGGTCGCCGGAGTTCAACATCGGCCGCGGCAGCTTGACCGCCCCCGCCGTACCGCGCTCGGCCAGAGCCGCCAGCGCCGGGCCGCCGGGATAGCCCAGCCCGAGCAGCTTAGCGGTCTTGTCGAAGGCTTCGCCGGCGGCATCGTCGAGCGTCTCGCCGAGCAATTCGTAGTCGCCGACGCCGGCGACGCGCATCAGCTGCGTGTGGCCGCCGGAGACGAGCAGCGCGACGAAGGGGAAACGCGGCGGCCGCGCCGACAGCAGCGGCGACAGCAGGTGGCCTTCGAGGTGATGCACCGGCACCGTCGGCACGCCGAGCGAGGTCGCCAGCGCCTCGGCGAAGGCGGCACCGACCAGCAGTGCGCCGGCCAGCCCCGGCCCCTGCGTGTAGGCGATCGCGCCGACCTCGTCGAGCGAGTGCCCGCTCTCTTCAAGAACCTTGCGCAGCAAGGGAACGGTGCGCCGGATGTGGTCGCGCGAGGCGAGCTCGGGAACGACGCCGCCGTAGTCGCGGTGCATCGCCACCTGCGAATGCAGCGCGTGCGCCAGCAGGCCGCGCGCCGGGTCGTAGAGCGCGACGCCGGTTTCGTCGCAGGAGGATTCGAAGCCGAGGATCAGCATGGGCGGCGATTTTACCCGAGCCGGAAAGCGAAATCGCCGGTGGACTTGGAAAAAGCTTGACGGTCTGTTTATAATCGCGGTCTTTCCCATTTTTCCAACCTAACTGATTGGACTGATTTCAATGCCGAGCATTCGCGTCAAGGAAAACGAGCCGTTCGAAGTTGCCATCCGCCGCTTCAAGCGCACTGTCGAAAAAACCGGTCTGCTGACCGAGCTGCGCGCCCGCGAGTTCTACGAGAAGCCCACCGCCGAGCGCAAGCGCAAGCTGGCCGCCGCCGTCAAGCGCCACCACAAGCGCATCCGCAGCCAGACCCTGCCGCCGAAGATGTACTAAGCGGCTTCGGCCGCAGCAGTCGTCGCACCAGCAACACTGCTTCAAACCGCGCCAGTCCCAATCCTGGCGCAACGCAGTTTTCCGACGCAGCGAAAGCCAGAGCCGTCCATCCTGAGGTGGACGGCTTTTGACGTTTGTGGGGATCAAGACATGACGCTCAAGGAACGCATCACCGAGGACATGAAGGCCGCCATGCGCGCCAAGGAAGCGGCGAAGCTCGGCGCCATCCGCCTGCTGCTCGCGGCGATCAAGCAGAAGGAAGTCGACGAGCGCATCGAACTCGACGACGCCGGCGTGCTCGCGGTCGTCGAGAAGCTGCTCAAGCAGCGCAAGGACAGCATCGCCCAGTACGAGGCGGCGAAACGCGACGACCTCGCCGCCGCCGAGCGCGCTGAGGCCGAGCTGCTCGCCTCGTACATGCCGGTGCAGCTGTCGATCGCGGAAATCGCCGCCGAAGTCGCCGCCGCCGTTGCCGCCACCGGCGCCGCCGGCCCGGCCGACATGGGCAAGGTGATGGGCGCGGTCAAGGCGAAGCTCGCCGGCCGCGCCGACATGGGCGAAGTCTCGAAGCAGGTCAAGGCCGCGCTGACCCGCTGAGCACCGACCGGCGGCGCGATGATTCCTGAATCCTTCATTCAGGACCTGCTGCATCGGGTCGACATCGTCGACCTGATCGACGCGCACGTGCCGCTGAAGAAGGCGGGCGCCAACTACGCCGCCTGCTGCCCGTTCCACAACGAGAAGACCCCGTCCTTCACCGTCAGCCCGCAGAAGCAGTTCTACCACTGCTTCGGCTGCGGCGCGCACGGCACCGCGATCGGCTTCATGATGGAATATTCCGGCATGGGCTTCGTCGACGCGGTGAAGGACCTCGCCGGCCGCGTCGGCATGCAGGTGCCGGAACAGGAAGGGCGCCGCCGCGAGCCGCACGACGGCCCGCGCACGACCGACCTCGCCGAGGTCATGGCCCGGGCCGCCGCCTGGTACCGCGAACAGCTCAAGCTGTCGCCGAAGGCGATCGACTACCTGAAGCGCCGCGGCCTGACCGGCGAGATCGCCGCCAAGTTCGGCATCGGCTACGCCCCCGACGGCTGGCAGGGCCTGCAGGCGGTCTTTCCGCGCTACGACGCCCCCGAGCTGCTCGCCGCCGGCCTCGTCATCGAGAACGAGCAGGGCCGCCGCTACGACCGCTTCCGCGACCGCGTGATGTTCCCGATCATCAACCCCAAGGGTGAGGTGATCGCCTTCGGCGGCCGCGTGCTCGACGGCGGCGAGCCGAAGTACCTGAATTCGCCGGAGACGCCGCTGTTCGAGAAGGGGCGCGAGCTGTTCGGCCTGCCGCAGGCGCGCGCCGCGCTGCGCGAGACCGACACGGCGATCGTCGTCGAGGGCTACATGGACGTCGTCGCGCTGGCGCAGCACGGCGTCGGCAACGCGCTGGCGACGCTCGGCACGGCGACGACCGCGACGCACGTGCAGAAGCTGCTGCGCCAGGTCGACCGCATCGTCTTCTGCTTCGACGGCGACAACGCCGGCCGCAAGGCCGCCTGGCGCGCGCTGGAGAACTCGCTGGAGGCGCTGCCCGACCAGAAGACGATCGGCTTCGTCTTCCTGCCCGAGGAGCACGACCCCGACAGCTACGTGCGCGAGTTCGGCAAGGACGCCTTCAACCGCCTGGTGGCGCAGGCCACCCCGCTGTCCGACTTCCTGCTGCGCGAGCTCGGCCGCCAGTGCGATCTGACCAGCGCCGAGGGCAAGGCCAAGCTGGTCGCCGACGCCAAGCCGCTCCTGCAGAAGCTGCAGACGCCGCTCTTGCGCCTGCAGCTGGTGAAGCGGCTGGCCGAGGCGAGCGGCTTCTCGCAGCCGGAGGTCGAGCGCCTGTGCGAGCTGCGCACGATCGCGCCGCCGGCGCCGGCGCGCGCGCCGCGGCAGTCGCCGGCGGCGACCTTCATGAGGAAGCTGATCCGGCTGATCCTGCAGAAGCCGGAACTCGCGCTGCGCCTGCCGATCGAATCGCTGCCGGGCGACGTTGCCGAAACGCGCACGCTGCGCCGGCTGGTCGCGGTGGTCCGCGACGCCGGCGAGCCGGCGCCGGGCTACGCGGCGCTGCTCGAGCGCCTGCGCGGCGGCGACGACGACCAGCTGCTGAAACGGGCCGCCTCCGACCTGATGCACGAACCCTTCGCCGAGGACGAGATCGAGGCCGAATTCGCCGGCACGCTGGCGAAGTTCGCCCGCGACGCGCAAAAGGACGAAATCGACGCGCTCAAGGCCAAGGCGGCGGCGCTCGGCGTCGCCGGCCTGTCGGCCGAGGAAAAGGCCCGCTACGTGGCCCTGCTGACGGCCCGCGGCAAACCCGAAAATGCAAGCTAAGTTGTGATATAATTTGAAGTTTTTCCAACCCAAACACCGGGAAATGGACATGGCCACCGTAAAAGCCAAGACACCTGCCAAGGACACCAAGGTCAAGTCGGCGAAAGCCAAGGAGAAGGCCGCCGCCGAGCTGCTCGCGCAAGCCGGCAACGCGCCCTCGCCGGTCGACGCGGAAACGCGCAAGACGCGCCTGAAAAACCTGATCAAGCTCGGCAAGGAGCGTGGCTACCTGACCTACGCCGAGATCAACGACCACCTGCCGGACGACGTCGTCGACGCCGAGCAGATCGAGTCGATCATCTCCACCTTCAACGACATGAACATCCAGGTCTTCGACGAGGCGCCGGCCGCCGAGGACCTGCTGATGTCGGACGCGACGCCGACCGTCGCCGACGACGAGGAAGTCGAGGAAGAGGCCGAGCAGGCGCTGTCCACCGTCGATTCCGAGTTCGGCCGCACCACCGATCCGGTGCGCATGTACATGCGCGAGATGGGCTCGGTCGAGCTGCTCACGCGCGAGGGCGAGATCGAAATCGCCAAGCGCATCGAGGACGGCCTGAAGCACATGATCCAGGCGATCTCCGCCTGCCCGACGACGATCGCCGAGATCCTCGACGCCGTCGCCAAGATCGAGCGCGACGAGATGCGCATCGACGAGCTGATCGACGGCCTGATCGACCCGAACGCGGTCGCCGAAGAGGAGATGGCGGCGGCCGAGGAAGTCGCGCTCGAGGAGGAAGAGGAAGACGACGACGAGGAAGGCGGCGATGAAGGCGGCGCCGCGGCCTCCGCCTCGCTGCTGCAGCTCAAGGCCGACGCGCTCGAGCGCTTCGCGGTGATCAATGCGCTGCACGCCAAGGCACACAACGCGCTGGTCAAGAAGGGCTCGCAGGACAAGACCTACCTCAAGCTGCAGCAGCAGATCTCCGACGAGCTGATGTTCATCCGCTTCACGTCGCGCACCATCGAGCGCCTGTGCGACTCGGTGCGCGGCATGGTCGAGGAGGTCCGCGCCTGCGAACGCAAGATCCAGCAGATCTGCGTCGACAAGGTGCACATGCCGCGCCCGCACTTCATCAAGGTCTTCCCGGGCAACGAGATGAACCTCGACTGGGTCGACGGCGAGATCGCGTCCAACCCGCGCAGCTACGGCCCGGTGCTGACGCGCAACGCGCCGGCGATCAAGGAACAGCAGCAGAGACTGATCGACCTGCAGACCCGCATCGGCATCCCGCTGAAGGAACTGAAGGACATCAACAAGCAGATGTCGACCGGCGAAGCCAAGGCCCGCCGCGCCAAGCGCGAGATGACCGAAGCCAACCTCCGGCTGGTGATCTCGATCGCCAAGAAATACACCAACCGCGGCCTGCAGTTCCTCGACCTGATCCAGGAAGGCAATATCGGCCTGATGAAGGCAGTGGACAAGTTCGAATACCGCCGCGGCTACAAGTTCTCGACCTACGCCACGTGGTGGATTCGCCAGGCGATCACGCGCTCGATCGCCGACCAGGCGCGCACCATCCGCATCCCGGTGCACATGATCGAGACGATCAACAAGATGAACCGCATCTCGCGGCAGATCCTGCAGGAAACCGGTGCCGAGCCCGATCCGGCGACGCTGGCGAAGAAGATGGAAATGCCCGAGGAGAAGATCCGCAAGATCCTCAAGATCTCGAAGGAACCGATCTCGATGGAGACGCCGATCGGCGACGACGACGACTCGCACCTGGGCGACTTCATCGAGGACACCGCGACGCTGGCGCCGACCGACGCCGCACTGTTCTCCAGCCTGCGCGGGATCACCAAGGAAGTGCTCGACACGCTGACGCCGCGCGAGGCGAAGGTGCTGCGCATGCGCTTCGGCATCGAGATGAACACCGACCATACGCTGGAGGAAGTCGGCAAGCAGTTCGACGTCACCCGCGAGCGCATCCGCCAGATCGAAGCGAAGGCGCTCAGGAAACTGCGCCATCCGAGCCGCTCCGACAAGCTGAAGAGCTTCCTCGACAGCGGCAACAACTGAGCCGCCGACCACTTCGGGGACTGTAGCTCAGTCGGTTAGAGCAGAGGACTCATAATCCTTTGGTCCAGGGTTCGAGTCCCTGCGGTCCCACCAAACAAAACGGCTTCCCGCGGGAAGCCGTTTTCGTTTGCGCCCCTGCTCAGGCCGGCAGCGCCGCGCAATCGCGGAGCACCGTCGCGAAGGCATCATTCAGCTCGGCCAGCGCGGCGCGCTGCACGTCTGCCGCCGCCACCGTTTCGCCCCACGGCAACGGCAGGTCGCGCGTCGCGCAGGCGGCAGCAACCACCCAGTTGAGGTAGCCGAGCTCGGCCGCGGCGCGCGTCGTCGTGCTCACGCAGAGGTGGGTCATGAAGCCGGCGATGAGCAGCTGGCCGACGCCGGCGGCGGCAAGCTGTTGCTGCAGGTCGGTGCCGGCGAAGGCGTTCGGCCGCGTCTTGGCGACGACGTGCTCGCCGGCGCGCGGGGCGAGGTCGCCGATGAATTCGGCCAGCGGCCCGCCGTCGGCGAAGACCGGCGCCCCCGGCGGCAGCGCATGGCGGACATGGAAGACCGGCACGCCGCGCGCGCGGGCCCGCTGCAGCAGCGTCGCGCATTCGCCGACCGCCGCCGGCATGCCCGCCAGCGGCAGGCGGCCCTCGACGTATTCGCGTTGATGGTCGATCAGGACGAGCGCGGTGCGCGTCCAGTCGATCTCGGGACGGGAGCGGCCGGCGATTTCGGCGAGCGTTCGCGGAGGATTCATGGCAAGGCTCCTGATCGTGGATGACCCGGCCATCGTAGTCCGACGTAAGATGAACGTAAATTGCGAATCGATGCGAGGTTAGCGTGCAAAAACGTTCACTTGAATGGGATCACCTGCAGACGCTGGCGGCCGTCGTCCGCGCCGGCAACAAGTCGGCGGCGGCACGCGAGCTCGGGCTGACGCACGCTACCGTCGGCCGCCGGCTGCGCGACCTGGAAGCGGCGCTGGGCACCGCGCTGTTCGCGCGCAGCGAGGCGGGGCTGGAACTGACGGCGACCGGGCGCCAGGCGCTGGCGGCGGCGACGGCAATGGAGGGGGCGGCCGGCGCGCTCGCGCGGCAGCTGCAGGCCGGCGACGGCGAACTGCGCGGCCGCGTCCGCGTGACCTGCACCGAGGGTTTCGGCACCGACCTGCTGCCGCGACATCTGCCGGCGCTGCACGCCAGCCACCCCGGTCTCGAACTGGAAATCCTGATCGATTCGCGCACGCTATCGCTGACGCGGCGGCGCGCCGACCTGGCGATCCGCCTCGCCCGCCCGCAGGAGGAAGCCCTGGTCACGCGCCGCCTGGCCGAGCTTCCCTACGCGCTGTGCTGTGCGCCGGCACTGGCCGACGCCGCCGCCCGGGCGCTGGCCGCCGGTGCGCCACTGCCGCTGTGCCGCTTCGAGGCAAGCCTCGGCGAATTGCCCGAATCGCGCTGGCTCGACGAGCACCTGCCCCAGGGCCGCCCGGTGCTGCTGTCGAACAATGCGCTGACGCTGCTGCAGGCCTGCGCCGCCGGCGCCGGCGTCGCGCTGCTGCCGGTCTATCTCGCGCGTCGACACGGACTGGCGCTGCTGGAGACGCCAGCGGCGCCGCGTCGCTCGGCCTGGCTCGCCTATCCGGAGGAATACCGCGAGGTGCCGCGCTTCCGCGCCGTCGCCGACTGGCTGATCGCAACCTTCGCCGCCGAGCGGGCGGCGCTGGCCGGCGCCGCCGGGCCGTAGCCCGCCAGCGCCGGCTCAGCCGCCTCTCCAGGGGAGATCTTCGCAGTGCGCGCTACGCACAGCGCAGGCGCAGGCGCAGCCGGAGAGTACTTCCTCGCGGCGCGCAAAGCGCGCCGCTCAGGCGAAGCGGACCAGCGCCGGATCGTCGTGGTGGTCGATCAGGATGCGCCGCACGCGCTCCTGCCACAACGTGCCGAACAGCGTCGCCTGCTCGGTGCTGGCGCTGCCCTGTAGCAGCAGCGGCAGCAGTTCGCCCATGCGCGGATCGGCCGGCACCGGCGACAGGTCGAGCGTACAGCGCAGCGCGCCGGCGCCATCGAGCCGCGCGAAGCGGAGCTCGCCCGCCTCCGGCACGTCGAACTGCAGCAGGTCGCGGCGCGAGAAGCGTCCGGCCAGCCCCTTGAAGCCGCCGCTGCCGGCGGCGCCGGTGAGCAAGCCGGCGATGCCGGCGATGACGCCGGCGACGCCGCTCTTCTGGCTCTCGCCGAAGTCGACGCGCACCGCCCCGCGCTCGGGACACGCGTCGCCGTAGAGCATGCGCAGCGCCCGCGTCGTCATCAGCCAGGCGCCGGCCACGGTCGGGCACGAATGCCCGGCGAGGCGCACGGCGTCGGCATAGCGGTACTCGATCAGCCCGCCCTCGGCGGCACCGAGGAACTCGGCCAGCGGGTCGCGCACGACGAAACCGGGAATGTCGTCGAAGAAGGCGGGAAAGCCCATCTCAGTCCTTTCGCTGGATCAGTTCGATCTTGTAGCCGTCGGGGTCCTCGACGAAGGCGATCACGGTCGTGCCGTGCTTCATCGGCCCGGCCTCGCGCACCACCTTGCCGCCGCGCGCGCGGATCGCCTCGCAGGCGGCGTAGGCGTCGGGCACGGCGATCGCGATATGGCCGAAGGCGTTGCCCGGCTCGTAGGCGGCGGTGTCCCAGTTGTGCGTCAGCTCGAGCACCGCCGTGTCGGCCTCGTCGCCGTAGCCGACGAAGGCCAGCGTGAAGCGGCCGTCCGGATAGTCCTGCCGGCGCAGCAGGCGCATGCCGAGGACTTCGGTGTAGAAGGCCAGCGAGCGTTCGAGCTCGCCGACGCGGAGCATGGTGTGCAGGATGCGCATGGTGGTGTTCTCTCTACCAGTGGGGGATGAAGGCGGCGAGGCGCTGCAGTTCGACGCGCGCGGCGCGATAGTCGGGACAGGCGGTCTCGACGAGAGACCAGAAGCGCGGACTGTGGTTCATCTGCCGCAGGTGCGCGAGCTCATGCACGACGACGTAGTCGACGATCGCCTCGGGGAAATGGATCAGCCGCCAGTTGAGGCGGATGCCGGTCCGGCGGCTGCAGCTCCCCCAGCGCGTGCGCGCCGACGACAGCGCCAGCGGCGGCACGTCGACGCCGAGCAGCGGCGCGTAATGCGCCAGGCGCGCGGCGAACAACTCGCGTGCGCGCTCGCGCAGCGCGCGCTCGAGCTGCGCCCCTGGCACCGCGCAGGCCTTCAGGTACAGCGTCAGCGCGTCGGCGCCCCACACCGGGCGGTTGGCGCCGAGCGCGAGGCGCACCGTCAGCTCGCCGCCGAGGTACGGGATGCGCACGCCGTCGACGATCGCCAGCGGCTCCGGCCGGCGGCGCGTGCGCCACTCGTCGAGCTTGTCGACCACCCAGTCGCCGTGGCGGCGGATCAGTGCCTCGACCTCGGCCAGCGAGGTCCGCCGCGGCGCGCCGACGCGCAGCCCGCGATGGTCGATGGAGAGGCCGATGGTGCGCCGCGTGCCGCGGCGCAGCAGGTAGGGAACGATGCGGTCGCCGAGCGTGATCCGGCGCATCTCCTCGCCGGCGGCGACGGCGACGCCGGTCAACGGCAGGTCAAGCTGCATCCGGGTAGCGGTGCGGCGACAGGCGCCGCATCTCGGCCTCGATCCAGGCCTCGGTGCGGGCATTGATCTCGTCCTGCGACAGGCCGGCGGTGTCGATCGCCGGGCCGATGCTGACGACGACGTGGCCCGGCCGCTTGAGGAAGGCGTTGCGCGGCCACACTTCGCCGGCGTTGTGCGCGACCGGCACCACGCGGGCGCCGGTGTGCGCCGCGAGGTAGGCGCCGCCCTGCTTGTAGCGCCGCGTCTCGCCGGGCGCGACGCGCGTGCCTTCGGGGAAGATGATGATCCAGAAGCCGCGCGCGAGGCGGTCGGCGCCCTGCTCGACGACGCGGTTGAGCGCCTCGCGGCCGGCGCTGCGGTCGATCGAGATCATCTGCAGCGCGGACAGCCCCCAGCCGAAGAAGGGCAGCTTCATCAGCTCCTTCTTCAGCACGAAGACGCAGTAGGTGCGTTCCGGCAGCAGGTCCTGCAATGCCACCGTCTCCCACGCCGACTGGTGCTTGGCGAGGATGATCGACGGTTCCGCCGGCAGGTTGTCGCGGCCGCGCACTTCCCAGGTGATGCCGAGCAGGCGGCGGAACATCCACATCAGCCCGCGCCGGTAGTACCAGACGGTGCGGAAGCGGGTCAGCAGCGGCACGGCGCCGGCGACCAGCAGCGCCGAGCCGAACAGCATCGTCCACAACGTCGAGACGAGCATGAACAGCGACGAGCGGAGAATCGTCATGCGGCGCGTAGGATGTAATCGACGGCGGCGGCGAGATCGGAAAAGACCAGCGTTCCTGCCGGCACGGCCGGGTCGTGCTGCGTCTTCACGCCCTTGCCGGTCAGCACCAGCATCGGCCTAGCGCCGGTGGCGGCCGCCGCCTGCAGGTCGCGCAGCGAATCGCCGACCGCCGGCACGCCGGCGAGGTCGGTGTTGTAGCAGGCGGCGATGCGCTCGAACATCCCCGGCTGCGGCTTGCGGCAGTCGCAGCCGGCGTCGGCCGCGTGCGGGCAGTAGAACACCGCGTCGATGCGGCCGCCGGCGGCGGCGACCGTCTTGTGCATCTTGTCGTGGATCGCGTTCAGCGTGTCCATCTCGAACAGGCCGCGGCCGACGCCGGACTGGTTGGTGGCGACGACGACGCGATAGCCGGCCTGGTTGAGGCGCGCGATCGCCTCCGGGCTGCCCGGGATCGGCTTCCATTCCGCCGGCGACTTGATGTACTGGTCGGAGTCGAAGTTGATGACGCCGTCGCGGTCGAGGATGACGAGTTTCATGGTCCAGTCGAGAGTCGTTGGTCGAGGGCCGCAGGCCGGATGGCAGGCGCCGCGCGGCGCCCTCCCGGCCCTCGCCTCAGATTACACCGCCAGCTTCGAAATATCCGCCACCGCGTTGAGCTGGTCGAACAGCGACTTCAGCAGGCCGAGGCGGTTGGCGCGCACCAGCGGCTCGTCGGTATTGACCATCACCTCGTCGAAGAAGCGGTCGACCTCGGCGCGCACGCCGGAGAGCGCGATCAGCGCATCGGCGTAGTCGCCGTTGGCGACATGCGACTTCACCAGCGGCGACAGCTGCACGACGCGCTCGAACAGCGCCTTCTCGGCGGCTTCCTGCAGCAGCGCGACGTCCGGCTCGGGAATCGCGCCGTCGGCCTTCTTCAGGATGTTGCCGATGCGCTTGTTGGCTGCGGCGAGCGCTTGCGCGGCATCGTGCGCGAGGAACTTCTGTACCGCGTCGAGCTTCGCCGGCACCAGGTCGATGCGCGTCGGGCGCTGCGCCAGTACCGCCTCGATCACGTCCTGGCCGTGCCCGGCGTCGCGCAGGTAGCCGCGCAGGCGGTCGAGCATGAAGTCGTGCAGCTGCGTCCGGCAGTCGGCGGCGGTCAGCACGCCGGCGGCGAAGCCGTTCGCCGCCTCGTCGATCAGTTCGCCGAGGTCGAGCGGCAGCGGCGACTCCATCAGGATCCGGAGGACGCCGAGCGCGGCGCGGCGCAGGCCGAACGGGTCCTTGTCGCCGGTCGGCACCTGGCCGATGCCGAAGAAGCCGACCAGTGCGTCGAGCTTGTCGGCGAGCGCGGCGGCGCAGGCGATGTTGCCGGCCGGCAGCGCGTCGCCGGCGAAGCGCGGCTGGTAATGCGCCTGGATGGCGTCGGCCACTTGGGTGTCTTCGCCGTCGTGCAGCGCGTAGTAGCGGCCCATGATGCCCTGCAGCTCGGGGAACTCGCCGACCATGTCGGTGACCAGGTCGGCCTTGGCCAGGCGTGCGGCGCGCGCGGCCAGCACCGTGTCGGCGTTGAGCTTGCCGGCGATCGTCCGCGCCAGCGACTCCATGCGCTCGACGCGCTGCAGCAGCGAGCCGAGCTTGTTGTGATAGACGACGCTGCCGAGCTTCTCCAGGCGCGAGGCGAGCGTCGCCTTGCGGTCCTGGTTGAAGAAGAAACGCGCATCCGACAGGCGCGGGCGGACGACGCGGGCGTTGCCGCCGACGATGTTCTTCGGATCGGCGACCGCCATGTTGGAGACGATCAGGAAGCGGTTCTGCAGCTTGCCGGCGGCGTCGAACAGCGGGAAGTACTTCTGGTTCGCCTGCATCGTCAGGATCAGGCATTCCTGCGGCACTTCGAGGTATTCCGACTCGAACTCGCTGACGTAGATCACCGGCCACTCGACCAGCGCCGTCACTTCGTCGAGCAGCGCGTCGAGCAGCTTGACCTGGGCGCCGAGCTCGTCGGCCTTCCGCTGCAGCGCCTGGGCGATGATCTCGCGGCGGCGCGCGAACGACGCGACGACCTTGCCGTCGGCTTCCAGCTTGGCTTCGTAGTCGTCGGCCGATGCGAGCGGCAGCGGGCCGGCGGCGAGGAAGCGGTGGCCCAGCGTCGCGTTGCCGCTCGTCAGACCGAGCGCCTCGCCCGCCACGACGTGCTCGCCGTGCAGCATGACCAGGCCATGCACCGGGCGCACGAACTGCACGTCGGAATCGCCCCAGCGCATCACCTTCGGGATCGGCAATTTTTTGAGCGCGTCGCCGACGATGCCGCCGAGCACCTCCGCCAGCTGCGCCCCCTTGACGGTGGCCTCGTAGAAGAAGGTCTCGGACTTGCCGTCCAGGCGCTTCTCGAACTTGCCGATCTCGCTCGTGGGAATGCCCTTGGCGTCCAGCTTCTTCAGCAGCGCCGGGGTCGGCTGGCCGTCCTTGTCGAGCGCGACGGCGACCGGCATCACCTTCTCGTGCACGGTGGCGTCCGGCGCCACCGCCAGCACCTGCGGAATCTGCACGGCCAGCCGCCGCGGCGTCGCGAACCAGCGGTAGGCACCGCCGGCCTGGACGAGGTTGCGGTCGGCGAGGCCGGCATGGACGCCGGCGGCAAAGACTTCACCGAGTTTCGCCAGCGCCTTCGGCGGCAGTTCCTCGGTACGGAGTTCGACGAGCAGGGTCTTGTTCATGATCTTTCGCTCCCCCTTATTTGCACATGGGGAAGCCGAGGGCTTCACGCGAGTTGTAGTAGGCCTGCGCGACTTCGCGCGCCAGCGCGCGGACGCGGCCGATGTAGGCGGCACGCTCGGTGACCGAGATGGCGCCGCGCGCGTCGAGCAGGTTGAAGGTGTGCGAGCACTTCATCACCTGCTCGAAGGCCGGCAGCGCGAGGTTGGCGGCCATCAGGCGCTTGGCTTCCGACTCGTGCTCGCCGAAGTGGCGGAACAGCAGGTCGACGTTCGAGTGCTCGAAGTTGTACTTCGACTGCTCGACCTCGTTCTGGTGATAGACGTCGCCGTAGGTGATGCGGTAGCCCGGGCCCTCGGCCCAGACCAGGTCGTAGACGTTCTCGACGCCCTGCAGGTACATCGCCAGCCGCTCGAGGCCGTAGGTGATCTCGCCGAGCACCGGCTTGCAGGTCAGCGAACCGACTTCCTGGAAGTAGGTGAACTGCGTCACTTCCATGCCGTCGAGCCAGACTTCCCAGCCGAGGCCCCAGGCGCCCAGCGTCGGCGATTCCCAGTCGTCCTCGACGAAGCGGATGTCGTGTTCCTTGAGGTTGATGCCGAGCGCTTCCAGCGACTGCAGGTACAGCTCCTGGATGTTCAGCGGCGACGGCTTCAGCACCACCTGGTACTGGTAGTAGTGCTGCAGGCGGTTGGGGTTCTCGCCGTAGCGGCCGTCCTTCGGCCGGCGCGAGGGCTGCACGTAGGCGGCATTCCACGGCTCGGGGCCGATCGCGCGCAGGAAGGTAGCGGTGTGGAAGGTACCGGCACCGACTTCGATGTCGTAGGGCTGCAAGAGCGCGCAGCCCTGCTTGTCCCAAAACTGCTGCAGACGCAGGATGACTTCCTGGAAAGTAGGCATGAAGAGCTTTTCGGAATGGCGAAAAACGCTGATTTTACTTGCTTTCGCGCCCGACAAGAACCGGCTCGTCAGCCCGGCGCCGAGCAGCGCGCGACGGTGACGATCGGTGACCGGTTGTAAAAAATTTCGACTGACGCCCGCCCGCCGGCCGGCCGGCATGCCCGGCCGGCCGGCGCGGAGGCGGCGCACGACCGGCGCCGCCGCGGTTACGAATCGACACAAGCGCGGGCGAACGACGGCCGGCGCACGGCTTCCAATCGAACAGGGACGCGCCGCGGACAACGCCGGCGCGCTTGTCGCAACCTCCGGGGAAAGGAGACCACCATGCGTCGAAACAGTATTTCAGCCACGCTGAGCGCCCTTGCCCTCGCCCTCTCGCTGGGCGGCTGCGCCACCTGGGACAGCATGTCGGCACGGCAGAAGAGCACCGCGGTCGGCGCCGCGGTCGGCGGCGTCACCGGCGCCGCGGTAACCCACGGCAACGTGCTCGGCACCGTCGGCGGCGCCGCCATCGGCGGCTTCATCGGCGACGAAATCGGCAAGCGCCGCTGAGCGGCCGGCTACTCCGGCCGGCGGCGGCCGCCGGCGAGCAGCAGCAACAACGCGGCGGCCACCGCCGGCACGTTGCCCCAGCGCACGAAGGGCGTCGTCCCGGCGTAGCCGCTCACCTCGGCGACCAGCGCGTCACGGGTGAACGGCGGCAGCGCCGCCTGCACGCGACCGTCGGCGCCGACGATCGCGGTCATCCCGGTGTTGGTCGCGCGCAGCATCGGCCGGCCGGTCTCGAGCGCACGCAGCTGCGCGATCTGCAGGTGCTGCGGCTGGGCCAGCGAATCGCCGAACCAGGCGGTGTTGGAGAGATTCACCAGCAGCGTCGCCTGCGGCAGCGCGCGGATGATTTCACTGCCGAAGACGTCCTCGTAGCAGATGTTCACCGCCACCTGCTGACCGGCGATCGCCAGCGGCGCCTGCCGGTCCGGCCCCGGCGTGAAGTTCGACATCGGGATGCGCATCAGGTCGAGGAACCATTGGAAACCCGGCGGCACGAACTCGCCGAAGGGCACCAGGTGCGACTTGCTGTAGAGCTGCGTCGGCGAGACGCCGATGCTCGCCGCGGCGTTGGCGTAGCGTTCGCCGTCGCCGACGGGAACGCCGAAGAGCAGGTCGCCCTGCTGCGCCAGCGCGTGTTCGAGCAGGCGCTCCAGGTAGGGCGGCGGCAGTTCGCCGAGGAAGGCGGGGATCGCCGTTTCCGGCAGCACGGAGAGCGTCGCCGGATGCTCGCGCAGCAGCCGGTCGTAGATGACGAGCGACTCGTTCAGCTTCTCGGGGCGCCATTTCAGGTCCTGCGGGACATTGCCCTGGAGCAGCGCGACCTTCACCGGCGCGCCGACCGGCGCCGTCCAGCGCAGGTCGCCGAGCAGGTCGCCGCCGGCGAGCACGGCGCCGATCGAGAGCAGCGGCAGCGCCGGACAGAACAGGCGGGTACGCGCGTCGGCGCAGGGAACGACGAACCAGCGCCGCAGCACTTCGGCGATCGCCGCGCCGAGCAGCGCGGCGAGCAACGACAGGCCGTAGACGCCGACGATCGGCGCGTAGCCGGCGAGCGGGCTCGGCGGCGCCTGCGAGTAGCCGAGCACGAGCCAGGGGAAGCCGGTGAACAGCCAGCTGCGCAGCCATTCGCCGAGCGTCCACAGCGCCGCGAAGAACAGCGCGTCGGCGACGAATCCGCCGCGCCGCCAGCGCGCGAAGGCGTAGCCGGCGAGCGCCGGGAACAGGGCGAGCACGGCGCAGAACAGCGCGGTGGCGATGCCGGCGAGTACCGGCGGCAGGCCGCCGAAGACCGACAGGCTGACATAGACCCAGGACGTGCCGACGCCGAACCAGCCGCAGCCGAAGGCGAAGCCGAGCCCGGCGCCGCCGCGGCCGCTGCCGGCCCGGCGCAGCAGCGCGAAGAGGCCGGCCGGCACCAGCCAGCCGAGCGCGAACCAGCCGAACGGCGCGAAGGCGAGGACGCCGGCGGCGCCGAGCAGCGCGGCCGCGAGCGGCGGCAGGAAGCGGGCGGCGCCGCTCACGCCGTCGGTACGGCGCGGTCGGCCGCCGGCAGCTGTTCTACGAGCAGGGTATAGACGCGGCGGCGGTCGGCGCGCAGCACGCGGAAACGGAAGCCGGCGAGTTCGATCGACTCGTTGCGCTTCGGCACGTGGCCGAGCTCGGCGAGGATCAGGCCGCCGACGGTGTCGATCCCGTCGCCGGCGAGCGCGCAGCCGAAGGCCTGGTTGAAGTCGTCGATCCGCGTGCGCGCCTTGACCCGGTAGCGACCCGACTGGTCGAGGCGGATCTGGTCGTCGGCCTCGTCGAAGTCGTATTCGTCCTCGATGTCGCCGACGATCTGCTCGAGCACGTCCTCGATCGTCACCAGCCCGGCGACGCCGCCGTACTCGTCGACGACGATCGCCATGTGGTTGCGCGAGACGCGGAATTCGCGCAGCAGCACGTTCAGTCGCTTCGACTCGGGGATGAAGACCACCGGCCGCAGCCAGTCGCGCAGGTCGCAGCTCGTCTCGCCGCCGAGGCGGAGCAGGTCCTTGGCGAGCAGGATGCCGACGACGTTGTCGCGGTCGCCGTCATGCACCGGGAAGCGCGAGTGCGCGGTGTCGATCACCGTGCGCCGGATCTCGTCGAGCGAGTCGTTGAGGTCGATGGTGTCCATCTGCGCGCGCGGCACCATCACGTCGCGCACCGCGGTCTCGGAGGCCGACAGCGCGCCCTCGGTGATCGACAGCGCGTCGGCGTCGAGCAGGTTGCGCTCGCAGGCGGAGTGCAGCAGCTGCATCAGCTGCTCGCGGTCTTCCGGCTCGCGCAGCAGCAGCGACGACAGTCGCTCGAAAAAGGTCGGTTTGCTGGTCGAACTGTCCATAGCGAAGTGGTGTGCCGCCGGCGGCGCGGGCGGCGTCCGGCTAGTAGGGATCCGGGTAGCCGAGTCCCGCCAGAATCTCCCGTTCCCTGTTTTCCATGACGCGCGCGTCTTCCTCGCCCGTCTCGTGATCGTAACCCTGCAGGTGCAGCATGCCATGCACGATCAGGTGCGCGTGGTGCGCCTCGACCGGCTTGCCCTGCTCCGCCGCCTCGCGGGCGACCACCGGCGCGCAGACGACGAGGTCGCCGACGGTCAGCGGCGCCTGCTCATAGACGAAGGAGAGCACGTTGGTCGCGTAGTCCTTGCCGCGGTAGTCGCGGTTGAGCGCCCCCCCCTCGTCGGCGTCGACGTAGCGGATCGTCACCTGGCCGCCGCCGGCGAGCGCGGCGCGTGCCCAGGCACGCAGCTGGGTGCGCGACGGCAGCCCGGCCGGGTCGCAGGCGTACTGCACCGACAGGTTGAGCCGGCCGCCGGCCTTCTTCGGCGCGGCGCTCATCGCGGCGCTTCCTGCGCCTTGCCGTGCGCCTCGTAGGCGGCGACGATGCGCGCCACCAACGGATGGCGGACGACGTCCTCGGCGCCGAATTCGGTGAAGGCGATGCCGCGCACCTCCTGCAGGATGCGGCGCGCCTCGATCAACCCGCTCTTGTGTCCCTTCGGCAGGTCGACCTGGGTCGCGTCGCCGGTGATCACCGCCTTGGCGCCGATGCCGATGCGGGTGAGGAACATCTTCATCTGCTCCGGCGTCGTGTTCTGCGCTTCATCGAGGATGATGAAGGCGTGGTTCAGCGTGCGCCCGCGCATGTAGGCGAGCGGCGCGATCTCGATCGCCTGCTTCTCCAGCATCTTCATCACGCGGTCGAAACCCATCAGGTCGTAGAGCGCGTCGTAGAGCGGGCGCAGGTAGGGGTCGACCTTCTGCGCCAGGTCGCCGGGCAGGAAGCCGAGGCGCTCGCCGGCCTCGACCGCCGGCCGCGTCAGCACGATGCGCGAGACCAGTTCGCGCTCGAAGGCGTCCACCGCGCAGGCGACCGCCAGATAGGTCTTGCCGGTGCCGGCCGGACCGATGCCGAAGGTGATGTCGTGCTCCTGGATGTGCTTCAGGTATTCGACCTGCCGCGGCGTGCGCCCGTGCAGCTCGGTCTTCTTCGTCACCAGCGCCGGCGACGGGCCGCCGGCGGCGGTCAGGCCGCGCACCGGGCGGTTGAGCAGTTCGATCAGGCCGAGCTGGATCTCGTCGACCGACAGCGGCTGCTTCGCCAGGCGGTAGAAGTGCTGCAGCGCCTCGGCGCAGCGCGCCGCCGGCTCGCCCTCGCCGTGGATCGTGAAGCGCTCGCCGCGGCGGGCGATGACGACGTCGAGCGCGGTCTCGATCTGGCGCAGGTTCTCGTCGAGGACGCCGCACAGGTTGGCGAGATGCGTGTTGTCGACCGGCGACAGCAGCAGCTCGACCGGGCGCTTGCGGGCGGCGGGCTTAGCTCTCACGGGTGACGATCTCGCCGCGCAGCGAATGCGGCAGCGCCGCGGTGATGCGCACGTCGACGAAGCGGTGGATCAGCCGGGGGTTGCCGACGAAATTGACGATGCGGTTGTTGTCGGTGCGCCCGGCGAGCTCGGCCTCGTTCTTCTTCGACACGCCCTCGACCAGCACGCGCTGCACGCTGCCGACCATCGACTCGCTGACCGCCGACGCCAGCGCGTCGATGCGCTTCTGCAGGCGCATCAGGCGGGCGGTCTTGAGCTCGGCCGGCGTGTCGTCGGGCAGCTCGGCGGCCGGCGTCCCCGGCCGCGTGCTGTAGATGAACGAGAACGAGGCGTCGAAGCCGACCTCGTCGATCAGCTTCATCGTCTTCTCGTAGTCGTCCTCGGTCTCGCCGGGGAAGCCGACGATGAAGTCGGTGGACAGCGACAGGTCCGGCCGCGCCGCACGCAGCTTGCGGACGATCGACTTGTACTCGAGCGCGGTGTAGTTGCGCTTCATCGCCGCCAGGATGCGGTCCGAGCCCGACTGCACCGGCAGGTGCAGGTGCGAGACCAGCTTCGGTACTTTCGCGTAGGTGTCGATCAGGCGCTGCGTCATCTCGCGCGGGTGCGAGGTCGTGTAGCGGATGCGTTCGATGCCGGGAATCTCGGCGATGTACTCGATCAGCATCGCCAGGTCGGCGATCTCGTCCGAACCGGCCATCGCGCCGCGGTAGGCGTTCACGTTCTGGCCGAGCAGCGTCACTTCCCTGACGCCCTGGTCGGCGAGCCCGGCGACCTCGGTCAGCACGTCGTCGAACGGGCGCGACACTTCCTCGCCGCGCGTGTAGGGCACGATGCAGAAGGTGCAGAACTTCGAGCAGCCCTCCATGATCGAGACGAAGGCGGCGGCCCCCTCGACCTTGGCCGGCGGCAGCGCGTCGAACTTCTCGATCTCGGGGAAGGAGATGTCGACCGCCGCCCGGCCCTTCTCGCGCCGCTCGGCGATCAGCTGCGGCAGGCGATGCAGCGTCTGCGGCCCGAACACGACGTCGACGTAGGGCGCGCGGGCGACGATCGCCGCGCCTTCCTGGCTGGCGACGCAGCCGCCGACGCCGATGACCAGGTTCGGGTTCTGCTGCTTCAGGTGGCGGACGCGGCCGAGGTCGTGGAAGACCTTCTCCTGCGCCTTCTCGCGCACCGAGCAGGTGTTGAAGAGGATGATGTCGGCTTCCTCGGGGTTGTCGGTCTTCACCACCCCCTCGGAAGCGTTGAGCACGTCGGCCATCTTGTCCGAATCGTACTCGTTCATCTGGCACCCGAAGGTGCGGATGAAGAGTTTCTTTGGCATTACGGAATGTCGATCAGGTTGCGGATATCAGGGAGCGGCGACCTCGGTGCGGGTCAGCACCCAGACGCGGAAGACCGCGCCGGACGGGTCGAGCTGGTAGCGAACCGGGACCTTTTCCTGGATCGTCCCGGGCATGACGATCAGGTTCTGCTGGTTGCGGATCAGCAGGCCCGGCGCGCGCGGCAGCGCCTTGCCGTCGATGACGACTTCCATCATCCCGACCGGCGGCGCCATCTCCCCCTTCCTTGTCCCGTCGGGGAAGGCACGCGCGCCGGCCACGCCGAGTTCGGGCGGCGCAGGCGGCGCGTAGACCGCGTTCTCCATCGCAGTATTGACGGCGGAGCCGACGATACTGTTGATCATGGAGGCAAGAATGGCGGGAACCGGCATGGAATCAATTATATACGACAGAAACGGCCGGCAAGCGGAAACTTGACCGGCAATCGGGCACCCCCTATAATCCGACCCCTTTCATGGTGATGTAGCTCAGACGGTTAGAGCGACGGATTCATAACCCGTAGGTCGGCGGTTCGATTCCGCCCATCACCACCAGTTTCCCGGACGGCCCGCAGCGATGCGGGCCGTTGCCGTTTACTCCCCGCCCCTGCCCCGCCGATGCGCTTCCTAAGCGTCCGTCATTGAGCTATCATCGCCGCCGAACAATAACCGTACAAATTATAAGGTTATCGATGATCCGCCCGACGCTGACCTTGCTGGCGCTGCTGCTGAGCGCCGCCGCTGCCGCCCAACCCGGCGCCCTCGATCGCCTGCGCGCGCTGCAGGCCAACCCGGCCGCCAGCAAGGCGGCCGCCGAGCAGGGCCGGCAGGCGGCGTTCTTCTGCGTGAACTGCCATGGCGAGGACGGCAACAGCCAGATTCCGGAAGTGCCGAGCCTGGCCGGGCAGAACCCCGCCTACCTGATCGAGCAGATGCGCAAGTTCGGCGCCGGCGAGCGCCGCGACCCGTTCATGCAGGGACTGATCAAGGTGCTGAAGGACGAGGAGCGCGCGCAGATCGCGCTCTACTACGCCGCGGGCAGGCCGCAGGCGAACAAGGCCAACGCGACGCTGGCGGCACAGGGCAGGAGCCGGTTCGAGAAGAGCTGTGCGACCTGCCACGGTCCGCGCGGGCGCGGCAACGACGCCGAACTGATTCCGCGCATCGCCGGCCAGAAGCCCGCCTATCTGGAAAGTTCGATCACCCGCTACCGCAACCGCAGCGGCGAGCGCAACGACCCGCGCATGACGGCGGTGACGGCGAACCTCGCCAAGGACGAGATCGTCGCGCTGGCCAACTATCTGGCCAGCCTAGACTGAGCCGGCGCCGGAAAAGCGGAAGGCCGCCCGCAGGCGGCCTTCCGCTTTTTTCCTTTGCAGCGGGTATTACTTCTTCTTCTTGGCGACAGCGGCCTTGAAGGACGCGCCAGCCGAGAACTTCGGCACGGTCGTCGCCGGGATCTTGATGGCGGCGCCGGTCTTCGGGTTCTTGCCGGTGCGGGCGGCGCGCTTGGCGGCCTTGAAGGAACCGAAGCCAACCAGGGTCACATTGTCACCCTTGGAAACTGCCGTGGTGATGGCGGCAACGGCGGCGTCGAGGGCGCGACCGGCAGCAGCCTTGCTGATATCGGCACCAGCAGCGATGGCATCGATGAGTTCGCTCTTGTTCATGCAAGTGTCTCCTACGTGTGAGTGTGTTGACGGAAGGCGGTAGCCGCGAGTGATTGTGTCATAGGCTTTTTTCAAATGCCACAACTTTTTTTGCAACTTTTTTTCGGCTCAAGCCTTGCGCCTCAATGCTTCCCACCCAGTCCGAGGTACGCCTCGATGACGCGGGGGTCGTTGGCAAGTTCCTTGCTGGGCCCCGCCAGCGAGATTTCGCCGGTCTCCAGAACATAACCGAAATCCGCTACCTGCAAGGCCGCGCGGGCATTTTGCTCGACCAGCAGCACGGACACGCCCATCTCGCGCAGCCGGGAAACGGTGCGGAAAATCTCGCGGATGATCAGCGGCGCCAGGCCCAGACTGGGCTCGTCGAGCATCAGCAGCTTCGGTTTGGCCATCAGCGCACGGCCCATCGCCAGCATCTGCCGCTCGCCGCCGGAGAGCGTTCCGGCGAGCTGCGTCGCGCGCTCGCGGAGGCGGGGGAAGATGCCGTAGACCTCGGCCATCGTCGTCCGGAAGTCCTTGTCACCACGGCGGTAGCGGTCGAAGGCGCCGAGCAACAGGTTGTCCTCGACGCTCATGTCGGCGAACAGCTCGCGCTTCTCCGGGACCAGCGTCAGGCCGAGGCCGACGCGCTCCTCGACCTCGAAGTCGTTGCCGAGCGCGCGGCCGACGTAGCTGACCTCGCCGCGGCCAGGCAGAAGGCCCATCAGGCACGAGAGCAACGTCGTCTTGCCGGCGCCGTTGGGGCCGATGACGGTGACGATCTCGCCCTCGCGGATGGTCAGGCTGACCTTGTGCAGCGCCTCGACCTTGCCGTAGGAAACCGACAGGTCCTTCGCTTCGAGCAGTACGGGACGCAGACTCATTCGACACCTCCCAGATAGGCCTGCAGCACCTTCGGATCCTCCTGGATCTGCTTGGGCAGGCCCTCGGCGAGCTTCTCGCCGAATTCCATGACGACCACGCGGTCGGCGAGCCCCATCACGAAATCCATGTCGTGCTCGACCAGCAGGATGCCCATGCCTTCGCCGCGCAGCTTCCTGAGCAGCTCGGCGAGCGCCTGCTTTTCCAGGTAGCGGAGGCCGGCGGCGGGCTCGTCGAGCAGCAGCAGGCAGGGGTCGGCGGCCAGCGCGCGGGCGATCTCGACGATCCGCTGCTTGCCCAGCGGCAGGCTGCCGGCGGCGTCGAACAGGTGCTCGCCGAGGCCGACGCGTTCGATCTGCCGCGCCGACTCGTGGCGCAGCCGGCGCTCCTCGTCGCGGTCGAGGCGGCACGAGGCGTGCACGAAATTGCGGCTGCCGCGCAGGTGGGCGCCGATGGCGACGTTGTCGAGCACGCTCATCGTCGGCAGCAGGCGTACGTGCTGGAAGGTCCGGCTCATGCCGCGGCGGGCGATCTCGCGCGACTCCAGCCGCTCGACGCGCTGGTTGAGGAAGCGCACCTCGCCCTCGGTCGGCGGATTGACGCCCGAGATGCAGTTGAACATCGTGCTTTTTCCCGCGCCGTTCGGGCCGATCAGCGCCATCACCTCGCCCGCGCGCACGGTGAAGCTGACCGCGTTGTTGGCGGTGAGGCCGCCGAAGCGCTTGCTCACCTCGCGCACCTCGAGGATGGTGTCGCCGGCCTGCGGCATCTCGCGTTTCGGCAGCCGCTCGGCCTCGGCGACGCGGCCGCTGGCGTTCGCCGCCAACGCCGGCCACAGGCGCTCGACGCGCGCCAGCAGCACCGGCCACAGCCCGTCGCGGGCGCGGTGCAGCACGAAGATCATGACCAGGCCGAAGACGATCACCTCGAAGTTGCCGGACTGGCCGAGCAGCTTCGGCAGCAGGTCCTGCAGCCACTGCTTGAGGATGGTGATCAGGCCGGCGCCCAGCAGCGCGCCCCAGACGTGACCGACGCCGCCGATCACCGCCATGAACAGGTACTCGATGCCCTGCGTCAGCGAGAACGGCGTCGGGTTCACGAAGCGCTGCAGGTGCGCATAGAGCCAGCCGGAGACGCAGGCGAACTGCGCGGCGACGGTGAAGATGACGATCTTGTACCAGGCGGTGTTCACCCCCATCGCCTCGGCCATCACGACGCCGCCCTTCAAGGCGCGGATGGCGCGGCCGTCGCGCGAGTCGAGCAGGTTCTGCGTGGCGACGATGCCGAGCATCAGCGCGATCCAGATCAGGTAGAAGAACTCGCGGCCGCTCTTCAGCGCGATGCCGAACAGGCTCACCGGCGGGATGCCGCCGAGCCCGGTGTGGCCGCCGAAGGCCTCGATGTTGCCGAACAGGAAGTAGAGGCTGATACCCCAGGCGATGGTGCCCAGCGGCAGGTAGTGGCCGCCCATGCGCAGCGTGATGAAGCCGAGGAAGAGCGCGACGACGGTGGTCGCCGCGAGGGCGACCGCCAGCGTCGCCCACGGGCTCCAGCCGAAGGCGGTGGTCAGCCAGGCGGTGGCGTAGGCGCCGACGCCGACGAAGGCGGCCTGGCCGAAGCTGGTCAGGCCGCCGACGCCGGTGAGCAGCACCAGGCCGAGCGCGACCAGCGCGTAGAGGCCGATGTAGTTCGCCAGCGTCACGTAAAACTCGGCCGAGTCCGGCAGGATCACCGGCAGCAGCGCGAGCAGCAGGGCGAAGGCGATCAGGACGAGGCGCCGCATCATTCGTCCTCCTCGGCGTGGTGCGTGGTCAGCGAGCGCCACAGCAGCACCGGGATGATCAGCGTGAACACGATCACCTCCTTGAAGGCGCTGGCGTAGAACGACGAGTACGATTCGAGGAAGCCGACCAGCAGCGCGCCGGCGGCGGCTACCGGGTAGCTCGCCAGGCCGCCGATGATGGCGCCGACGAAGCCCTTCAGCCCGATCAGGAAGCCCGAGTCGTAATAGAGCGTGGTAATCGGCGAGATGAGGATGCCGGAGAAGGCGCCGATCAGCGCCGCCAGCGTAAACGAGAGCTTGCCGGCCATCGTCGTCGAGATGCCCATCAGCCGGGCGCCGGTGCGGTTCAGCGCCGTCGCCCGCAGCGCCTTGCCGTAGAGGCTGCGGCCGAAGAAGGCGTAGAGGGCGACGATCAGCACCACCGACGCCGCCAGGATCCACAGCGTCTGGTACTGCAGTGTCGTCGCGCCGAGTTCCAGCGTGCCCTCGCTGAAGGCCGGCGTGCGCGTCCCCTCGGCGCCGAAGAAGAGCAGCCCGAGGCCGATCAGCACGACATGCACGGCGACCGAGACGATCAGCAGGATCAGTACCGGCGCCTCGGCGATCGGCTGGTAGGCCAGCCGGTAGATCATCGGTCCGAGCGGCACGACGACCGCCAGCGCGAGCAGCACCTGCGCCGCCAGCGGCAGGCCGGCGAGATCCAGGTTGGCGAGCGCGAGCCACAGCGCCAGCGGCACCGCCAGGTTGAGCGCGAGGATGCGCGGCAGCTTGCGCGCACCGCCGTGGCGCAGCGCCTGCGCGCCGTCGAGCGCGGCCACCGCGGCGCCGAGGGCGACGATCAGCCACAGCGTCGCCGGCAGCTTGCCGGCCTGCAGCGTCGCCAGCGTCAGCGCGCCATAGGCGACGAACTCGCCCTGCGGGATGAAGATCACGCGCGTCACCGCGAACACCAGCACCAGCGCCAGCGCGAGCAGCGCGTAAATGGCGCCGTTGGTCAGGCCGTCCTGACCGAGGAGGAGTGCGATCTGGAAATCCATGGAAATCCCTGCGCCCGGCCTTGCCGCCGGGTGATTGGCATGGCGGCGGCAGGCACGCTGCCGCCGCCGGTTCAGCGGCTTACTTCACCAGTTTCCAGGCACCGCCCTCGATCTTGACCATGACGCGGGCACGCTGGTCGAAGCCGAGGTGGTCGGTCGGACTCATGTTGACCACGCCATGCGCCACCGGCAGGTTCTTCACGCCCTCCAGCGCGTCGCGCAGCGCGGCGCGGAACTCCTTGCTGCCCGGCTGCGCCTTCTTCAGTGCCACCGGTGCCGCCGCCTCGAGCAGCTTGAAGGCATCCCAGGCGTGCGCGCCGAAGGTCGACACGCTGCCCTTGCCGTGCGCCCCCTCGTACTTGGCGACGTATTCCTGCGCCGACTTCTTGACCGGATTGTCGGCCGGCAGCTGGTCGGCGACCAGCACCGGACCGGCGGGCAGGAAGGTACCCTCGCAGTCCTTGCCGCAGACGCGCAGGAAGTCGTTGTTGGCGACGCCGTGCGTCTGGTAGATCAGGCCCTTGTAGCCGCGCTCCTTGAGCGCCTTCTGCGGCAGTGCGGCGGGCGTGCCGGCGCCGCCGATCAGCACCGCATCCGGCTTGGCGGCGATGATCTTCAGCACCTGGCCGGTGACCGAGGTGTCGGCGCGGTTGAAGCGCTCGTTGGCGACGATCTCGATCTTGCGCGCCTGCGCGACGCCGGCGAACTCGTTCGCCCAGCCCTCGCCGTAGGCGTCGGAGAAGCCGATGTAGGCGACCTTCTTCACGCCGTTGTTGCTCATGTGTTCGGAGATCGCGGTGGACATCTGCGCGTCGTTCTGCGGCGTCTTGTAGACCCAGCGGCGCTTGCCGTCGACCGGGTCGACGATGGCGCGCGACGCGGACATCGAGATCATCGGCGTCTCGGCCTCGGCGGCGACGTCGATCATCGCCAGCGAAGCCGGCGTGATGGTCGAGCCGATGATCACGTCGACCTTCTCCTCGGCGACGAACTTCTTCGCGTTCTTCACCGCGGTGGTGGTGTCGGAGGCGTCGTCGAGCAGCACGATCTTCACCTTCTGGCCGGCGATGGTCTGCGGCACCAGCGCGAAGGTGTTCTTCTCGGGAATGCCGAGCGAGGCGGCGGGACCGGTCGCCGACACGGTAACGCCGACGGTGATGTCGGCGAACGCGGCGGCGGCGGGAAGGGCAAGCAGCAGGGTAGCGATCAGCTTCTTTTGTTTCATCATGGTCTCCTCCAGAATGAACTGCATCGATCCTTCGAATTCAGGGCTTCGCGGCTACTCGGCGTCCGGCTGGTTCTCCGGGGCGGCGGCGACAAAAGCCGGCAGCGTACGACATTCCGCGTCGATGCGCACCACCGTCGGCACGTGGTCGAGGCGGCAACCGAAACGACGGGCGTTGAACACCTGCGGCACCAGGCAGCAGTCGGCGAGCGTCGGATGGCCGCCGTGGCAGAACTTCCAGCTCTCCGGGTTGCCGGCGACGCGCGCCTCGACCGCAGCCAGGCCGACCTCGACCCAGTGCCGGTACCAGGCGAGCTTCTGCTCCTCGGAAACACCCAGCTCGCCGGTCAGGTACTTGAGCACGCGCAGGTTGTTGATCGGGTGGATCTCGCAGGCGACGTCGAGCGCGATCGCCCGCACCCGCGCGCGCGCCGCCGGGTCGGGCGGCAGCAGCGGCGGATAGGGATAGGCCTCGTCGAGGTACTCGATGATCGCCAGCGACTGCGACAGGTTGAGGTCGCGGTCGACCAGCGCCGGTACCGCGCCGGCCGGGTTCACGCGCCGGTAGTCGTCCTTCAGGTGCTGGCCGCCGTCCTTCACCAGATGCACCGGCACCGCCTCGTAGGCGAGGTTCTTCAAGTTGAGGGCGATGCGCACGCGGTAGGCGGCCGAGCTGCGGAAGTAGGTATAGAGCTTCAACATCGTCAGCCCGGGTACTTTTCGACGCGCTGGTCGATGGCGCCGAAGATCGTCGCGCCGGCGGCGTCAAACATCTCGATCCGCACGCGGTCGCCGAAGCGCATGAACGGCGTTTTCGGCTGGCCGTCGGCGATGGTTTCCAGGCAGCGCTTCTCGGCCAGGCAGCCGGAGCCAGTGCTGCGGTCGACGTTGGAGACGGTGCCCGAGCCGACGATCGAGCCGGCCTCCAGCTCGCGCGTCTTCGCCACGTGCGCGATCAGCTGGCCGAAGTCGAAGGTCATGTCGACGCCGGCATTGGGCCGACCGAACAGCTCGCCGTTGAGATGCACGACCAGCGGCAGGTACAGCTTGCCGCCGTCCCAGGCCGTGCCCAGTTCGTCCGGCGTCACGGCGACCGGCGAGAACGCGGTGGCCGGCTTCGACTGGAAGAAACCGAAGCCCTTGGCCAGCTCGGCCGGGATCAGGTTCCTGAGCGACACGTCGTTGGCCAGCATCAGCAGCCGGATCTGCCGGCGACCCTCGGCCGGCGTCGCGCCCATCGCCACGTCGCCGGTGACGACGGCGACTTCGGCCTCGAAGTCGATGCCCCAGGCCTCGTCGCGGGCGAGGATGGCGTCGCGCGGTCCGACGAAGGAGTCGGAGCCGCCCTGGTACATCAGCGGATCGGTCCAGAATTCGGGCGGCATGTCGGCGCCGCGCGCCTTCCGCACGAGCTCGACGTGATTGACGTAGGCCGAGCCGTCGGCCCACTGGTAGGCGCGCGGCAGCGGGCTGTGGCAGGCCGCCGGGTCGAAGGGCTCGGCGTGGCGCGCGGCGCCGTTGTTCAGCGCGGCATAGACCTCGGCGAGCTGCGGCGCGACCGCCTCCCAGTCGTCGAGCGCCGCCTGCAGCGTACGCACGATGCCCGGCACCGGCTGGCAGCGCGCCAGCTCGCGGTCGACGACGACCAGCGTGCCGTCGCGCCCTCCCCGTTTCAGCGTTGCGAGTTTCATCGTTCCCGGCTCATCCGCTCAGTATGTTTCGCGCATTGTCCGCGCATTTTCCCGCCGCCGGCTTACACCGGCTTGACGTCATTCCCCGGCATAGCTGCCATCGTGCATCCAGCGCGCGTGCTGCGGCGCCTGCTTCGTCTTCGCCCATTCGTTCAGCATGTCCCACTTCACGTCGTCGAGCATCTTCGCCATCGTCGGCGTCGCGGTGTTCGCGGCGAGCTCGAGGCGATGCCCGCTGGGGTCGAAGAAGTAGATCGACTTGAAGATGGTGTGGTCGGTCGGCCCGACCACCTCGATGCCGTCGGCCTCGAGCTTCGCCTTCACGGCGAGCAGCGTGTCGACCGAATCGACTTCCAGCGCCAGGTGCTGCGTCCACGCCGGCGTGTTCGGGTCGCGCCCCATCGGCGGCTTGGTCGGCAGCTCGAAGAAGGCGAGCACGTTGCCGCCGCCGGCATCGAGAAAGATGTGCATGTACGGGTCCGGCTCCCTCGTCGACGGCACCTCGTTCTCGGCGATCGCCAGGATGAAGCGCATGTCGAGGTACTTGCCGTACCACTCGACGGTTTCCTTGGCGTCCTTGCAGCGGTACGCGACGTGGTGGATCTTCTTGACCAGCATGGCGCTCTCCTTCGCGTCAGACGGCGCCTTCACGCGCCTTGGCCAGCGCCTCGCGCAGCACCGACAGGTCGCCGATGTGGTTGGCCAGCAGCAGGATCAGCTGCGCGTTGAGCATCGCGCTCTGCGCGTCGTCGAGGTCGCGGTGCGCGTCGATCAGCATCTCGTAGAAATCGTCGCCGGGCGAGAAGGCGCGGAAGTAGCGCTTGCCGGGTTCGGCGAAGTTCGGGGTCAGCGTCAGGGGCATGGCAATTCCTCCGCTCAGGCGTTGCAGGTGGCACGCGCGACCGCGGCGCGCACCTTGTGGGCGTCGAACCGGCGCCAGCGGGCGACGACGTGCTGGTCCGGGCGCAGCAGGTAGACGCTGCCCTCGCGCGCGTCGTAGCGCTTGGCGACGAGGTGCATCAGGTCGTGCAGCACGCGCGCGCCATCGACGCTGCCGGCCTTCTCGGAAACGACGACCGGCTCGACCGGCAGCGCATCGACGGTCAGCTCGCGCAGGCGCTCGAGCCTGTCGCCGAGGCGCTCGGCGACGTCGGTGAAGTACAGCAGCTGAAAGCCCCGGCCGCCGATCTGGTCGAGCAGCCAGCCCTTGCTGCCGTCGGCCAGCCCGACCGGCGCGTCGTCCATCGGCGCGCCCGGCACCATGCGGCCGGCGAACTCGTCCTCGTCCGCGGTGTTCAGCGGCGAATCGACGAGGAAAGCGGGCACCGACAGGCGCCCGGAGTTGACCAGCGCGCGGCCGAAGGCATGGTGCTCGGCGAGCGTCAGCACGGCGTTGCGGAACAGCCGCGAGGTGTTGCTCTTCGGCGTGATGAAGTCGGTCGAGCGCGTCGAGTTCAGGATGTTCTCGTCGGCGGCGGCGACGCGCTCCGAGGAATAGCTGTCGAGCAGTTTTTCCGGCGCCTTGCCGTCGATCACCAGCTTCAGCTTCCAGACCAGGTTGTCGGTGTCCTGGATGCCGGAGTTGGCGCCGCGCGCGCCGAACGGGGAGACCTGGTGCGCGGCGTCGCCGACGAAAAGCACGCGGCCATGGCGGAATTCCTGCATGCGCCGGCACTGGAAGGTGTAGACGCTGACCCACTCCAGCTCGAACTCGCGCTCGTCGCCGAGCATCGCCTTGATCCGCGGGATCACCTTCTCCGGCTTCTTCTCCTCCTCCGGGTCGGCATTCCAGCCGAGCTGGAAGTCGATGCGCCAGACGTTGTCGGCCTGCCGGTGCAGCAGCACCGACTGTCCGGGATGGAAGGGCGGGTCGAACCAGAACCAGCGCTCGGCCGGAAAGTCGGCCTTCATCACGACGTCGGCGATCAGGAAGCGGTCGTGGAAGATCTTGCCCTCGACCTCGAGCCCCATCAGCTTGCGGATCGGGCTCTTCGCGCCGTCGGCGGCGATCAGCCAGTCGGCCTCGATGCCGTAGGTGCCGTCCGGCGTCTCGATCGTCAGCCGGACCTGGTCGGACATGCGCTGCACCGAGACGACACGGTTCTTCCAGCGCAGGTCGACGCCGAGCTCGACGCAGCGCTCGACCAGGTACTGCTCGAGGTAATACTGCTGCAGGTTGATCATCCCCGGCCGCTTGTGGTCCGGTTCCGGCAGCAGGTTGAAGTTGAACACCTCCTCCTCGTGGAAGAAGGTGCGGCCGACGTTCCACGACACGCCCTTGGCGCAGACGCGCTCGCCGACGCCGAGGCGGTCGAGGATCTCCAGCGCGCGCTTGGCGTAACAGACGCCGCGCGAGCCGATCGAGACGGTGTCGTCCTCGTCGAGCAGCACCACCGGGATGCCGTGCAGCCGGCAGTCGATCGCCGCCGCCAGGCCGACCGGGCCGGCGCCGACGATGACCACCGGATAGCGGCGGGCGACGCGCTCCTTCTGCTCCTGCGGCTGCACGTAGGCGAACTTCGGATACGTGTAGGTCTTCAGCATCTTGTCTCCTCCCTCCCTCTGCCGGGGAAATCAGGTGTTGCCGAACTGCGTTGTACGGGGGTCAGTCCTGCAGCGCGTGCCACATCTCCCGGTCGCGCTCCGCGGTCCAGATGCGCGGGTCGCGGATGCCGGAGGCCTCATCATAGGCCCGCGTCACGTCGAAGGGGAGGCAGTGCTCGTAGATGAAGACCTGCGCGAAGTCCGGGTCCATGACCTTGCGCGTGTGCGCCATCGCCGCCTTCAGGTCCATGCCGGCGGCGACCGCCTCCTGCGCGCTGCGGTAGAGCGCGCTGACGAAGGCGCGGGTGTAGGCCAGCCCCTGCTGCACCTGTTCCGGCGTCTTCAGCGCCGGGCCGCGGCCCGGCACCAGCTTGTCGGCGCCGAGCGCAGACAGCCTGTCGAGCGTCTGCGGCCAGTCGGCGAGGTAGGCGTCGCCGGTGTAGCAGGCGGCGTCGTACTCGACCAGGTCGCCGGAGAACAGCACCTGCTGCTGCGGCAGCCAGACGACGGTGTCGCCCTTGGTGTGGCCGCGTCCGAGCTGCATGATCTTCACTTCGAGCTTGCCCAGCCACAGCGTCATCTCGCCCTGGAAAGCGATCGTCGGCCAGGTCAGCCCGGGCACCGACTCGACGGCGTTGAACAGGCGCGGGAAGCGGCCGATCTCGGAGGCCATGTCCTCTTTGCCGCGCTCGACGATCAGGTCGTAGGTATCCTGGCTGGCGATGATCTGCTGCAGCCCCTCGCCCTGGTAGCCGGAGGCGCCGAGCACGCGCACCGCGTGGTAGTGGGTCAGCGTCACGTACTTGATCGGCTTGTCGGTGATCGTGCGCACGTGGCGGATCACGTCCTGCGCCATCACCGGCGTCGCGGTGGCGTCGATGATCATCACCGCGTCGTCGCCGACGACGACGCCGGTGTTCGGGTCGCCCTCGGCGGTGTAGGCCCAGGCGTTGTCGGAGAGCTGCTCGAAGCTGACCCTCTTTTCTTCGAGGTCGGCCTGCGAGGCGAAGGCTTTGCTGTTCATGCGGAGACTCCGGGAAATTTCACGGCTGGACCAAAGATAAACTCCGATTTGATAATAGTCAATCAGTTTGTTAGTTGCTAACATAACAAAAACGACGACGCCCGCCCGGAGGGTAGAATGCCGCGACCGAAACGTGACAACTCCGCACAACCGAAGAGCCTCCCCATGGAAAAACCCCAGCGCGGCATCCAGTCGATCGAGGTCGGCGGCCGCCTGCTCACCACATTGGCCGAAGTCGGCGAGCCGATGACGCTGAAGGATCTGGCGCAGCAGTCAGACATGCCGGCAGCCAAGGCCCACCCCTACCTGGTCAGTTTCGGCAAGCTCGGCCTGGTCGAGCAGGATGCCGCCTCGTCGCGCTACGAGCTCGGGCCGCTGGCGCTGCAGCTCGGGCTGGCCTGCCTGCGCCGGCTGAACCCGGTGCGCCTCGGCACCCACGCGGCGACCGCGCTCGCCGAAGAGCTGCACCAGACCGTCGCGCTCGCCGTCTGGGGCAACGCCGGCCCGACCATCGTGCACATCGAGGAATCGTCGCACCCGATCCACATCAACATGCGCACCGGCACCGTGATGTCGCTGTTCAAGACGGCGACCGGCCGCGTCTTCGCCGCCTACCTGCCGGACAAGGTGATCGAGCACTACATCGACACCGCGTCGCACCACTCCTTCGCCTACCCGAAGAGCGACCTGCGCCCGTCGTGGAAGGCGATGCAGAAGACGCTGAAGGAGATCCGCGCGCACGGCATGGCGCAGGTGGTCAGCGAGCCGCTGCCGGGGATCAACGCGCTGTCGGCGCCGGTGTTCGACCACGAGGGGCATCTGGCGCTGGTGATCACCGTCCTCGGCCCGACCGCACTGTTCGACCCGGCGCTCGACGGCGACAACGCCGGCGCGCTGCGCGCCTGCTGCGCCGAACTGTCGCACCGCCTCGGCTACGCGCCGGAGTAGCCCCGCCTCAATCGATGCCGACGAACGGCGCGTCGCCGCGCCGTTCGCGCGCCGCGGCGACCGCGCGCGCCAGCCGCTCGCGCATGCGCTGCCAGTGGCCGCCCTCCCAGAACACCTTGCCGCAGGCGTCGCAGGTCGAGAAGCGCCGCTGCCGCGCGCGTACGTCCGGCGGCAGTTCCGCCGCCGCCACCTCGTCCGTCGTCGCCGCGCGCAGCGGCGCGTTGCAGTCGAGACAGCGCGAGAACGGGCGCAGGCCGTCAGCGAGGTCGAGCCGCGCCAGCACCTCGGCGAGCTGCGCGTCCGGCCGCTGCGCGTGCACGTAGCAGCCGTGCGTCAGATCGCGGCGCAGCAGCAGGTCGCGGTCGCGGCTCAACACGATGCGCCGCTCGGCGAGCGCGACGCGGACGATCTCGTCGTCGCCGACGTGGTTGTCGTAGCGCGTGTCGAAGCCGGCCAGCCGCAGCAGGCGGGCGAGCGCGCCGAGATGCGCGTCGGCGAAGAAGCGGGTGTCGCGCAGCGGCTGCGGGCGCAGACGCAGCAGCGGCGTCACGTCGAGGGCCTCGAACAGCGGATAGACGGAAACGCGGTCGCCGTCGCGCAGGCGATGCGCGAAATCGACCGGCGCGCCGTTCACCAGGATCAGTTCGATCTCGGTGTGCGGCACGCCGAGCGCCTCGACCGCGTGCTTCACCGTGGCGTCGGCGGCGACGGCGAAGGCGCTGTCGCCAAAGCGGCGCTCGCGCGCGACGAAGTCGTTGAGCTCGGCGTAGAAGCGGAAAACGGCCGTGACCGGCGGCGCGCTCGCCATGGCATCTCCTCGGCCTGCGGGAACGGTACCGCTCCAGTGTATGCTGGCGGGGCGAGCATGGCACGGGAGAACGCAGCGCGATGACGATCAGTGTCGACGAACTGGCGGACCTGATCCGCGAGATCGAGGTCGAGGACCCGATCGACTACGGCGACCTGCCCTACGACGAGGACGACCTGCGCCGGCTGGTCTGCCAGCAGATCCACGAGATTTCCGACCAAGCCGAAAAGCTCGGCGAGGACAACCGGACGACGGTGCTGCTCGCCGTCGCCGCCAAGCTGGTGCTGGAGAACCTGGTGCTGCACGTGCGCCTGCTGCAGCAACAGGGCGTGCCGCTCGACGCCGACGCCGCGGACCTGCTGCGCCGGCTGCGCGGCGGCAGCCGCTGAGCGCCGCAACCCGGCACGGATCATTGACAGCGGCGGAAGGCCGGGGCTACCGTCGTCCCCATCGCCGCTACCCCGCCCGGACCCCATCGTGAGCCAGCACATTGCCGACCTGATCGACGGACTGGAGTTCTTCCAGGAATTCGCCTACCCCGAACTGAAGACGCTCGCCGGCTATTTCGGCCAGATGCACGTCGACCAGGGCCGGGTCGTGTTCGACGAGGGCGACGCCGGCGGCTACATGCTGATCCTGATCGACGGCAAGATCTCGATCCACAAGACCGGCGAGAGCGGCCGCCACCTGCTTTCATACGAGGGCAAGGGCCGCATCATCGGCGAAATGGCGCTGCTCGACCGCGAGCGGCGTTCGGCAACCTGCGTTGCCGAGACCGACTGCGAGCTGCTGACCGTCAACCACGAGGGGCTGGACAAGCTGGCCGCCGAGCACCCGCTGCTCGCCTACCGCTTCATGTTCGCGCTGGCGCGGCTGCTCTCGAAGCGCCTGCGGCGGACCTCGGGCGTGCTCGCCGAGCACCTGGTGAGCTGACCCGGCGCGCTTGACCGCGCCCCGGCACGCGCCGACACTGTCCGCAACGATCCCGGACTGCCGCCGAGGAGGTTTTCTTGAGCACCACCGACGACCTGATCAAGGCCGTGCGCAGCGGCCAGCTCGACGCCGTGCGCGCCGCGCTCGCTGCCGGCGCCCCGGTCGAGCTCGCCGACGGCCACGGCGTTCCCGGCCTGCCGCTGGGGATCGCCTGCTTCCTCGGCCACCTCGACATCGTCCGCGAACTGGTGCGGCATGGCGCCCGGGTCAACCTGGCCGACAACCGCGAGCCGGTGTCGCCGCTGTCGATGGCGATCCGCGGCGGCAAGAGCGAGGTCGTCCGCCTGCTCGTCGAGCTCGGCGCGACAGTGCCGCCGGGAATGCAGACCGGCCTCGGCGCGCACGAGCTGGTCGCCGCGCAGTGGATCGCCAGGCGCGCCGCCGCCGGCGCCGTCGGCGATCCGGAGATCGAGGAGATCGTCATGCCGCGCGCCTTCGGCACCGATACCACGGTGCTCGAAGCCGACGCCGCCCGCGCCGCGATCGAAGCGGAAACGCAGAAGAAGAAGCGCTGACCCGCCCCCCGTCGTCCCCTGCCGTCAGCGCCCCCTCGCCCGGCGCCCGCCGCCCCCGAGCAGCGTCGCCTGCGGCGCCGTGCGGAACAGCGGCAGCGCGTCCCAGTAGGGCTCCGGCCCGATCCGCTCGGCCAGGTAGTCGACCAGCACGCGCACGCGGCGCGGCACGTAGCGGTTGCCCGGGAACACGGCATAGATGCCGAGTTCGGGCTGCGCGTAGTCGGTCAGGATCGGGCGCACGCTGCCGGCCTCGACCGCCGCCGCGGCGATGAACGACGGCGCACTGGTGATGCCGAGGCCGCGGATCGCCGCGTCGAGCAGCGCATCGCCGTTGTTCGCCAGCAGCCGGCTGCGGATCGGGAACGCGCGCGTCTCGCCGTCGACCACGAAGGGCCAGCTCGACGGTGCCGCCGGCACGTAGCCGAAGCATTCATGGTCGATCAGTTCCTCCGGCCGCCGCGGTTCGCCGCGCCGGCGCAGGTAGTCGTCGGCGGCGACCACCAGCATGCGGCAGACGCTGATCCTGCGCGCCACGTCCTGCGGCGCCAGCCGCCGGGTGATGCGGATCGCCAGGTCGATCCCCTCCTCGATCAGGTTGACGCGGCGGTCGGTGTAGTCGACTTCCAGCGTGATCTCCGGGTAGAGCGTGCCGAAGTCGAGCAGCAGCGGCGTCAGGTGGCGCAGGCCGAAGCTGAACGGCACGCTGATCCGGATATGCCCGCGCGGCACCTGCCCCTCGGCGGCGAGATCGGATTCGGCGGCCTCGACCAGGCTGAGGATTTCGCGGCACTTCTCGAGATAGGCGAGGCCGGCGGCGGTCAGGTTGAGCCGGCGCGTGCTGCGCGCGATCAGCTTGACGCCGAGGTGCGCCTCGAGCGCCGCCACCTGCCGCGTCACCACCGAGCGCGCGACGTCGAGCTGGCGGGCGACCGCCGAGAAGCTGCCCATCTCGGCGACGCGGCGGAACATCTGCATGCTTTCCAGGCGATCCATTGTTGCCTCCATAGCAACAAACAATTCCTTATTGTCGCCTATTTAAGCGCCAAACAAGCCCCTACAGTACGCCCATCGTCACTTGCCGACCCCGTCGCCGAACCCCGAATGTCCGCCCCCGCCTCGAACACCGCCCCCGCACGCACCGCCGCCAGGCCGGCGTGGCCGACGCTGTTCGTCCCGCACGGCGCACCGACCTTCGCGCTGCACCCGGGCGCCGCCGGCGCCGCGCTGACCCGCTTCGCAGCGGCGCTGCCGCGACCGCGCGCAGTCCTCGTCGTCAGCGCGCACTGGAGCACCGACGCGCCGACCGTCGGCGGCGCCGAGTGGCCGGCGACGGTGCACGACTTCCACGGCTTTCCGCCGGCGCTTGCCGCGATCCGCTACCCGGCGCCCGGGGCTCCGGCGCTCGCCGACGAGATTGCGGCGACGCTCGCCGCCGCCGGCTTCGCCGCCCGTGTCGACCGCCAGCGCGGCCTCGATCACGGTGCCTGGATTCCGCTGCGCCTGCTCTACCCGGAAGCCGACGTGCCGGTGCTGACGCTGTCGCTGCAGGCGCACCGCGGCGCCGAGCACCACCTGCGCCTCGGTCGCGCGCTCACCGGCCTGCCCGCCGCCGGCGTGCTGCTGGTCGCCTCCGGCAACCTGACGCACAACCTCGCCGACTTCCGCCTCGGCGGCGGCGACGCCGACACGCTGGCCTACGTCGGCCGCTTCGCCGACTGGGTCTGGCAGCAGCTCGAACGCGGCAGTGCCGAGGCGCTGCTGCGCTACCGCGGGCTGGCGCCGGACGCCGCGCGCGCGCACCCGAGCGAGGAACACCTGCTGCCGCTGTTCGTCGCCCTCGGCGCCGCCGGGAACGACTGGCGCGCGGAACGGATCTACAGCGGCATCGACGACCGCGTGCTGGCGATGGACAGCTTCGCCTTCCGCCCGCGCAACCCGGACAACGCCAACGGAGAACCTGCATGATCCCCGCCCCCCGCTACACCCGCACCGCGATCGTGCTGCACTGGCTGATGGCCGTGCTGCTGCTCGGCCTGTTCGCGGTCGGCCTGTACATGACCGGCCTCAAGCTGTCGCCGCAGAAGCTGCAGATCTATTCGTGGCACAAGTGGGCCGGCGTCACCGCCTTCGTCCTCGCCGCCGCGCGCATCGCCTGGCGCATCGGCCACCGGCCGCCGCCGGCGCCGATGGCGACGCCGCGCTGGCAGCAGGTCGCCGCCGAAGGCGCGCACCACCTGCTGTACCTGCTGATGCTCGCGATTCCGCTCACCGGCTGGTTGATGAGCTCGGCCAAGGGCTTCCAGACCGTCGTCTTCGGCGTGCTGCCGCTGCCCGACCTGCTGGCCAAGGACAAGGAGCTCGGCGACCTGCTGGCCATGGTGCACGCGCAGCTCAACTACGCCCTCGCCGCCGTCGTGCTGGTCCATGCCGGCGCCGCGCTGAAGCACCACCTGGTCGATCGCGACGACGTGCTGACGCGCATGCTGCCCGCCCTCAAGACCCGCTAACCCCGCCCCTGCAAGGAGACCCCATGATCCGCAAGACCCTCGCCGTCGCCCTCCTCGCCGCGACGCAGGCGAACGCCGTCGAATACAACCAGTTCCAGCCGGAGCGCAGCCAGATCGCATTCACCTCGAAGCAGATGGGGGTCGCCGTCGACGGCCGCTTCCGCAAGTTCGCGGCGACGCTCAGCTTCGACCCGGCCAGGCCGGCCGCCGCCAGCGCCCGCATCGACATCGAGCTGGCCAGCATCGACGCCGGCTCGAAGGACGCCGACGACGAGGTGGTCGGCAAGCAGTGGTTCAACACCAAGACCTTCCCCACCGCCAGCTTCGTCGCCGCCGGCGTCAAGCCGCTCGGCGGCGACCGCTACGAGGCGGTCGGCAAGATCAGCATCAAGGGCAGGTCCCAGGACGCGGTGCTGCCCTTCACCGTCAAGCAGGACGGCAGGACTGCCACCTTCGACGGCAGCCTGGTCATCAAGCGCCTCGATTTCGCGATCGGCGAAGGTCCGTGGGCCGACGTCGGCACGGTCGCCAACGAGGTCCAGGTCAAGTTCCGCATCGTCGCCGCCGCCAAGTAAGCCAACCCCAGTTCCCAACCCAAGGAGATACCCGCATGAAGAAAGCACTCGCCACCCTCGCCCTCGCCACTCTGGTCGCCGCGCCCGCGTTCGCCAGCACCGAGACCTACGTCGTCGACGGCACGCACACCTTCCCGCGCTTCGAGTACAACCACCTCGGCTACTCGTCGCAAGTGCAGCGCTTCACCAAGACCAGCGGCACGATCAGCTGGGACCGCGCGGCGAAGACGGCAGAGGTCGACATCACGATCGACGCCAAGTCGGTCGACACCGGCTACGCGCTGTTCAACCAGCACATCCAGGGCGCCGACTACTTCGACACCGAGAACCATCCGACCATCACCTTCAAGTCGACGGCGGTGAAGTTCGACGGCGACAAGCCGGTCAGCATCGACGGCAACCTGACGATCAAGGGCGTCACCCGCCCGGTGACGCTGGCGGTGACCTCGTTCCAGGCGATGCCGCACCCGATGCTGAAGAAGCCGGCGATCGGCGCCAACGCGGTGACCAAGGTCAAGCGCTCGGAATTCAACGCCGGCAAGAACGCGCCCTACGTCAGCGACGAGGTGACGATCTACATCCCGCTCGAGGCGATCCAGCAGCAGTAAGCCTACGGCGCGCCACCGGTGCGGAACTCGATGCTCTCCGTCCCGGCGGCCGCCAGCGGGCTGCCGAAGCCGATCCGGCCGCAGCCGTGCAGCGCCAGTTCGCGGCGATGCACGGCGTGTTCGCCGCCGCCCTCCGGCTGCACGAAACTGCCGTTGGTGCTCTGGTCGACGAGCACGAAGCTGCCGCCGCGCAGCTCGATCCGCGCATGCACGCGCGAGCAGCGTTCGCTCGTCAGGCGCAGGCCGCAGCTGGCGAGCCGGCCGATGGTCAGCAGCGGACGCGCGGCGTTCAGCTCGATCGTCGTGCCGCCGGCATGCACGAACAGCTGGCCGGGACCGGCGGCGCCGGCCGCCGGCAGCTTGCCGCGCGGCGGCACGAAGTGGCGCCAGTCGATCTCGAACACGCCGAGCCGGCGCTTGCCGCAGCTCAGCGACAGCTCGTCGCGCGCCAGCGCGCTGCGCGCGTTCCAGGCGAAGCCCTGCGCCCGCCGGGGGACGCTGACCAGCACGCGGCCCGCTTCGGCGAGGTCGGCCAGCCGGCAGGCGACGTTGTCGTCGCCCTCGAAGTAGCGGATTTCGTCGGCGGCATGGCCGACGCAGACGCCGACGCCGAGCGCCAGCGAGACGCCGGACAGCGGCGGCAAGGCGACGACGCGGCGCTGCATCTCGACCGCCGACTGCAGCGCATCCTCGGCATCGCCGAAATAGGCGACGATGCGCGTCGCCGACAGCCGCTGCAGCCGCCCGCGGAAGCCCTCGACCGCCTGCGCGATGCGCTTCTCGCAGCGCCCCAGCGCATGCGCCACCTCCGACGCGGCCAGCCTTTCGTCGAGTCTTTCCGCGCCGGACAGGTCGGCGCACAATATCGATAGGTTGCCTTCGTTCATCTTCTCACCTGCTGCGTGCGGTGCCCGTTCCCGACCCGGAGGCGGGCGCCGCCTGACATGACATGCAAATCTACCGCAAGCCGCGCGCATCCGGCCGCCAGGCCGCGACGGCGCATCGACAATTTACAAAGCGGACACAGGCGGGCGGACACCGCCATCCTACGCCGGCATCCGGCGGAACGGCAGCACCGGGGCGGCGATGAAAGCCGACGACCTGGAGCGCCTGGTGACGCTGGAAATGCCCTTCGGCAAGCACCAGGGGCGGCTCATCGCCGACCTGCCGGGCAACTACCTGAACTGGTTCGCGCGCGAGGGCTTCCCGCCGGGCGAGATCGGCCGCCTGCTGCAGCTGATGCAGGAGCTCGACCACAACGGCCTGCGCCCGCTGCTCGACCCGCTGCGGCGGCAACCCTGAGGAGGAGCCGAGCATGACCATCCGTACCATCCTGCGCATGGGCGACCCGCGGCTGCTCGAGATCGCCCGCCCGGTCGCCGACTTCGACACGCCGGCGCTGCACGCGCTGATCGACGACCTCTTCGACACGATGGCGGCGGCCGGCGGCGTCGGGCTGGCGGCGCCGCAGATCGGCGTCGGCCTGCAGGTGGTGGTCTTCGGCTTCGAAGCGAGCGCGCGCTACCCGGATGCCGAGGCGGTGCCGCAGACGATCCTGGTGAACCCGACGATCACGCCGCTCTCCGACGCCGAGGAGCTCGGCTGGGAAGGCTGCCTGTCGGTGCCCGGCCTGCGCGGCGAGGTGCCGCGCTACGCCGCCGTCCGCTACCGCGGCTGCGACCCGGCGGGGCGGCCGATCGACCGCAGCGTCAGCGGCTTCCACGCGCGCGTCGTGCAGCACGAGTGCGACCACCTGATCGGCAAGCTGTACCCGATGCGCATGCGCGACTTCACGCGCTTCGGCTTCACCGACGTGCTCTTCCCGGAGCTGGCGAACGCCGGCGGCGACTGAGCCAGGTGCGCCGGCACATGGCGAGGAAGCCCCCCGGGGCGACTGGGCGGCGCCGTCCCCGCGCCGTCCGCGGCGCGCGGATGAGACAATACCGGCTGCACCCGCAGGGCCGCCGCCGCGAATTTCGCGACCGCGCCCCCGCCCCCCCGGAAAGGACACCCCACATGACCGACCTGCTGCCGCGCATCGAGATCGAAACCGCCGCCGACCCGACCTGGGCGGTGATCTGGCTGCACGGCCTGGGCGCCGACGGCAGCGACTTCGTCCCGGTCGTTCCCGAACTCGGCCTGGACGCCGCGCCCGGCGTGCGCTTCGTCTTCCCGCACGCGCCGGCGATGCCGGTCACCTGCAACGGCGGCTACGTGATGCCGGCGTGGTACGACATCATTTCGCTCGAACCGCAGGCCCGGCGCGTCGACGAAGCCGGCATCCTGCGCTCGCGCGACGCGCTGCGCGCGCTGATCGCGCACGAGAACCGGCGCGGCATCCCGTGTTCGCGCATCTTCCTCGCCGGCTTCTCGCAGGGCGGCGCGGTCGCCTACCTGACGGCGCTGACGCACGACGAGCGGCTGGCCGGACTGATCGCGCTGTCCACCTACCTGCCGACGCCGCAGCGGGTGGTCGTCGAGGGCCGCGCCGCCAACGCCGGCATCCCGATCTTCGCCGCGCACGGAACGCTCGACGACGTCGTCTCGCCGGCGCTCGGCAGCGCCGCCCGCGACTTCCTCGCCGGCCGCGGCTACCGCCCCGAATGGCACGAATACCCGATGCCGCATTCGGTCTGCCTGGAAGAGATCGCCGACCTCGGCGCCTGGCTGCGCGCGCGGCTGGCAGGCGCCCGAGCAATGCGCGCGGCGCATTGCGAAGAAGTCCACCTGGGGAAGGCCTGAGATGCCCTCCGGAGTCGACCGCGCGGCGCTGGCAGCCGCCGAACTGCCGCCCTACCCCGGCATCGCGCTCGCCGACGTGACGCTGGTCGACAGCGCGGCGCGCGCCGAGGCGGCGCAGGCGGCGCTGCTCGCCGCCGACGCGGTCGGCTTCGACACCGAATCGAAGCCGACCTTCCTGAAGGGCGAAGTGTCCACCGGCCCGCACCTCGTCCAGCTCGCCACCGACGGCCACGTCTGGCTGTTCCCGACGGCGCTGCCGGCCGGTGTCGCCGCGCTGAAGGCGGTGCTCGAATCGCCGCGGGTGAAGAAGATCGGCTTCGGCCTCGGCAACGACCGCAGCGCACTGCAGGCGCGGCTCGGCGTCGCCATCGCCAACCTGCTCGACCTCGGCGAGGTGCTGCGCGGCCCAGGCCACCGCGGCACCGTCGGCGCCAAGATGGCGGTCGCCCACTTCTTCGGCCAGCGCCTGCAGAAATCGAAGAAGACCGGCACCAGCAACTGGGCCAGCCCGCGCCTGTCCGAGCGGCAGCTGCTGTACGCGGCGAACGACGCGCACGTCGCGCTGCGGGTGTACCGCGCCTGGGCAGCTCTACCCGGCTGAGCGGGGCTTCATCCGGCCATGCCGGAGGAGTATCGTTGAGCCATCGACATCGACAGCGGGAGAGCCGCCATGAGCCACAAGCACCGCAACGTCCTGCAGGCGATCTACCACGACCCGGTCAGCAGCAACATCCAGTGGCGCGAGATCGAATCGCTGCTGGCGCACCTCGGCGCCACCGTCGAGCCCGCGCACGGCGCCCGCTTCCGCATCCTGCTCAACCGCCGCGAGTTCTTCCTGCACCACCCGCACCACGGTAACGAGCTGTCGAAGCAGGAGGTGAAGCACCTGCGCGAATGCCTGGCCAGCGCCGGCGTCACGCTGTCGTCGTACGACGAGCAGCACGCCCGCGGCGAAGGTTAGGGCTGGCCGCAAGACGTCCTCGACCGCCCAGGGAAATCGCGTTCATGCCGCGAAGCTGGCGCTGGATTGTCGCGCTCTCGGTCGGCTGGCTTGTTTTTTCGACGACCTGTCAACTGTCTGCTGCCTGGCCATTTACAACCGACGACGCATTCATCACCTTGCGCTACGCCAGGCATCTCGCTCAAGGAGACGGCATCGTCTGGAACATTGGGGAATCCCCCGCGGTAGAAGGCTACTCGAACTTTCTCTACGTCCTTCTTGCCGCAGCTGCCATTGGCCTTGGCTACGACCCGGTCATAACTGTTAAAGCTACTGCCAGCCTATCGCTGGCAGCAGGCGCCGGGCTGTGCTATGCACTCGCTCGCATCTGGGCAGGCCCGGCTATAGCGCTGATTCCGGTGATTGTGCTCACGGCCTATCCCGGTACGTATTGGTGGACTGTCAGCGGACTCGAAACAGCGACCTATCAAATGCTGGTCATCGCTGCCATGCTGGCTTTCACCCGCGGGATTAGTGTGCAGGACACCCCATGGGCAGTTTCTTCCCAGGCGATGGCGTTAGCCGGCGGCCTCGTATTCCTGCTTGCACTGACACGACCGGAAGGTCCGCTGATTGGGATCGCTCTCGGTACAACGCTGCTGTCCGGCGTCGGCATCGGCCGTATCGAACGGCGAGCCGGCGTAAGGGGGGTTGTCTCATTCAGTGCGGCCTTCCTGGTCCCCTATCTCATCTATACGCTCTGGAAATGGCAGCATTTCGGTCGTCTCGTGCCAAATGCAGCATATTGCAAGATCGTGTATCCGGGCCCCTATGGACAGCTGGTCATGGACTTCGCATTCTTGGCATGGCCATTCGCAATCCTCGTCGCGCTCACGCTGCCGCGTCGATTTGACCTTCGTCTCCTGCCATTCCTGCTGTTGCCAGCACTCTACGCACTTGTTCTTTACCGTACCGACCCGATCATCGGCAATTGGAATCGCCATTTCCTGGCGGCATTCGCAGTGCTATTGGTCGCTGCAGCCGCGGGGATGCAACGGCTGGCTACGGCACTTCCCGGTGCTCGTCCGGCGTCAATCGAAGGGACAATGCTCATCGCCGCGCTCGCGCTAGCGATGCTGTCGTTCCATCCATCTCTCACCACCCTTGCTCACGACGCCGAAAGGTATGCACAACGGATGACAGCAAGGGCGACGCTCGCAGAATGGCTACACCGGGAGCTACCTGCTGGCGCCAGCTACCTGATTGGCGACGCAGGACTCGTCCCGTACCTGAACGACGCCCCTGTCATCGATGCATATTGCCTCAATAGCCGAGAGATGACTTCGCCACCAATCGCCATGAATAGCGAACGTTTCGTGACGGCAGCAATCCGGCGCAAGCCGGCAGCAATCATCGTTCCGAGCAACCAGCGTTTGCACCTGGATCCGCACACGATCTACCCCATCTTCACGCTGCTGATCAAGCACCCGGAGTTCCTGGAAAACTACGTGCACGCAACCACCTTGGGAGCCCCGGACGACACGTTTCAGTATTGGATTTTCCGTCTTCGCGGAAGTGGATAAACAACACACACAGACCTCGACAATTGTTGGTTCCGTTGCACCTCTGCGCGCAGCAGCAACCTTTACGGCCTGCCGGAACAGATCGAACGCCTATAGCGATGCAACAACCCGCGGCAGCAACTCCCGTGCGACAAGTCAACGTCTTGTGGAATTCGGATACCAGCGGCTCCTCGCTGGAAAGAGGCATTCAGCGTTTTGTCCCGGACGCGCGCAAGGCTGACCGAACCGGATCGTCGGCACGCGATCCAATCTCCCGTTGCCGACCATGCCGCCCGCCATGCCCCTTTCCCGAACGCGTCGATCGCTGTGCGCCCTGCTTGCCGGCGGCCTGCTCGCCGGCGCGGCGCCGGGGGGCGCCGCCGCTGCGCTGCCGCTCACCGAGCTCGCCAAGCCCGGCCGCGTGCTGATGCTGCGCCATGCGCTGGCGCCGGGAAACGGCGATCCGCCCGGCTTCGTGGCCGGCGACTGCGCGACGCAACGCAACCTCGACGCGACCGGCCGCGCGCAGGCGCGCGCGCTGGGCGGGCGCCTGCGCGCCGCCGGCATCGCCGGCGCGCAGGTCTATTCCAGCGAGTGGTGCCGCTGCCTGGAGACCGCCCGCCTGCTCGGCCTCGGCCCGGTGACGCCGCTGCCGGCGCTGAACTCGTTCTACGGGCAAGCGCAGGCGCGCGAGCGGATCATCGGCGAGCTGCGCGCCTTTCTCGCCCGGCTGCCGGTCGACGGACCGCCGGTGATCCTCGTCACCCACCAGCTCACGATCAACGCCTTCACCGACGCCGGCACGCCATCGGGCGGCGGCAGCATCTTCCAGCTCGACGGCAGCGGCACGCCGCGCCGGCTCGGCGACATCGCCGTCGACTGAGCGACGTACCCCTGGGAACGCCTTCACGATCCAGCGTGCCTCGTGAGGAAGTCCGCCTGGCGGGCGACCGAGACGCTTCCGACGCGTTCGGGAACTTCGCCGGCGCACGGGGAACCAAGGGCTTGCGGGACCGGACTCCGCAGCAACGGCCGCCGCCGAGAAGAAGCATCCCAACCCGAAGGAGAACCGCCATGTCAATGCGCAAACTGATCGCCGTCGTCGCCCTGCTCGCCAGCACCTCGGCCTTTGCCGCCCACTGTCCGATGGACATGAAGAAGATCGACGACACGCTCGCCAAGAACCCGACACTCAACGCCGAGCAGATGGCGGAAGTGAAGAAGCTGCGCGCCGAAGGCGAAACCCTGCACAAGGCCGGCAAGCACCAGGAATCGGTGGACACGCTGGCGAAGGCGATGAAGATCCTCGGCATCTAGCCGTCCCGGGGCGTCCGCAGCGACGCCCCGCCGCGCGGGTTCAGTCCCGCAGCGACATCCCCAGTTCCGCGCGCCGCACCAGCCACAGGCTCGGGCGGTAGCGCATGTCGCCGGTGCGCACCTGCAGCGCGCGCAGGATCGCCAGCACGCGCCCGGCGCCGAGCGCGTCGCCCCAGGCCAGCGGCCCTTGCGGGTAGCCCAGCCCCAGTTCGACCGCGCGGTCGAGGTCGGCCGGCGAGCAGACGCGCTGCTGCACGATCTCGCAGCCGATGTTGACGATCGTCGCCAGCGTGCGCTGGGCGACGAAGCCGGCACTGTCGTCGATCAGCGACGCCGGCACGCCATCGGCGGAAAACAGCGCCTGCGCCTGCGCGGCGACCGCCGGATCGGTCGCCGGCGAACGCATCAGCGTGCGCCGGCGGGCGAGCGGCAACAACGTATCCAGGCCGACCGTGCGCAGCGCGTCGAGGCCCTCGCCGGCGACGCAGGCACTGACGTCGCTGCCGAGCGGCGTGACCACGATCAGCGCCGACTCGCTCGGGCGGATGCCGCCCTCGACCCGCACACCGAGCTTGTGCAGCAACGCGCGTGCGGCGTCGGCGGCGTCCGGCTGCGCGTTGCCGACCCATACCGGGCCGGTCCACGCCGGCGCCGCCGGCAGGGCCGGCGCGGGGTTCGCGCCGCCGTCGTAGCGATAGAAGCCGCGCCCGCTCTTCCGGCCGAGCAGGCCGGCGGCGAGACGCTGCGCGGCGATCGGCGACGGCCGGTAGCGCGGGTCGTCGTAGTACTGGCGGTAGATCGACTCCATCACCGGATGCGAGACGTCGAGCCCGGTCAGGTCGAGCAGCTCGAACGGGCCGAGCTTGAAGCCGGCGGCGTCGCGCAGGATGGCGTCGATCGTCGCCACGTCGGCGACGCCGTCGCGCAGCATCGCCAGCGCCTCGGTGACGTAGCCGCGCCCGGCATGGTTGACGATGAAGCCGGGCGTGTCGGCGGCGCGCACCGGCGCATGCCCCCATTCGCCGGCGAGCGTCGCCAGCAGCTCGAGCGCGCGGTCGCCAGTGAGCGCGCCGGCGACGACCTCGACTACTTTCATCAGCGGCACCGGGTTGAAGAAGTGGAAGCCGGCGACGCGCGCCGGGTCCGCCGTACCCGCGGCGATCGCGGTGACGGACAGCGACGAGGTGTTGGTCGCCAGCACGCAGTCGGGCCGAACGATGTCGTCGAGCTGGCGGAACAGCGCACGCTTGGCGTCGAGGTTCTCGACGATGGCCTCGACGACGAGATCGGCAGCGGCCAGCGGCGGCAGTCCGTCGACCACCTCCAGCCGCCCCCCGGCGGCTGCGGCGGCCTCGGCGGAAAGCCGGCCCTTCTCGACCAGCCGGCCCCACTGCGCGACGACCGCCGTCCGCGCCTCGGCGGCGGCGCCATCACGCACATCGCAAAGCAGCACGCGGCAGCCGGCCTGCGCGGCGATCTGCGCGATGCCGCGGCCCATCGCGCCGGCGCCGACGACGCCGAGGGTAGTGGTCGGCGAGCGCATGCTCAGACGTGCCAACGCCGCTGCACGACGCGGAAGCGGTTGGCGACGAAGGCGGCGTCGGCGTACGACGCGTTCGCCGCCGGGTTGCCGCCGGTGCCGTGGTAGTCGGAGAAGGCCGCCGACTGGTTGACGAAGACGCCGCCGGTGAGGTTGATCGACAGCGCAACCTTGCCGCGCCAGGTGGCCTCGGTCATCGCGTCGATGACCTCCTGCTGCGTCGTATACAGGCCGACGGTCAGCGCGCCGCGTTCCTTCACCACGCGCTCGGAGAGCGCGATCGCAGCCGGCGTGTCGGCGACCCGGACGACGAAGGCGATCGGACCGAAGCGCTCCTCGCGCCACGCCGCCTCGTCGGCCGCGTCGCATTTCAGCAGCACCGGCGTGCGCACCTCGGCCTCCGGGAATTCCGGATGCGCGATCTGCCTCGACGCGAGCACGACCTCGCCCCACTGCGAGGCCTTCCCGATGCGCGCCAGCGTGTCCGGGCTCTGGATCGCACCGAGCACCGCGGTGGCCACCGCCGGGTCGGCGAGGAACTTGTCGATCGCGGCGCCGAGGTCGGCGGCGACCTGGTCGAACGGCACCTTGCCCTCCGGCGTGTCGATGCCGCCGGCCGGCACCAGGATCGCCTGCGTCGTCGTGCACATCTGGCCGGCGTAGAGCGACAGCGTGAACGCGAGGTTCCTGAGCATGCCCTTGTAGTTGTCGGTGCCGTCGATGACGATGTTGTTCACGCCGGCGAGCTCGGCGTAGACCTGTTTGCCGCGGCAATTGGCATACAGCCACTCGCCGAAGGCGTTGCCGCCGGTGAAGTCGATCGACGCGACGTCGGGATGCTTGGCCAGCGCCTGCGTCTCGGCCGGCTGGTCGGTGGCGAACAGCATCACCAGGTTCGGGTCGAGGCCGGCTTCGGCCAACACCTCGCGCGCGATGCGCACGCTGATCGCCGCCGGCAGGATCGCGTTGTGGTGCGGCTTGACGATCACCGCGTTGCCGGTCGCCAGCGCCGCGAACAGGCCGGGGTAGGTGTTCCAGGTCGGGAAGGTGCCGCAGCCGACGACCAGCGCGACGCCGCGGCCGACCACCTCGAAGCGCTTTTCCATCACCAGCGGCGGGTTCTTGCCCTGCGGCTTCTCCCAGTGCGCCGCGGCCGGCACCTCGGCCTGCGCCTGGTACGCATAGGCCACCGCCTCCAGCCCGCGGTCCTGCGCGTGCGGGCCGCCGGCCTGGAAGGCCATCATCCAGCCCTGGCCGGTGGTCATCATCACCGCGGTGGCGATCTCGAAGCTCCTTTTGTTCAGCCGCTCGAGAATCTCCAGGCAGACGCCGGCGCGGCCCTCCGCCCCGATCCGCTGCCAGGCGGGCATCGCCTTGAGGCCGGCGGCGACCAGCGCGTCGGGGTCGCACTTCGGGTAGGCGACGGCGAGCGGCACGCCGTAGGGCGAGGTCTCGCTCGCCACCGTGCCGCGCCGGCCCGGCTGGTCGAGCGCGAATTCCTTGCCGAGGCAGGCGTCGAAGGCGGCCTTGCCGTCGGCCTGCGCGGTCTCGCCGTAGGTCTTCGGGCTCGGCATCTCGGGGTAGGCCGACCAGTAGCCGCGCGTGCGGATGGCGTTCAGCGCGCCGTCGAGGGTCGCGCGGTGCTTGTCGAACAGGGGATGCGTCATGGTCATTTCTCCTCGGGGCCGGGGTGGCTTGCGGCCGGTTGAATTTGTTTTTGTCAAACTAATTTGCTGTGCCATAATCAAACCACCAATCGCCGACCATGGCAAGTGGCTCGCCATTGGACAACCGCCATTGGGACAACCAATTGGACGACAAGACCCGACGGAGATTCGATCCATGTCCGAACAAAGCATTCTCTATGCGCTGGAGGACGGCGTCGCGCAGATCACGCTGAACCGCCCGGACCGCCTGAACAGCTTCAACACCGAGATGCACCTGGAACTGCGCGGCGCGCTCGACCGCGCCGCGCGCGAGGCGCGCGCCGTGCTGCTGACCGGCGCCGGGCGCGGCTTCTGCGCCGGCCAGGACCTGTCCGACCGCAGCGTTGCCGCCAGCAGCGCGCCGCCGAACCTCGGCGAGTCGGTCGAGACCTGGTACAAGCCGCTGGTGCTGCAGCTCAAGCAGCTGGAGATGCCGGTCGTCTGCGCGGTGAACGGCGTCGCCGCCGGCGCCGGCGCCAGCCTCGCGCTGGCCTGCGACATCGTGCTCGCGGCGCGCTCGGCCAGCTTCATCCAGGCCTTCTGCAAGATCGGCCTGATCCCGGATACCGGCGGCACCTGGTTCCTGCCGCGGCTGGTCGGCGACGCGCGGGCGCTGGGGCTGGCGCTGACCGGCGACAAGCTGCCGGCGGAGAAGGCCGAAGCCTGGGGAATGATCTGGAAGTGCGTGGACGACGCGCAGCTGATGGACGAGGCGCGCACGCTGGCGAAAGGCTTCGCCGCCGGCCCGACGCGCGGCTTCGCGCGCACCAAGCAGGCGCTGCGCGCCTCGTGGAGCAACCCGCTCGACGACCAGCTGACGATCGAGCGCGATTTCATGGACGAGCTCGGCCGCAGCCACGACTACCGCGAAGGCGTCGCCGCCTTCATGGAAAAGCGCGCGCCGCGCTTCACCGGCAAATGAGCGGGGCGACGATGACGCTCTCGCCGCAGCAGGTCGCCGAACGCTGCGCCGCGGCGATGTGGCCCGACGACCGGGCGGCGCAGGGCCTCGGCATTTCACTGGTGCGCGTCGCCCCGGGCGAGGCGGTGGCACGGATGACGGTGCGCGAGGACATGGTCAACGGCCACGACATCTGCCACGGCGGCTTCATCTTCGCGCTCGCCGACTCGGCCTTCGCCTACGCCTGCAACACCTTCAATGTGCGCACCGTCGCCTCCGGCGTCGATATCAACTTCATCGCGCCGGCGCACAAGGGGCAGACGCTGACCGCGCACGGCCACGCACGGCACCAGGGCGGCCGCAGCGGGGTCTACGACATCGAGGTGAAGAACGAGCAGGACGAGCTGATCGCCGTCTTCCGCGGCCGCTCGACCCGGATCAAGGGGCATTTCTTCGACGAAGGAGAAGCGCATGCGTGAGGCCTTCATCTGCGACGCCGTCCGCACGCCGATCGGCCGCTACGGCGGCACTCTCGCTTCGGTGCGCGCCGACGACCTCGGTGCGCTGCCGATCCGGGCGCTGGTCGAGCGCAACCCCGGTGTTGACTGGGCGGCCGTCGACGACGTGATCTACGGCTGTGCCAACCAGGCCGGCGAGGACAACCGCAACGTCGCGCGCATGGCGGCGCTGCTCGCCGGGCTGCCGGTCGAGGCGCCGGGGACGACGATCAACCGGCTGTGCGGCTCAGGCATGGATGCGGTCGGCACCGCGGCGCGCGCGATCCGCTGCGGCGAGGCCGAGCTGGTGATCGCCGGCGGCGTCGAATCGATGAGCCGCGCGCCGTTCGTGATGCCCAAGGCCGAGAGCGCGTTCTCGCGCAGCAACGCGGTGTACGACACGACGATCGGCTGGCGCTTCGTCAACAAGTTGCTGAAGGCGCAGTACGGCATCGATTCGATGCCGGAGACGGCCGACAACGTCGCCGCCGAGTTCGGCGTCGCGCGCGCCGACCAGGACGCCTTCGCGCTGCGCAGCCAGCAGCGCTGGGCGGCGGCGAACGCGGCCGGCTTCTTCAAGGGCGAGATCGTGCCGGTGACGCTGGCGCAGAAGAAAGGCGAAGCGTTCGTCTTCGATACCGACGAGCATCCGCGACCGGACGTGACGATCGAGCAGCTGGCGAAGCTGAAGGGCGTGAACGGCCCCGAACTGTCGGTCACCGCCGGCAACGCCTCCGGCGTGAACGACGGCGCCTGCGCGCTGATCGTCGCCTCGGCGGAGGCCGTGAAGCGCTTCGGCCTCGTGCCGCGCGCGCGTGTCGTCGGCATGGCGACCGCCGGCGTGCCGCCGCGCATCATGGGCATCGGCCCGGCGCCGGCGACGCGGAAGCTGCTGGCGCGCTGCGGCCTCTCGCTGGCGCAGATGGACACCATCGAACTGAACGAGGCCTTCGCCGCGCAGGGGCTCGCCGTGCTGCGCCAGCTCGGCCTCGCCGACGACGACCCGCGCGTGAACCCGAACGGCGGCGCGATCGCCATTGGCCACCCGCTCGGCATGAGCGGCGCGCGGCTGGTGACGACCGCGATCAACCAGTTGCACCGCACGCAAGGGCGCTACGGCCTGGCGACGATGTGCATCGGCGTCGGCCAGGGCATCGCAATGATCGTAGAGCGCGTTTAAGCGCCGCAATTGCATCCACGAAGACAGCGAGGAGACAAACCATGCTGCAAGCCATCCCCAACGGAGCCAAGCTCGACCCCATCGAAACCGCCAGCCGCGACGAGATCGCCGCGCTGCAGCTGGAACGGCTGAAATGGTCGCTCAAGCACGCCTATGACAACGTGCCGCACTACAAGGCGAAGTTCGACGCCGCCGGCGTACACCCCGACGAGCTGAAGTCGCTCGCCGACCTCGCCAGATTCCCGTTCACGACGAAGCAGGACCTGCGCGCCAACTACCCCTTCGGCATGTTCGCCGTGCCGCGCGAGAAGCTCGCCCGCGTGCACGCCTCGTCCGGCACCACCGGCAAGCCGACCGTCGTCGGCTACACGCTGAACGACATCGACCACTGGGCCAACCTCGTCGCGCGCTCGATCCGTGCCGCCGGCGGCAAGCCCGGCGACCTCGTGCACGTCGCCTACGGCTACGGCCTCTTTACCGGCGGCCTCGGCGCGCACTACGGCGCCGAGCGGCTCGGCTGCGCGGTGATCCCGATGTCGGGCGGGCAGACCGAGAAGCAGGTGCAGCTGATCCAGGACTTCCAGCCGGACATCATCATGGTCACGCCTTCCTACATGCTGGCGATCGCCGACGAGTTCGAGCGGCAGGGGCTGAATCCGGCCGACTGCTCGCTGCGCCTCGGCATCCACGGTGCCGAGCCGTGGACCGAGCAGATGCGGCAGGAGATCGAGCGCCGGATGGGCATCGACGCCGTCGACATCTACGGCCTCTCGGAAGTGATGGGCCCCGGCGTCGCCAACGAGTGCGTCGAGACGAAGGACGGCCCGACGATCTGGGAGGACCACTTCTACCCCGAGATCATCGACCCCTCGACCGGCGAGGTGCTGCCCGACGGCAGCGAGGGCGAGTTGGTATTCACCTCGCTGACCAAGGAAGCCTTCCCGGTGATCCGCTACCGCACGCGCGACCTGACCCGGCTGCTGCTGCCGACGGCGCGCTCGTTCCGGCGCATGGGCAAGATCACCGGCCGCTCCGACGACATGCTGATCATCCGCGGCGTGAACGTCTTCCCGTCGCAGGTCGAGGAACTGGTGCTGCAGGAGGAGAAGCTCGCCCCGCACTACATGCTGGAGGTGACGCGCGAGGGGCGGATGGACGAGCTCGCGGTGCTCGTCGAGCTGAAGCCGAATTTCGCGCACATCGGCGCCGCACAGCAGGCGGAGGTGGCGAAGCACCTCGCGCACCGCATCAAGACGCTGATCGGCGTCTCCGCCGCGATCCGCATCCAGGAGACCGGCGGCATCGAGCGCTCGGTCGGCAAGGCCCGGCGGGTGATCGACAAGCGGCCGAAGTAGCCGCCGACGGCAGCGCGCGGCCTCAGCCCAGCGCGGCCCAGAAATCCTGCAGCACGCCCTTGGCGGCGCTCAACCGCAGCGGCCGGCCGTCGGCGCCGATGCCGCGCGACAGGCGCAGCCAGGTCGGCGCGTCGACCCTGCGGTAGGCCATCGACCAGTCGACGAACTCGCGCGGCAGCCCGAGCTCCTTCTGCACGGTGATCACCGTGTGGTGGCGCGGGTCGCGCTGGATGCGCGCGTACAGCGCGGCGACCTCGCTTTCCGGCCCCTCCAGCAGCTGCATGAAGTTGCCGTCGCCGTAGAGCAGCAGGCCGGTAATGCCGCGCCAGGCGTTGTGCTCGCGCGCCGCGCGCAGCAGTTGTTCCAGTTCGTCGTCGGCGAGCAGACGGGTCGCCGAACTGACATAGATGATCGACAGCAGCGCTTCGTCGTTGCTCATCACATTCCTCCCGGCCGCGACCGCGGCATACCGTGCGCATCATTTTGGCCCACTTTCCCGCCACCGCGCACCACGCCGGTGAATCACACAGTCCCGACACAATCCGCGGCCGAGCCCGTGCTGCCGGTAGCCAACATTTCACATTTCGGTAGCACGCCCCTACCTATAATCGCAGGCACGGATCGTGCAACGCAATCCGCGATAACAACACGAATACACAGGGATAACAGACGTGAAAATCAACCTACCCGTCACCGACGTGGAGACACTGCTCCCGGAAGGTGAGTTCATCTATTCGCGCACCGACCTGAAAGGGATCACCGAGGAGGCCAACGAGGCCTTCTGCCAGGTGAGCGGCTTCAGCCGCGAGGAGCTGGTGGGCAGGAACCACAACATCGTCCGCCACCCCGACGTGCCGCCGGCGGCCTTCGAGGACCTCTGGCGCGACCTGAAGAACGGCCGTCCGTGGCGCGGCATCGTCAAGAACCGGCGCAAGGACGGCGGCTTCTACTGGGTCGTCGCCAACGTCTCGCCGGTGCGCGAGAACGGGCAGGTAGTCGGCTACCAGTCGGTGCGCAGCCGGCCGACGCGCGAGGAAATCGAAGCCGCCGAGGCCGCCTACAAACGCGTGCGCGAAGGCGACACCTCGCTTTACGTCGAGCACGGCCGCGTCGTCAAGCGGCGGCCGGCCTGGGTCAACGCGCTGTTCAGCCTGCGCGCGCAGATGTCGCTGGCCGGGCTGGCCGGCGTCGCTGCCTCGGCGCTGCTGCTGCTCGGCAGCGCCGCCGGCGTCGCGCTGCCGGCGAGCGCCGTCGCCGCCTTCGCGACGCTGACCCTGCTCGGCTCGCTGTTCTTCCTGGTCGCCTATGCGCCGGGGGTCAACCGCGACCTCGACGCGACCTCGGAGTGGCTCGAGCGCGTGCTGCGCACCGGCGACCTGCGCCAGCGCTTCGACCTCTCGCGCCGCGACGTGGTCGGCGGCATCGCGCGCAAGACGGACAAGTTCGTCTCCAGCATCCAGGCCGTGCTGCAGGGCATCGGCGACGTCGCCGGCCAGGTCGACTACGCGACCGGTGAGGTGAACGCGGGGGTCAAGGACGTGCACAAGGCGGCCGAGGAGCAGAGCCGCGCGACCTCGGCCGCGGCCGCCGCCGCCGAGCAGGTGACGGTATCGATCGGCGAGGTCGCGGCCAACGCGCAGGAGACGCGCAGCGCGGCCGAGCAGGCGGGAACGACCGCGCAGAGCGGCGCCCGCGTGACCAGCGAGGCGACGGCGACGATCCGCACGCTGGCCGACACCGTGCAGCGTTCGGCCGAGCACGTCGAATCACTCGGCGCGCGCTCCGAGGAGATCAGCCGCATCGCCGGCGTCATCAAGGAGATCGCCGACCAGACCAACCTGCTGGCGCTGAACGCGGCGATCGAGGCGGCGCGCGCCGGCGAGCAGGGACGCGGCTTTGCGGTCGTCGCCGACGAGGTCAGGAAGCTCGCCGAACGCACCAGCAAGGCGACGCAGGAAATCAGCGGCATGATCCAGACCATCCAGGACGAGACCGGCACTGCGGTCGGCGGCATGCGCGACGGCGCCCGCCACGTCGCCAGCGGTGTCGAGCTGGTCGGCGAGACCGAGAGCGCGCTGCGCCGGATCAACGACGAGATGGCGCAGACGGTGCGCATGGTGTCCGACATCACGCACGCGTCGCGGGAGCAGCAGGCGGCGATGACCGAGCTGGGCAGGGACCTCGAGCAGGTGGCGACGATGACCGAGCAGAACGTCGCTGCCGTCGAACAGACGACGGCGATGGTCGACTACCTCGAGAACGTCGTCCAGCGCATGCGCAAGGCCGTGCACCAGTACGGCATCTGACTCCCGCGCGGCCGGCGTCCGCCGGCCGCTAACCGGCGACGGCGATCGGGTCCTGCGCGAAGAAACCCTCGGTGTGGATCAGCCCGTCCTGCGCACCGAGCGCCTTCGCCGCGGCGACGCAGGCGTCGACGAACTCCGGGCTGCCGGCGGCGAACACGCTGTGCGCCGAGAGGTCGGGAAAGAGCTTCGGCAGGATCTCCGGCACGCGCCCGTGCTGCAGCCCCGGCGCCTGCTCGCGCGTCAGCGTCGGGATGAAGCGGAAGTTGCGGTATTTCATCTGCCAGTAGGCCATCAGCCCCGAGTCGTAGACGTCGTCCTTGGTCCGCGCCGAGAAGACCAGCGCCACCGGCGCCGCATAGCCGCGGCGCAGCGCCGCGTCGGCCAGCGACAGGATCGGCGCCAGCCCGGAACCGGCGGCGAGGCACAGCACCGGCGTATTCACCGCCGGATCACCGATGAAGGTGCCGTACGGCCCGGACAGGCGGACCAGGTCGCCGACCTTCAGCTCGTCGTGGATCCAGACGCTGGTCGCACCGTCGTCGGCCTTCGCCACCTGCAGCACGATCGCGCCGTCCGCGCGCGGCGCGTTGGCGATCGAGTACGAGCGGTCGGGAATGCCGACGCGGCCGCCGCCGAGCTGCACGTACTGCCCCGGCCAGAAGCGCAGCGGCTGGCCGAGCGGCATCAGCGTCAGCTCGACGATGCGCGGCGTGCGCATGACCTTGTCGGTGACGACGAAGCTGACGTTCTCGCGCGGCGCGAACAGCTTCGGCTTGGCGTCCTCGGTGCCCCATTCGATGACCAGATCCTCGGACAGCGGCTTGGCCATGCACATCAGGCCGTAGCCCTGCTTGCGCTCGTCCTGCGACAGCGCCATGTCGAGCACCATGCCCTGGTCGAACTGGCCCTCGCGCACGCGCACCTTGCACTCGCCGCAGGCGCCGGCGCGGCAGTTGTTCGGCAGCGCATAGCCGGCCTTCTCCAGCGCATGCAGCACGGTGTCGCCGTCGGCGCAGTCGACCTCGCGGCCGGAGGGGTAGAGGCGGATTTTTTTCATGATGGCACTCGGTCGGGGTTGGGGCGGTTTTCTTTTCGGCAGTTCAGCGCAACGAACGGTTCCCGGGCGAAAAAGTAGCGCCGTCAGGCAAGGCGCGCGACCGCGCCGTGTGCAAATCGCACACAAGCGGGCGCGCAACGCAGCATGACGGCGCGCACTTTCGCCCCGGCGCCGATCAGAAGACCGGGATGATATCTTCCATATGGATGTCCAGGATTTCCTCGCCGGTGATGCCGACCTCCGGGATCGCCGGGAACGGGATGCCGTACTTGTCGAGCACGCCCTTGAGATTCAGCATCGCGTTCTTCCAGTTCTCCTTCTTCGCCTCGTACTCGGGGATGAAGAAACCGGCCGAGCGGGCCACCGTCTCGATCTCGCGCTGCGCCGGGATGAAGTCCTCGGCGATGTCCCAGAACTCGATCGGCGGCTCGAACAGCACGCCGGAGAGGAACAGGTAGCCGGCGCGAATCTGCTTGGTGATCATCGGCTTGTCCTCGGCGGCCATCTTCGGATAGTCGCGCTCCATCATCGTCATGCAGATCGCCATGTGCCGGCCCTCGTCGCGGCCGATCATGCGGAAGGCTTCCTTGAACACCGGCTCGGTGCAACCGGCGGCCATCTGGTGGAAGATCGTCGCGGCGGCGATCTCGCCCATCAGGAACGACGAGAAGAGCACGGCCAGGCTGTACTTCGGCACCGCCTGCTTGTAGCCCTCCCAGTAACGGCCGCCGTTGAAGTACAGCCACTGCACGTTCTTCTTCGCCTTCTTGCCGATCTCGGTCTTCGGCTCGTACTCGAGGTAGGACGGCGCGTCCAGCAGCTTGGTGATGGCCATGCCGCACATCTGCTCGTGGTTCTGCTCATCGCGCGTCACCGAGAAGAAGCAGCGGCGCACCGGGTCCTCCTCGTGCGCCTCGTAGGTCTTGATCAGCGCGGCGGCGAAGACCGGCGGCGCCGAGGCGTCGAACACCGACAGGATCGACCACCAGTAGGCGATCGCCTCGCGCTGCTCCCAGCTGTACCGGCTGACGTCGAAGGTGTCCCAGGGCAGCTTCTTCGGATCCCAGTACTCGCGCTGCGAGGCGTCCCAGATCTCCTCCATGCGCTTCGTCTTGCTCGTCCAGTTGAGCGGGTAGACGTTCGGCTGCGCGGTTTCCGGCGGCAGCTCCATCAGGTGCGCGAATTTTTCCTTGGCCATGCGTTGTCTCCTCGGTTGGCGGTTCATTCCTTGCTCGGTGCCAGGCGGCGCTCTTGCCGGCGTTTGTTTTTACCTAACGAATTAATCGTGATACAAAATAAAAGGCAGGTCAAGCGATTTTTGTAACACTTTGACAAATTTCCGGGAGGAAGGTTTCAGCGCGCGGCGACGGCGGCGACCAGCCCGCGGCGGCCGCGCTTGGCGAGCTTGCCGAGGCGCCGCTCGGCGTCGGCGGGCGAGGCGCAGGACTGCTCGGGATAGGCGTTGCAGGCAGCCCAGCGGCCGTCGGCGAGCGGCACCGCGGCGACCGCGCGGCCGCCGTCGGCGGCGGCGAGGATGGCGCCGCCGGGCTGTCCCCAGGCGGCGACGACGAGGTCCATCGCCTCGTCGCGCGGCAGGTCGAGCGCGACCAGCGCGTCGAGCGCGGACTCGTGCTCGGAGCGGACGACGGCGGGGAAATAGCGGAGGGAAGCTTCCACGCCCCGGGTTTTACTTGTAAAACGGCGCCGGCACAAGGCAAAATCCCCTCTCCCGTTTCTCGCCCACCATGCACTTCGACCTGATCATCGTCGGCGGCGGACTGGCCGGCCTGTCGCTGGCCTGCGCCCTGCGCGACACCTCCCTGCGCATCGCCCTTCTCGAACAGCGCCCGCCGCGGCGACCGGAAGGCTGGGACGCGCGCGTCTATGCGATCAGCCCGGCGAACCGCAGCTTCCTCGACGGCATCGGCGTCTGGAAACACCTCGACGCCACGCGCATCGCGTCGATCAGCGCGATGCAGGTCTACGGCGACGCCGGCGCGCGGCTTGACTTCTCGGCCTACGAGACCGGCGTCGGCGAACTCGGCTTCATCCTCGAATCCTCGCTGATGGCCTGCGAGCTGTGGGAGAACGTCAAGCGCCAGGGCAACGTCACCCTCTTCTGCCCCGGCTCGCCGCAGCGCGTCGAGATGCGCGAGGACGCGGCGCTGCTCGGGCTGGCCGACGGCCGCACGCTCTCGGCGCGCCTGCTGGTCGCCGCCGACGGCCGCGACTCCTGGCTGCGCCGCGCCTGCGGGCTGGACGCCTTCGACACGCACTACAACGAGCAGGGCGTCGTCGCCAACTTCGCCTGCGAGCGGCCGCACCGCGGCATCGCCTATCAATGGTTCCGCGACGACGGCGTGCTCGCGTACCTACCGCTGCCCGAGAAGCGCATCTCGATCGTCTGGTCGGCGCCGGACGAGCTCGCCGACGAACTGGTCGCGCTGCCGCCCGACGAACTGTGCACCCGCGTCGCCGCCGCCGGCGGCCACGCGCTCGGGGCGCTGTCGCCGCTGACGCCGGCCGTCGCCTTCCCGCTGCGGCTGATGCACGTGCCGCAGGTGGTGGCGCCGCGGCTGGCACTGGTCGGCGATGCCGCGCACGGCATCCACCCCCTCTCGGGGCACGGCATCAACCTCGGCTACCAGGACGCGCGCGCGCTCGCCGAGACGCTCGCCGCCTGCCAGCCCTGGCACGACATCGGCAGCCTGCGCGTGCTCGAGCGCTACCAGCGCGCGCGCAAGGAGGAAGTGCTGCTGCTGCAGACCGGCACCGACGCGCTGCGCCGGCTGTTCAAGGCCGAGCTGCCGGGACTGAAGCCGCTGCGCAACCTCGGAATGAACCTGACCAACGCTTTGCCGCTCCTAAAGAACATGCTCGCCCGCTACGCGCTGGGCGGCTTTTGACCGACCACCCCACTGGAGAACTGCATGCTGAAGAAACTGCTGCCGGCCCTGCTCGGCGCCACGCTGGCAATCGCCGCCGTCGCCGACGAAGCCTCGGTGAAAAGGAATTTCGAGGCGAAGTTCGGCGCCAAGGCGGACAGCGTCACCAAGTCCGGCTACCTCGGGCTCTACGAGATCTACGCCGACGGCCAGATCCTCTACGGCGACGAGAAGGGCACGGCCTTCATCCTCGGCCCGCTGATCGACGGCAAGACGATGCGCAACGTGACGCAGGAACGGATGAACAAGCTGACCGCGATCAAGTGGAACGACCTGCCACTCGAGCGCGCGGTGAAGCAGGTGCGCGGCGACGGCAAGCGCGTGCTGGCCTCGTTCGAGGACCCCAACTGCGGCTACTGCAAGCGGCTGGCGAAGGAACTGCTGAAGCTCGACAACGTCACCATCTACACCTTCCTCTACCCGATCCTGTCGCAGGATTCGGTCGACAAGTCGAAGGCGATCTGGTGCGCGGCCGACCGCGCCAAGGCGTGGAACGACTGGATGGTCGATGGCAAGGCGCCGACCGGCAAGACCGATTGCGACACGACGGCGATCACCAAGAACCAGGACTTCGGGCGCAAGCTGAACATCAACGGCACGCCGACGCTGTTCTTCGTCGACGGCGAGCGCATCCCGGGGGCGGTGCCGCTCGCAAAGATCGAGGAGAAGCTGGCGCAGACCGCCGGCAAGTGAGCGGCCATCGGCCCGCACGGACGGCGCCTGCGGGCGCCGTTTTCGTTGGCGCAGCGGCCGTCCCCCGATTGACGGCACCGGGCCGCCTCACTACAATGCGCGGCGAATGATAAGCATTCCCATTTGTGCACAACCCGGCGAGCCCATCGCCTAGTCTGCGCCGCGGAACGCCTGTCGCGCCAGCCACGGTTCTCCGACCCAGCCAGCCTCGCCCCGCGGCCCCGCCGCACCCTGCCCCCTGGAGAAAACATGACACCACGACGCATCGCCGTCGCCGTGGCGGCGGCCTTCGTTTCGGCTGCCGCCGGCGCCGAAGAAACCACCCTGGCCCCGGTCGAAGTGCGCGCCGACGCCGACCCCGCCGCCCCTGCCTTCCGCGTACCGAGCGTGCGTAGCGCGACGAAGACCGACAGCGCGCCGCTCGACGTGCCGCAGACGATCAACGTCGTCGAGCAGACCCTGATCCGCGAGCAGCGCGTGGTGCGCATGGCCGACGCGCTGCGCAACGTGCCCGGCGTCTTCGCCGGCGCCAGCGAAGGCCGCCGCGACCAGTTCACGATCCGCGGCTTCTCCGCCGAGCTCGACACCTACGTCGACGGCGTGCGCGACACCGCCGGCTTCCGCGACTTCTCGAACATCGACCGCGTCGAGGTGCTGAAGGGTCCGGCGGCGATGCTGTTCGGCCGCGGCTCGGCCGGCGGCATCATCAACCGCGTGACCAAGAAGCCGACCGCCGAGACCCGGCGCGAAATCCAGACCTCGGTCGGCAGCGACGACTTCGGCCGCGTCGAATGGGACCTCGGCGGCGCGCTGGCGGCCGGCGCCAACTACCGCCTGACCGGCGCCTACGAGAAGGACGGCCAGTTCCGCGACCGCATCGACCACGAACTGTCGACGCTCGCCGGCAGCGTCGAATTCAAGGTCGCGCCGGCGACCAGCCTGCTCGCGCAGTTCGAGTGGCAGCACCACGAGCGCACGCCGGACCGCGGCATTCCCGCGGTGAACGGCAAGCCGGCGAAGGTGTCGGTGCGCAACTTCTACGGCGAGAAATTCGACTTCAGCGAGCGCGACACCGCCAACGCCGGGCTGACGCTGGAGCACGCCTTCTCCGCCGACACGCAGCTGAAGGCGACGCTGCGCGCCAACACGATGGAGCTCGACGCGATCAACACCCGCAACATCGGGCTGGCCGCCAACAACACGCAGGTCCGCCGGCAGACGCTGCGCTTCCCGAAGGAGAAGGACTTCGTCTTCGCCCAGGCCGACCTGACGCACAAGCTGCGCCTGGGCGGCGTCGAACACCTGCTGCTCGCCGGCGTCGAGCACGGCTGGCAGAAGGGGCGGCTGCAAGTGTGGCGGACGACGGCGCCGAACATCAGCCTGTACGACCCGCAATACACCGCGCCGGAGCCCGCGTTCACCGCCGCCAACAAGACCTACGACACGCGCTTCACGGCGGTCACCGACGCCGTCTACGTGCAGGACCAGATCAGCTTCTCGCCGCAATGGAAGGCGGTCGCCGGCCTGCGCTACGACGTCTTCGACCAGGCGCAGAAGGCCGGCCTGCTCAACGGCGTGAGGAGCGGCCCGCTCGAGCGCACCGACCGCAAGTGGAGCCCGCGCGCCGGGGTGATCTACCAGCCGAACGCGGCGACCAGCTGGTACGTGTCCGGCGCCCGCTCGTTCCAGCCGAAGGCCGAGGACCTGCTGTTCGGCTCGGCCGCCGACGTCAACCTGAAGCCGACGCAATCGACGCAGTACGAGGTCGGCAACAAGAACGAATTTTTCGGCGGCCGGCTGGCCGTCAATGCCGCCATCTATCGCATCGCGATGACCGACATCGCGACGCCGGACCCGAACAACCCGGGACAGACGCTGCAGGTCGGCGAGCAGGTGCATGAAGGGATCGAGCTCGACGCCACCGGCGAGCTGGGCGGCGGCTGGCGCCTCTACGGCGGCGTCACCCGCCTCGACCCGCGCACCACCAAGTCGAACGATGCCGCCGCACCGGTCGGCAACCGGCCGGCCAACGTGCCGACCAAGGCCGCTAACCTGTGGCTGAGCAAGGACTTCGCCGCGCACTGGCGTGCCGGCGTCGGCGCCTACTACGTCGGCGACCGCTACGCGTTCTCCGACAACACCGCGCGCCTGCCGTCCTACACGCGCATCGACGCGGCGCTCACCTACACGCTGCAGAAGGTCGAGCTGGCGCTCAACCTGCGCAACCTGACCGACCGCGTCTATTACGAGTCGGCCACCAACAACTTCCAGATCGCCCCGGGCACGCCGCGCAGCGTCATGCTGACCGCCCGCCTCGGCTTCTGATCGTCGGCCGCGATGCGCGCGAAGCAGCCGCCCCCGCCCCGCGCCAACCCGCGCAAGTGGCTGCGCCGCCTGCACGCGTGGTGCGGGATGGCGCTGGCCGGGATGGTGCTGCTCTTCGCGCTGACCGGATTCCTGCTCAACCACCGCGCGCAGATGAAGATTCCGGCGCTCGACAAGCAGGAGGTAGCGCACGTGCTGCCGCTCGCGGAGCGGCCAGCCGACCCGGCGGCGCTGGCGGCGCTGGTGGCGGCGCCGCTCGGCGTCGACGCCGGCAGCTTCAAGGTGCGCATCGAACCCGGGCGCAGCGTGGAGTGGGACGGGCGGCCGCTGCGCCAGCCGGCGCGCTGGACGCTGACCGCGGACACGCCGTCGCAGTCGGTCCGGGTCGACTACTGGGCGGGCGGCGCCCAGGCCGAGGCGCGCCTGACGCGGCCGAACCTGTGGCTGTACCTGGCGCGGCTGCATATGGCGATCGGCACCGGCACGGCGTGGATCCTGTTCTCCGACACCGTCGCGCTGGGCCTCGGCGCGCTGGCGCTGTCCGGCTTCTGGATGTGGGGGCGGCTGCACGGCTCGCCGCGCCGGCTGGCGACGCTGGCCACCGGCGGGGCGGCGCTGGCCGGGCTGCTCGCCTGGCTGGCCGGGTGAACGCGGGCAGAACGGACGACGGACGGCGCCCGAGGGCGCCGTCCGCATTTTCAGCGCTTGGCGAACTTGGCGGCGAGCTGGTTGAGCTTTTCCGCGCGGCGCTGCGCCGCTTCCTCGGCCTTTTCCGCCTCCACCTTGGCGCGACGCTGCTCGGCCTCCTTGCGGAAGCGGTCCTTCAGCGTCTCGGCGGCATGCGCGCGGTGCTCGTCGAGCACCTCGGCGACGGCGTTGCCGGCGAGGTCGAAGCGCTGCGTCGCCTTCTCCATCGCCTTCAGGTAGCGCACCGACGCGGTGTGGTTGCGCAGCGCCAGGCGCAGCACCTTGCGGTCGAGGTCGGGGCTGGCGGCGAGCAGCTGCTTGTCCACGCCGATCGCCAGCGGGCGGCACTCGCGGAAGACGGCGTATTGTTCCTGCAGGTCCTTGAGCAGGGCGCGCGCCGACTGCATCGGCGAGGGAGTGGACGGCGGGGTAGTCATTGCTGCGGCGGCGGGGAGTTTTGAAAAGGCGACAAGCCTATCACGATCCCCGGCGGCGGGGCAGCGGCCGCCGCGCGCCGGCCCCGGCGCAGCGGCCGGGACGGCGTCCGGCGCAGGCTCAGACGTGGTGATGGACTTCCGGGTTCCAGGCGAAGAGGCGGCGGGCGATGCGGTTGGCGCGCACCGCGAGCGTCGCCCGCGGCTTGGCGGCCGGCGCGGCGCCGGCCTGCGGATTCCACGAGAACAGCGGACGGATCGCTTCGGCCAGCGCGATGACCGCGCTGAAGCCGGTCGCCGCCAGCAGGCGTCCGAGGACGCACAGACGCTCGGCGAAGAGGCCGTTCAGGCGGCGGATCTCCTCGGCACGCAGTTCGCGGGCACGGCGTTCGATGGCGGCGATATCGTAGGGGGACATGATCAACTCCTTGGCGTCTGTCGCAGTGCAACATTGCACAAGACGAACTCTAATTACGTCGCCACAGACAAACAATCCGGATCATTGGAAAAACATTTGTGAATTTTCGTCCATAATAACGGCATGGACCGTGCCGCCGAAATGAACGCCTTCGTCACCGCCGTCGAGCACGGCGGCTTTTCCGCCGCCGCGCGCGAACTCGGGCTGAGCCCGTCGGCGTTGTCCAAGCTGGTCAGCCGGCTGGAGGACCGCCTCGACGTGCGCCTGCTGCACCGGACGACACGCCGGCTGCAGCTGACCCCGGAGGGCGACGTCTTCTTCCGCCGCGCGCAGCGCATCCTCGCCGCGATCGACGAGGCCGAGGCCGAGGTCACCGAAGCCAACGCCAGCCCGCGCGGCCTGCTGCGGCTGCACTGCGGCTCGGCCTTCGGCATGCACCAGCTGACGCCGGCGATCCCGCGCTTCCTCGAACGCTACCCGGACATCCGTGTGGACATGACGATCAGCGACCAGCCGCCGGCGGCGATGGAGGAAGGCATCGACCTGGCGGTGCGCATCGGCCCGCTCGACGAGTCGTCGATGGTGGCGCGGCGCATCTGCAACCTGCAGCGGGTGATCTGCGCCGCCCCGGCCTACCTGAAGCGGCACGGCACGCCGCGCACGCCGGACGACCTGCAGGTGCACAACTGCCTGTGGATCACCAGCCTGCCGGCATTGCGCCGCTGGCCGTTCGACACCGACGAGGGGATCCGCGTCGTGAACGTCGGCGGCAACGTCGTCGCCAACACCGCCGAGACCGTGCTGCAACTCGCCGTCGCCGGCCTCGGCATCATCCGCCTGACCGACGTCATCGTCGGCGACGCGATCCGCCGCGGCGAACTGGTGCCGATCCTCGCCGACTGGCATCACGCCGAGCCGGTGCCGCTGTTCGCCACCTACCCGAGCGGCCGCCACCTGTCGCCGAAGGTGCGGGCGATGGTCGATTTCCTGGTCGAGGAATTCGGCAGCGCGCCGTGGCGGATGCGCCCGGACGCGCCGCGCTGAGCGCCGGCGTCAGCGCCGGGGAGCCTTCTTCCGCCCGCCGCCGCCGAACTCCTTGCGCAGCGACGACAGCTGCGCCAGCCGCGCCGCCACCCGGCCGTTCACGCTGCCGTCCGGGAAGACGCCGGCGGCGTCGGGCGCTCCCGCGGCGACGCCGGTGAGCAGCTCGACCGCCTGGTCGACGTGGGCCACCGCGTAGATCGCGAAGCGCCCCTCGGCGCAGGCGGCGACGACGTCGTCGCGCAGCATCAGGTGCTTGACGTTGTCGGCCGGGATCAGCACCGCCTGCGCGCCGGAAAGCCCGCGCGCACGGCAGACGTCGAAGAAACCCTCGATCTTCTCGTTGACGCCGCCCACCGCCTGCACGCGACCGTGCTGGTTCACCGAGCCGGTGACCGCCAGCGACTGGCGGAGCGGCACGCCGGACAGCGCCGACAGCAGCGCGCACAGCTCGGCGAGCGAGGCACTGTCGCCCTCGACCGGACCGTAGGACTGCTCGAAGACCAGGCTTGCCGACAGCGACAGCGGCTGCTCGGCGGCGTAGCGCGCGCCGAGGAAGGCGGCGAGGATCATCACCCCCTTCGAGTGGATCGCGCCGCCGAGCTCCGCCTCGCGCTCGATGTCGACGACGCCGCCGTCGCCGATGCGCGCCGTCGCGGTGATGCGCACCGGATGCGCGAAGCGGAAGTCGCCGAGGTCGATCACCGCGAGGCCATTGACCTGCGCCGGATGGACGCCGTCGACGGCGATCAGCAGCGTGCCGCGCGCGATCTGCTCGTACAGCGTGCCGCGCAGGCGGTCGGCGCGTGCGACCTGCCCCGCCAGCGCCGCCTCGACGTCGCCGCGCTCGACCGTCGCATGGCCGGCGACGCCGGCGAGATGATCGGCCTCGGCGAGCAGGCCGGCGAGGCGGCGGCGGTCGGTCGACAGCTTGTCGGCGTCGCCGGCCAGCCGCGCACCGTGCTCGACGACACGCGCCACCGCCGCCGCGGCGAACGGCCGCAGCCCGCCGGCACGAGCCAGCGCGGCGACGAAGCGGGCGTAGCCGCGGACGCCGTCGTCGTCGCGCGGCAGTTCGTTCTCGAAATCGGCGGCGATCTTGAACAGGTCGTCGAACTCCGGATCGAACTGCTTCAGCAGGTAGTACAGGCGGCGCTCGCCGATCAGCACCACCTTCACCGACAGCGGCATCGGCTCCGGATCGATCGGCAGCGTGCTGCCGAAGCCGTACACCTGGGCGAGCGACTCGATGCGCACCTGCGCCGAGCGCAGCGCGCGCTTCAGCCCCTCCCAGGCGTAGGGCTGCGCCAGCACGCGCAGCGCGTCGAGCACGAGGTAGCCGCCGTTGGCGCGCTGCAGCGCGCCGGCCCGGATGAAGGTGAAATCGGTGACGAGCATGCCCATGTGCGCGACGTGATCGACGCGACCGACGAGGTTGGGGAAGATCGGATTGTCCTCGACCACCACCGGCGCGCCGCGCCCCTCGCCGCGGTCGACGAGCAGGTTGACCTGGTAGCGCGCGACTGAAATGCTGCCGCCCAGCGCCAGCTCGCCCGGCTCGCCGTCCGCTTTCGGATGCTCGCGCAGCTCCTCGCCGACCTCGACCACGTCGGCCATCACCTCGTCGAGGAAGGCGAGCACCGCCGGCAGGTCACCGTAGCGCTCCTTCAGCTCCTCGATCAGGTGGCCGACCGCCAGCCACATCGTCGCCCGGCTCGCTTCGCGCAAGCGCTCCTGCATGCCGCGCCGCCAGCGCGGGAGCTGGCGCATCAAGCGCGACAGGCGTTCGCCAAACTCGGCGATCCGCTTGCCGATACGCGCCTTCTCCTCGTCCGGCAGCTGCTCGAACTCGTCCGGCGCCATCGCCTCGTCGCCCTTGATCGGCGCGAAGACGAAGCCGTTCGGCGTACGCAGCAGCGCGACCCCCTGCTCGCGCGCGGCATGACCGATCTCGTTGAGCGCCGTCGCCTCGCGCTCCTTCAGCTCGTCGCGGATCGCCTCGATGCGCGTGCGGTACTCGTCGGTCTCGAAGCCGGCGGCGATCGCCTGCGGCAGCTCCGAGACGAACTGCTGCATGTCGCGCCGCAGCTGGCTGCCGCGCCCCGCCGGCAGCTGCAGCAGGCGCGGCGTGCTCGGCGACTTGAAGTTGTTCACGTAGCACCAGTCGACCGGCACCGGCTCGCCGGCCGCCTGTTCCTCGAGCAGCCGGCGCACCAGCGGATGGCGGCCGCTGCCGGCATTGCCGAGCACGAACAGGTTGTAGCCGGGCTGCCGCATGCCGATGCCGAAGCGCAGCGCCTCGGTCGCGCGCGCCTGGCCGACGCACGCGTCGCCGTCGGCGACCTCGGCGGTGCTGGCGAAGCCGAGTGTCGCGGCGTCGCAGCGGCGGCACAGCGCGGCCGCCGGCAAGGGCCGGAATTCTTGTCGTTCGCTCATCGCCCCCCCCTTCTTCGGCCGCTCCCGCCGTGGCGAGCCGCCTCAGGATGCTCGCTGCGGCCTTCTCGCCGCAGCCGTGCAGGCGGCCATCGGCGAGCCGAGCGCCACCTCGTCGCCACGGCCCGCGCTCAGCGGCAAGGCATGGCGGCCGGCGCGGATGCGGAACGCATCGCCGGCCTTGCGCGCGGGCCGCTCGGCAAGCGCGTTGCAGACCGCAGCGTCCGTGGCGCGCGCGGCCGCCATCTCAATGTTGTTCGAGCCGCGGCACGCCGTCCTCGGCCGGCTCGCCGGTTTCCGGGTCGATCCAGTCGGCGATGCCGATCTCGTCCTCGGCCTCGGCGAGGGTCTCGTCGGATTCGAGGTCGGCGTCGGCAGTGGCCTCGCTGTCCTGCATGTCGCGCATCGCCTCGACCAGGCTCGGGAAGGGGCCGAACTCCTCGCCGCCCGCCAGGGCCTGCCAGTAGAAGCCATCCGGCCGTTCGAAGACGCGCGCGCCGTCGTAGTTGGCCGTCGTTTCGGGAATTTGCTGCGCCATACTGACCTCCTTGTGCGTTGCTCTCGTTCTCGGCTTCCCCCTCAGGCGATCAGCACGGCGAGGATGCCGGTGATGAAAATGCCGTCGAAGCTGCCGGCGCCGCCGATCGACACGCGCGGTTCGCCCAAGCCTCGCAGCTCCTTGAGTCGCATCAGGTCGGCACCGATCAACACGCCCAGGGTACCTCCAATATAGGCCAGGACGGCGCGATTCTCCGGATCGAGCAGCGCGCCGGCGAAGGCCGCGGCGATCGGCACGACCAGCACCGGCGTGACGACGCCGACGCCGGGCAGCAGCGCGCTCACCGAATACGAGAACATCGTCATCAGCGCGACCGCGAACGCGACCTGGGCGGGGGGCACCGGGCTGAGCGCGAACAGATAGGCGGAGAAGGCCACCGGCACCACGCAACCGCCGACATTGACGGCGACCACGGTGCGCTCGGCGGGGCGATGCTCGCGCCCGTCGTCGTCGACGAACGGCGGCGCCCCGGGATCGCCGGCGAGTGCGAACAGCGGCAGGTCGACCAGGCTGCCGAGCAGCGACACGGCCAGCAGCAGGCCGGCGCGCTGCGGCGACAGGCCGAGCTTGTCGAAGGCGATGCTGAGCGCGCCGAGCTGCACGACGGCGAGCAGCACCAGGACGAGGGCGAAGATCAGCAGCAGGCGCAGCGGCGGCATCGCGTGTCTCCGTCGGCGACGCCGCGCGCCCTCAGGCGAAGCAGCGGACGAACCAGTCGGCGGCGTGGCGGGCGGCGGCGGCGAGCGTTCCCGGTTCCTCGAACAGGTGCGTGGCCCCCGGCACGACGACCAGGCGCTTGTCGCAGGCGAGCAGCGCCAGCGCCTGGCGGTTGAGGTCGAGCACCGTCTCGTCGTCGCCGCCGACGATCAGCAGCGTCGGGCTGGCGACGGCGGCCAGCGCCTCGGCGCCGGCGAGGTCGGGGCGGCCGCCGCGCGAGACCACCGCCGCCACCGGCGGCCGGCGGCGGGCGGCGGCCTGCAGCGCGGCGGCGGCGCCGGTGCTGGCGCCGAAGTAGCCGAGCGCCAGTCCCGCCGTGTCGCTGCGCCCGGCCAGCCAGTCGGAAGCGAGCAGCAGGCGCTCGGTGAGCAGCGCGATGTCGAAGCGCGCCGCGTAGTCAACATCCTCGTCCGGCGTCAGCAGGTCGAAGAGCAGCGTCGCGATGCGTTCGCCGTGCAGGATCTCGGCGACGAACACGTTGCGCGGCGACAGCCGGCTGCTGCCGCTGCCATGCGCGAAGACCACCAGCCCGCGCGCGGCGGGCGGCAGCGCCAGCGTTCCCGGCAGGCGGGCGCCGGCTGCGGGGATCGAAACCTCGGTGCAAGGTGCAGACATAAGCCACCTCCCTTTCGCCGGCCGCGCGGGCGATGGCTGCCGGCAGCCGACGCTTTCATTCTAGTCGGCTCGCCGCCGGCGCACGAAAAAAAGCCCGGCGGGGAGCCGGGCCAAGGGGTTCGCGCTCGTCGCGCGGGGGAGGGTTCGCTTCGTGTCGTCTAGCCGCGGGCGGCGGCGGTGCCGAGGCGGCCGGCCGGCGCCGGCGCGGCGCCGCGGCCGAGCAGGCGGCAGGCGAATAGCGCGAGGAAGCCGGTGCCGGCGGCGAAGACGACGTCGCCGGGGACGCGCAGCCAGACGAACAGCTCCATCAGGTAGGAATGCACGAACTCCGGGGAGCGCGCGTACCAGACGCCGTGCGCGATGCTGGCGACGGCCTGGGCGATGCCGGCGGGGACCAGCGACATGAACACCATCATCGCCAGGCCGAGGTTCACCGACCAGAACATCCACGCCAGCAGCGTGTCGGACCAGGCGTTGCGGGCGAACAGGCCGCGCAGGCAGAACAGCATCAGGCCGATGCCGAGCATGCCGTACACCCCGAACAGCGCGGCGTGGCCGTGGGCGGCGGTCATGTTCATGCCCTGCATGTAGTAGAGCGCGATCGGCGTGTTGATCGAGAAGCCGAGGAGCCCCGCGCCGACGACGTTCCAGAAGCCGACGGCGATGAAGCAGAGGATCGGCCACTTGTACGCGGCCACCCATTCGGCGGCCTGCGAGCGTTGGTAGTTCTTGAACGCCTCGACGCCGATCATCGCCAGCGGCACCACTTCGAGCGCCGAGAACATCGCGCCGATGGCGATCACCGAGGTCGGCGTGCCGGTGAAGTACAGGTGGTGCAGCGTGCCGAGGATGCCGCCGAACAGGAAGACGATGGTCTCGAGCACGATCGCGCTGTTCGCGGCGGCCGCGCGGATCAGGCCGAGGCGGGTGAACAGCAGCGCGATGACGGCGGTGGCGAAGACTTCGAAGAAGCCCTCGACCCACAGGTGCACCAGCCACCAGCGCCAGTACTCGATCAGCGCGTAGTGCGTCTGCCGGCCCCAGGTCAGCGAGGTCGCGTAGAAGCCGCCGATGCACATCGCGGAGAGGAAGACCATCGCGATCAGGCCGCGGCTCTCGGAAGGCTTCTTCAGCGCCGGCCACAGGCCGCGGCCGAGCAGCGTCACCCAGAGCAAGAGGCCGACGAAGAGCAGGATCTGCCAGACCCGGCCCATGCTGGTGAATTCGAGGCCCTGGTTGCCGATCCAGAACGCGAACTCGTTGCCCGGGTTCTGCAGGCTGCCGATCCAGCCGGTCGCGGTGGAGCCGGCGACGATGAAGAGCAGCGCGTAGAACAGCAGGTTCACGCCGAGCTTCTGGTACTTCGGCTCATGCCCGGAGATCGCCGGCGCGATGTAGAGGCCGGTCGCCAGCCAGGCGGTGGCGATCCACAGCACCGCGAACTGCGTGTGGATCGTGCGGCTCACCGTGAACGGCAGGATCTGGCCGATCGGAATGCCGAACAGGCTGGTGCCCTCGACCGCGTAGTGCGCGGTGAGGATGCCCATGCCGACCTGCGCCAGGATCAGCGCGATGACCACGAAGAAGTACTTCTTCGTCGCCAGCATCGACGGCGTCGGCTTCAGCCCGAGCAGCGGATCGGCCTTCGGCGGCACCGGGTCGTCCTCTTCCTTGTGGCGCGAGTGGAAGAAGAGCATGCCGGCGATCGCGGCTATCATCAGGATCACGCTGGCGATCGACCAGATGCCGGTGGACGCGGTCGGCGTGTTGCCGACCAGCGGCTCGTGCGGCCAGTTGCTGGTGTAGGAGAGGCCGGCCTCGCCCGGACGGTCGGTGGTCGCCGACCAGGCGCTCCAGAAGAAGAAGGCGGCGAGCGCCTCGCGATCCTCGGCGAGCTTCAGCGTGCCGGGCAGCATCGCGTACTGCTCGCGCAGCGCGGCGAGCGAGGCCTCGTCGCCGAACAGGTCGGCGTAGTGCCGCGCGACCTGCTGCACCGCCGCGGCGCGCTCGGCCGACAGCGTGATCGTGCCGCTTTGCGCGTCGTAGGTGTTGCGCCGCATCTCGATCTTCAGCGCCGCGTCAAGCGACGCCTGCGCGCCCGCGTCGAGCTCGGCGTAGGCCTTGCCGTGGTCGCGCAGCGCCCACTGCTCGCGCAGCGCCAGCGCCTCGCGGTGCAGCCAGTCGGCCGACCAGTCCGGCGCCAGGTAGGAGCCGTGGCCCCAGACCGAGCCGAGCTGCTGGCCGCCGGCGGCGAGCCAGGCTTCCTGGCCGCGCTGGACGGCGCCGTCGGCGAAGAGGGTGTGGCCCTTGCTGCTGACCACCTGTTTCGGAATCGGCGGCGCACTGACGTAGATCTCGGTGCCGACCCAGCCGAGGGCGGCGAACGAGAGTACGCAAATGACGGCCAGCCAGGTCCATAGCTTGCGCGTGGCGTGCATGGCGAATGTCCTTTCTGCAGGTTGATAGGGGTTGGGAAAGCGGTGACCGGCGCGATCACGACGCGGCCGTTAAGATGCATAGTATTTGAATCTTTTTAAAGATGCAACAACTTTGCCTCTTATGCGGCGAATTGCCGCAGCGGCGGCGGTCGTTCAGAAAGTCAGGAAGACGCCTGCGGGCGCAGGAACTTGAGAATGCTGCGCTCGCTCTTGCCGAGCAGGTCGGCGAGCGTGACGCCGTCGAGGACGGCGAGGAAGGCGGCGAGCGCCTTGGACAGCGCGACCTTGAGCTTGCACGAGGGGTCGAGGATGCACTGGCAGCCGGAGCCGAAGCACTCGACCAGCTCCATGCCGCGCTCCATCCGCCGCACCACGTCGCCGACGCCGATCTCCGCCGGCGCGCGCGCCAGGCGCAGGCCGCCGCCCTTGCCGCGCACGCCCTCGACGAAGCCGGCGCGGATCAGCTGGTTCACCACCTTCATCAGGTGGTTGCGCGAGACGTCGAAGCGCTCGGAGATCTCCTGGATGGTGACCAGGCGGTCGGTATTGGTGCCGAGGTAGATCAGCGCGCGCAGCGCGTAGTCGGTGTGCTGGGTGATGTGCATGGACGGTCCGGTTCACGGCGACGGTGGGCGGAACATGAGGCGGATTGTCGCACGGACCGCCCGGCGCCGAGAACCGCAGCGCCCTCCTCCCCTGTCGAGGGGAAGCCGGGAGGGGGGCGGCGCCAAGGCGGCGCCGACGCCCCCGACCTCCGGGCACACGCCTTGACGCCCGCCGCCGCATCGGCGACGCTGCCCCGATGCCGCCTTCATCCGTGCAGCCGCCCGAGCTTGCCGCCGCGATCGCCGCCGCCGTCGTCGCCGCGGACGGCGGCCGCTTCGCCGTGCGCGACGCGCGACCGGTCGGCGGCGGCTGCATCAGCCGCAACCTGTGCGTCGCCGACGGCGGCCGGCGCTACTTCGTGAAGCTCGATCGCGATGCCGGCGAACGCTTCGCGGCGGAAGCCGACGGTCTCGCCGCGCTCGCCCGCTGCGATGCGCTGCTCGTGCCGCGCGTCGTCGCGCAGGGCAACGCCGCCGGCGCCGACTTCCTCGTCCTCGACTGGCTGGAGCTCACCCCGGACGGCGACGACGCTGCGCTCGGCGAGGCGCTCGCCGCGCTGCACGCGATCGCCTGCCCGCGCTTCGGCTGGGGGCGCGACAACTTCATCGGCGCCACGCCGCAGCCGAACGGCTGGCACGACGACTGGCCGGCCTTCTTCGCCGACCGTCGGCTGCGCCCGCAGCTCGCGCTCGCCGCGCGCAACGGCGCGCCGCAACTGGCGGCGCAGGCCGCGCCGCTGCTCGCGCGGCTGCCGCAGCTGCTCGGCCACGCCCCGCAGCCGGCGCTGGTGCACGGCGACCTGTGGCGCGGCAACGCCGGCTTCGCGCACGGCCGCCCGGCGCTGTTCGACCCCGCCGTCTACGCCGGCGACGGCGAAACCGACCTGGCGATGGCCGCGCTCTTCGGCGGCTTCTCGCCGCGCTTCTTCGCCGCCTACCGCGCCCGGCATCCGGCGCCGCCGGGGCATGACACGCGGCAGCGCCTCTATCAGCTCTACCACGTGCTCAACCACTTCAACCTGTTCGGCGGCGGCTACGCGCGGCAAGCGGATGTCCTGATGGCGAATCTCATCGCAGCCGGCGATTGAGGCGCTCAATGCAAGAAGGCCCGACCATCTGGTCGGGCCTTCGCAGCAAGCCGCTTGGATTTCGCTATGCCACCCAGCGTCTTGCGTCTTTGAGAAGCAGCAGCAATTGCCGTTCGCGCAGTGGCGAAGCGATGAACCCGAAACGGGTGTAGAAGCTCGACGCTTCCTCGTTGATGGGGTGGGTCAGCATTGCCCGTATGCCGGCCTGCTCAGCGATGAGAAGCGTGCGGCGGATCGCATCCTGAAGCATGCCAAAGCCAACGCCGCGCCCCTGATCAGGAGTGGACACCGCCAGGCGAGCCAGGATGACCACTGGCACCGGGTACTGCCCCATCCCCTTGCTGATGCGCTCAGGAACTTCCAGCATATCGATCTGGCCAACGGTCAGGCTGAAGTAGCCGGCCACGCGATCATCGTCGGCAACTACAAATGTCTTGGCCGAGCCACTGGCTTGGGCTTGGCGGGCATGGCGCAACAACCAGTCGTTCAGGGTAGGCTGGCCGCAGTCGAAGCTTTCTAGTCTGTGCTGAGCCCCCAGGGGCTCCGGCCCGCGCAGGCTCACTTGGCATCCCAGGGTGCTTTGCGGGAGAAAAGATCACGTAAGCCCTCGTTGGTCTGCTCAGGGCGCTCCAGCAACTCCATCAGCGTCTGATATTGGCTGCCGGAAACCATGAACAGACGCTGATCCAGCAAGGTCCGCTCGGCGGCCAGGCAAGCACTGTCCAGGATGAATTCGGTCAGGGATTTGTGCGCTACTTCGGCAGCACGGCGCAGCACGGCTTCCTGTTCGGGTGTGGCGCGTAGCCCCAAACGCGCGGACCGGGCAGCGGGTGAAGACGCAATGGCAGCCATGGCGGCACCTCATTTGTTAGATCAATAGTCGCAATGTTAGTACGAATGACGCACAAAATCCAACTTCCAATTTCAACCACGTTTTGCACGAAACGGAAAATTTTCCTGTTCGCCATGCTGACGATCTGGCGATGGCGGCGCTCTTCGGCGGCTTCTCGCCGCGCTTCTTCGCCGCCGATCCAAGGAGCATTCGACGTGTGCTGGGAATAATAGGGGACGCACCCAATTAGAAGGAACAGCTCCCAGAAAAAAGCGAAGCCCGGCATCCCGGGCTTCGCTGCATTACCGTCCGACGGATCTTATTCCCATCCGACAGACTCTATTGCTTCCTATCGGCGCATCACCAGTTCGGCTCGCGCTCCGGCGTCGCCGTGATCTTGTGGATGCTGAGGTCGGCGCCCTCGTATTCCTCTTCCTGGTCGAGGCGCAGGCCCATCGTCACTTTGAGCATGCCATACACCGCGCCGCCGCCGACCAGCGCGATGCCGATCGCCATCGCCGTCATGATCAGTTGCGGCATGAAGGCGATGCCGCCGAGGCCGCCCAGTGCCTTGCTGCCGAAGATGCCGGCGGCGATGCCGCCCCAGGCGCCGCACAGGCCGTGCAGCGGCCAGACGCCGAGCACGTCGTCGATCTTCCAGCGGTTCTGCGTCAGCGTGAACATGACGACGAACAGCGCGCCGGCGACGCCGCCGACGACCAGCGCGCCCATCGGGTGCATCAGGTCGGAGCCGGCGCAGACGGCGACCAGGCCGGCGAGCGGGCCGTTATGGACGAAGCCGGGGTCGTTCCTGCCGAGCACCAGCGCGACCAGCGTGCCGCCAACCATCGCCATCAGCGAGTTGAGCGCGACCAGGCCGGAGATCTTGTCGAGCGTCTGCGCGCTCATCACGTTGAAGCCGAACCAGCCGACGGTGAGGATCCAGGCGCCGAGCGCGAGGAAGGGGATCGACGACGGCGGGTGCGCCGAGATTTCGCCGCTCTTGCGGTAGCGGCCGTGGCGCGCGCCGAGCAGCAGCACCGCCGGCAGCGCGATCCAGCCGCCCATCGCGTGCACGACGACGGAGCCGGCGAAGTCGTGGAATTCCTCGCCGAAGCTGGCCTTCAGCCAGGCCTGGATGCCGAAGGCCTGGTTCCACGCGATGCCTTCGAAGAAGGGGTAGACGAAGCCGACGATGAGGAAGGTCGCGGCCAGCTGCGGGTTGAATTTCGCGCGCTCGGCGATGCCGCCGGAGATGATCGCCGGGATCGCCGCAGCGAAGGTGAGCAGGAAGAAGAACTTGGTCAGCTCGAAACCGTTCTTCGCGACCAGCGTCTCGGCGCCGGCGAAGAAGTTGACGCCGTAGGCGATGCCGTAGCCGATGAAGAAGTAGGCGATGGTCGAGACGCCGAAGTCGGTGAGGATCTTCACCAGTGCGTTGACCTGGTTCTTCTTGCGCACGGTGCCGACCTCGAGGAAGGCGAAGCCGGCGTGCATGGCCAGCACCATGATGGCGCCGAGCAGGATGAACAGGGTGTCGTTGGCAGTCTTGAGCGCGTCCATGGCTCCTCCGGAAAAAACGGTCGGAGCCTTTTAGCAATAATCCTGCCAAAGACTTGAGCACCAAAAATCAACGGCTTGCGCCCATCATGGGGCGCCGATCGCACCATCGTCGTGCGCATTCGCAGCAAAGAGCACCACTGCGGTGCGCATCGGCACCATGAACGGGCGCCGCGCCTTACTTCGGTGCAGCCCCCGGCGGCAGCAGCACCCACATGCGCCCGCTCTGCTTCATCCTGCCGGCCTGCGCGCCGGCCTCGGCACCGAAGCCCCAGAAGAAGTCGGCGCGGACGACGCCCTTGATCGCGCCGCCGGTGTCCTGCGCCATCACCAGCCGGCGCAGCGGCTCGTCGGAATTCGGCCGCGTCGTCGCCAGGAAAACCGGCGCGCCGAGCGGGATGTGGCGCGGGTCGACGGCGATCGTGCGCTCGGCCACCAGCGGCACGCCGAGCGCGCCGGGCGGGCCGTCGTCGGGGCCGAACTTCGCCGGCAGCTCGCGGAAGAAAACGTAGCTCGGGTTGGTGTTGAGCAGCTCATCGAGCTTCTGCGGGTTGGCGCGCGCCCAGGCCTGGATGCCCTGCATCGACGCCTCGCCCGGCTGCAGGTCGCCGCGCTCGAGCAGCACGCGGCCGATCGACTGGTAGGGATGGCCGTTCTGGTCGGCATAGCCGACGCGGATCATCTCGCCCGACGGCAGGCGCACGCGGCCGGAGCCCTGGATCTGCAGGAAGAAGGCCTCGACCGCGTCCTCGACCCACAGCAGCACCGGCGCCGACTGTTCACGCTCGACGATCTCGGCGCGCGACCAGTACGGCACGACCTTGTTGCCGACCAGGCGGCCGCGCAGGCGCTTGCCCTTCAGTTCGGGCAGCACGTCGGCGAGCTCGATCGTCAGCAGGTCCCTGGGCACCGCGTGCAGCGGGTAGCGGGCGACGTTGCTGCGCTTGCGCGCGCCGGCGAGCAGCGGCTCGTAGTAGCCGGTGACCAGGCCTTCGCTGGTGCCTTCCGGGTTGGTCGCGGCGAACGGCAGGAACTCCTTCTCGAAGAAGCGGCGGACGGCGCCGGCGTCGTTCGCATCGACCGCCCTCGCCGCCTCGCAGGCCGGCTGCCACAGCGGCCACTGCGGCTTGCCGGCGAGCCCGCGGCAGCTCTGCTGGAAGGCCGGCCAGGCGGCGCGCAGGTCGTCCTCCTGCCAGCCGGCGATGTCTTCCCAGCGCGCCGGCTGCAGCGGCTTGGCGGCCGGCGGCGCCGGTTCGGCGCCGGGGCATTTCGGGCAGGGGGCGCAGGCGGGACAGGGCGCCGCCGCCGTCGGGGCAGCCGGTTGCGGCGCGCGCGGCGCGGCGCAGGCGGCCAGCAGGAGCAGCGCGAGCGCCGCCGGTTGGAATTTCTTCATCCGATTCGCTACAGTGCGGGGTTCTTCGAAGCCCGCATTCTACCGCCCCGCCATGACCGATCTCGCCAGATTCCTGCAACGCGCCGAACGACTCCTCGAGCGCATCGACACCGTGCTGCCGGTGCCGCCGGCCGCCCCCGACTGGCGCGCCGCCGTCGCCTGCCGCTGGCGCAAGGGCGCCAACGGCCGCGGCTGGCTGCAGCCGGTGGCGAAGCCGCACCCGATCCGCCTGAAAGACCTGAAGGACATCGACGACCAGAAGGCGCGCGTCGCCGCCAACACGCGCCAGTTCGTCGCCGGCCTGCCGGCCAACAACGTGCTGCTCACCGGCACGCGCGGCTGCGGCAAATCCTCGCTGATCAAGGCGCTGCTGAACGAATACGCGAAGAAGGGGCTGCGCCTGATCGAGGTCGACAAGGCCGACCTGGTCGACCTGCCGGACATCGTCGACCTGGTACAGGACCGCCCCGAGCGCTTCATGATCTTCTGCGACGACCTCTCCTTCGAGGCCGGCGACGCCACCTACAAGGCGCTCAAGGTCGTGCTCGACGGCTCGGTCGCGGCGCCGCCGGACAACGTGCTGATCTACGCCACCTCGAACCGCCGCCACCTGATGCCGGAATACTTCTCGGAGAACCTGGAGACGCACACCGTCGACGACGAGATCCACCCCGGCGAGGCGATCGAGGAGAAGGTCTCGCTGTCCGAGCGCTTCGGCCTGTGGATCTCGTTCTACCCGTTCTCGCAGGACGAGTACCTGGACATCGTCGCGCACTGGCTGCGCCACTTCGGCGTCGCCGATGCGGCGATCGCCGGCGCCGAGCGCGACGCGCTGAACTGGGCGCTGCAGCGCGGTTCGCGCAGCGGCCGCGTCGCCTGGCAGTTCGCCAAGGACTGGGCCGGCATGCAGGCCGCGAAGCCGGCGAAGCGCACGAAGTGAGCAAGGTGACGCTGGTTTCCGCCGCGGTGCTGCTGCGCGCAAGCGACGGCGCGCCGCCCGGCGTGCGCGACGAGTTCCTGCTCGCGCGTCGCCCCGAGGGCAAGGTCTACGCCGGCTGGTGGGAATTCCCCGGCGGCAAGGTCGAGCCGGGCGAGACCTTCCGCGACGCGCTCGTGCGCGAGCTGCACGAGGAGCTCGGGATCGCGATCACGGCGGCGACGCCGTGGCTGACCCGCGAGTTCGTCTACCCGCACGCCACCGTGCGCATCCGCTTCTTCCGCGTCACCGCCTGGGACGGCGAGATCCACCCGCACGAGCACGACGCGGTCGCCTGGCTGCGCGCCGACGCGCCGCCGACGGTCGAGCCGATCCTGCCGGCCAACGGGCCGATCCTGAAGGGGCTGGCGCTGCCGACGCTGTGCGCGCTGACCAACGCCGAGGAGAACGGCGTCGACGCCGAACTGGCGCGGCTGGAAGGCGCGCTCGCCGGCGGCCTGCGCTTCGTGCAGGTGCGCGACAAGACGCTGCCGGCGGCCGAACGCGAGCGGCTGGCGCAGGGCGTCGTCGCGCGCGCGAAGCCGGCCGGCGCGATCGTCGTGGTCAACGACGACGCGGCGCTGGCGCAACGCGTCGGCGCCGACGGCGTGCACCTGTCGGCGGACGCGCTCAACGGCTGCGCGCAGCGCCCGGACTTCGCCTGGGTCGGCGCCTCGTGCCACACGGCGGAGGAGCTGGACAAGGCCGCGGCGCTGGAGCTCGACTACGCGCTGCTCGGCCCGGTGCTGCCGACGCCGACGCATCCGCAGGCGGCCGGCCTCGGCTGGGACGCCTTCGCACAGCTGGTCGAGCGCAGCCCGCTGCCGGTGCTGGCGCTGGGCGGCATGCGGCCGGCGATGATGGACGCGGCCTGGGCGCACGGCGCGCACGGCATCGCGCTGCTGCGCGGCTGGGCGTGAGCCGGCCGGCGCGACGCAAGAAACGGGTGGCGCCGGCGGCCGGCGGCGCCGATGCTGCCGCCGACCACCCCACGCCACGCTCGCGATGACCCACGCCAACCTCTGCCGCCTGCTCGCGCTCGCCGCGATCTGGGGCGCCTCGTTCCTGTTCATGCGCGTCGGCGCGCCGGCGGTCGGGCCGGCGGCGCTGATCTTCCTGCGTGTCGCGCTCGCCGCGCTGTTCCTCGTCGCCGTCGCCGCCGCGCTGACGAAGCCGCTGCAGCTCGCGCGCAACTGGCGGCACTACCTGGTGCTCGGGCTGTTCAACTCGGCGCTGCCCTTCCTGCTCTTCGCGCACGCGGCGCTGACCGTGTCCGCGTCGCTGCTGTCGATCCTCAACGCGACGGCGCCGATCTGGGGCGCGCTGCTCGGCGCCGTCGTCACGCGCACGCGACTGTCGGCGAAGGCGGCGGCCGGGCTGCTGCTCGGCATCGCCGGCGTCGCCGTGCTCGCCGGGGTCGAGGCCGCGGCGCTACCGGCCGGCGGCGGCCGGGCGATCGCGGCGGCGCTCGGCGCCGCGCTGTGCTACGGCATCGCGACCACCTACGCGCGCTCGACGACGGCGGTCGACGCCTTCGCCAACGCGCACGGCAGCATGTGGGCGGCGACCGTCTGGGTGCTGCCGGCGCTGTGGCTGGCGCCGCTGCCGACGGCGCTGCCGGAGGCGCCGGTGGTCGCCGCGATCGTCGCCCTCGGCATCGTCTGCAGCGGCGTCGCCTACCTGCTCTATTTCCGCTTGATCGCCGAGATCGGCGCGATGCCGACGCTGACCGTGACCTTCCTGATCCCGGCCTTCGGCGTGTTGTGGGGACATCTGTTCCTCGGCGAGGCGGTCGGCTGGCACACGCTCGCCGGCGCCGTGCTGGTACTCGCCGGCACCGCGCTCGCCACCGGCTTCTCGCCGCGCGCGGCGTTCGCGGCACGGGCGGCCGGAGCGCGCTGAAGCCCGATCGGCAAGCGCCGGGCGCGGGTCACGGGGCGGCAGAAACGAGCAGGGAGCCGCGCGGAAAGAAGCGGCGACGAACGGCAGGGAAAGCGCGACCGGGCGGGCAGCGGCCGTCGCCTCACTCCTTCGGCGGCGGGCCGTCCTCGGGCAGGCCCTGCTCGTCCTGCACCGGCACGCGGTACGACTCGTCGGCCCAGCAGCCGAGGTCGATCAGCTTGCAGCGCTCGGAGCAGAACGGGCGCCACTTGTTCTCCGGGCTCCACACGGATTCGCCCCCGCACTGCGGGCAGCGCACTTTCGGCGGTGTCGCGGCCATCAGAGGTTGCAGAAGGTCATGTCGAAGGCCACCTCGCGGTCGCAGGGACGCGGCCGCAGGTCGCCGTCGGGCGAGGTGAAGCGGATGTTCAGCGCGTACTTGTTGGCGCTGATTTCGGGGATGCAGGGATCGCCCAGGCGGACCGACACGCGCACCATCTGCGCGGTGCTGCCGCCGAGCATCATCTGGAAGGTGCCGTTCTTCGCCAGCTGGTGTTCCGGGCGGCCGCTCGCGCGCAGCAGGCGGAGCACGATCGCCAGGCCGTCGCGCAGCGGCAGCAGCGGCTTCAGCCAGCCGAGAATCGCGTTGCGCCGGGCGTCGGACGACTGGTGCAGCCAGTAGTGGTAGGACGGCAGGTCGAATTCGCAGACGCCGCCGGGGATCGCGGCGCGGCTCTTGATGCCCATCAGCCAGTCGTTCTCGCGCAGGTACTGGCCCATCTTGCCGGTCATCGCCAACAGCGCGGCGGAGGCCTGCTCGATCTCGTACAGCGCGCCGGACAGGGCTTCCTCGGAAATCTCGGGATTGTTGCGGAAGGCGAGCAGCGTCTGGCGCTGGCGCTCGAGTTCCTGGATCAGGTCCATCTTGAGGTCGGCGCGGCCGGCGACCTCGAGGATTTCGAACAGCGTGACGAGGGCGACGTGGTGTTCCTGCGCACCGTCGTGCTGCAGGAAATGCGAGGTTTTGTCGAACAAATCCTCCAGGCGCAGCAGCGTGCGGATGCGCTCATTGAAGGGATATTCGTAGGTAATCACGCCGCCGGCCGGTCCAGACGCTGGAAAATGCTTGGATTCTGAACCATTTGCAACAAAATCTCAACAGTTTGCCTTAACTTTGGTCAAAGCCGCCCCGAGGTATTGGCGATGCAGGCGCTCGACCTGCGCCGGCAACGCCGAGGGCGGGCCGTCGTTGTCGATCACGTCGTCGGCGGCAGCCAGCCGCGCCGCGCGCGTCGCCTGCGTCGCCATGATCGCGCGCACCTCGGCCGCGGACAGGCCGTTGCGCGCGACGACCCGCGCCAGCTGCGTCGCCTCGGCGCAATCGACGACCAGGATGCGGTCGCAGCGCTCGCCATAGCTGCCGGACTCGACCAGCAGCGGCACCGCCAGGATGACGTAGGGTGCGCTCGCGGCGTGCACCTGGCGGTCGGCCTCGGCGCGGATCAGCGGATGCAGGATGCCTTCGAGGCGCGCCTTCGCCGCCGGCTCGGCGAACGCGCGCGCGCGCATCGCCGCGCGGTCGAGCGCGCCGTCGGCGCGCAGCACCCCATCGCCGAAGGCGGCGGCGATCGCCGGCATCGCCGCGCCGCCGGGGGCGGTCAGCGCGTGCGCGATGGCGTCGGTGTCGACCAGCGCCGCGCCCTGCGCGACGAACAACCCGGCGACGGTGCTCTTGCCGCTGCCGATGCCGCCGGTGAGGCCGACCACGTAGCTCACGTCAGCCCTTGCCGCAGGCGCCGGTCTTCGCCGCCGGCAGCGCCGCGGCGACCGCTTCGCGCGCCGCCTCGACCAGCGCTTCCGGGCCGCTCGCCTCGACCGCCAGCAGCTCGCCGCGTGCACTGCCCCGCGGGCCGGTCTTCGCGCTGCGCACGCCTTTCGCGCGCAGCGCGGCGAGCCGGTCCTCGGCCGCCTGCTCGCTGGAGAAGATGCCGAGCGAGATGGCGAAGCGGTTGGGACCGGCGTCCTGGATCACGAAGTATTCCGGCACGCCGAGCCGCTTCAGCTCGCCGGCCTTCCTGTCGGCCTCGGCCTTGTTCGCCAGCGGCGGGATGAACACCCACCACGAATGGCCATCCGGCACGGCATGGCGGACGCGGCGCAGCGCGGTGAAGCGCTCGCCGGCGAGCGCACCGTCGACGGCGTCGGCATCGGCGGCGCTCAGCGCCGTCCACGCCAGACAGCCCTCCTTGACCGGCTCCGGCGCCGCCGCCGACGCCGGAGCCGGTGCCGGTGCCGGTGCCGGCGGCCTGTCGCGCGAAACGACGCGCAGCCGGTCGGCGGCGAGCTGCTGGCCGAGGCGCACGGCATCCGGGTTGTCGTCGCCGCCGAGGTAGCCCTGGCTCCAGGCGAGGAAGACCAGGTTGGCGAGGACCAGCAGGAAGACGAAGACGCGCATCGCGATCAGCCCACTTTCGGCAGGTGCGCCAGCGACGCGGCGATGGCCTCGGCCGGGTAGGCGTAGTCCTCGAGCTGGCCGGCGAAGTAGCGGTCGTAGGCGGCCATGTCGAAGTGGCCGTGACCGGTCAGGTTGAACAGGATCACCTTCGGCTCGCCGGTGGCCTTGCATTTGAGCGCCTCGTCGATCGCCGCGCGGATCGCGTGGCAGGACTCGGGCGCCGGCACGATGCCCTCGGCGCGCGCGAACTGGACGCCGGCCTCGAAGGTGGCGAGCTGCGGCACGGCGACGGCCTCGATCTGCTTCTCGTGGTAGAGCTGCGAGACCAGCGCCGAATCGCCGTGGTAACGCAGACCGCCGGCGTGGATGCCGGGCGGCATGAAGTCGTGGCCGAGCGTGTACATCTTCATCAGCGGCGTGTAGCCAGAGGCGTCCCCGAAGTCGTAGGCGTAGTGGCCTTTCGTCAGCGTCGGGCACGAGGTCGGCTCGACGGCGACGCAGCGCAGGTGCTGCGCGCGCCGGTCGCCGGCGGCCTTGTCGGCGAGGAAGGGGAAGGCGATGCCGCCGAACGACGAGCCGCCGCCGCAGGGGCCGAGGATCACGTCCGGGTAAAGGCCGATCTTGTCGAACTGCTTCTTCGCTTCCAAGCCGATGATCGTCTGGTGCAGCAGCACGTGGTTCAGCACCGAACCGAGGCCGTAGGTGGTGTCGGCGCGCGACGCGGCCGCTTCGACCGCTTCCGAGATCGCGAGCCCGAGCGAGCCCGGGTTGTCGGGGTCGAGCGCCAGCGCCTTGCGCCCGGCCTCGGTCATGTCGGTCGGGCTGGCGAACACCTCGGCGCCCCAGGTCTGCATCAGCGAGCGGCGGAACGGCTTCTGCTGGTAGCTGACCTTGACCATGTAGATGCGCACGGCGATGCCGAACATCTGCCCGGCGAAGGCGAGCGACGAGCCCCATTGGCCGGCGCCGGTCTCGGTGGTCATGCGGCGGATGCCGGCAGCGTGGTTGTAGTAGGCCTGCGGCACCGCCGAGTTCGGCTTGTGCGAGCCGGCCGGCGAGACGCCCTCGTTCTTGTAGAAAATCTTCGCCGGCGTGCCCAGCATCTTCTCCAGGCGCACGGCGCGGCACAGCGGCGCCGGCCGCCACAGCGCGTAGATCTGGCGCACTTCCTCGGGAATCGCTATCCAGCGCTGGGCCGACATCTCCTGTTCGAGGATGTTGTCGGGGAAGATCTCGGCCAGCTTCGCCGGCGGCACCGGCTGGCCGTCCGGGCCGAGCGGCGGCGCCGGCGGATTCTCCAGGTCGGCGACGACGTTGTACCAATGCGTCGGAATCTCGTTCTGGTCGAGCAGGATGCGCGTGGTTTCCATGGACTCCCCTGTGCTTCGCGGTATTTTTATGAGCGGAAAAGTATATCAGTCCGTCCCGCCGCCCTCGCCCGCCGGCCCGCCGCGCAGCAGCTCGCGACGCACGACGTCCGCCGGCGCGAAGGCGGCGAGCAACCGGTCGAAGGCGGCGCGTGCCGCTAGGCTGTTGTCCTGGCTGAAGTTGCAGACATAGAGGTCGAGCGTCACCGCCGCGAGTTCCGGCCAGGTATGCACGGCGAGGTGCGACTCGGCGAGGATCACCGCGCCGGTGGCGCCGGCCGGCGTGCCGGCGTTCTCGAACTGGTGGAACAGCTCGCCGACCGGGGTCAGCCCCGGCACCGCGCAGACGGCGAGGCACAGTTCGCGCAGCGCCGAAGCGTCGCTGAGCAGGCGCGCGGCGCAGCGGCAATCGTGGGCTTCGGCGATCAGATGCAGTCCCTGCATGCGCCCTCCTCAGGCGAGCGATGTCGAAAAGCGCACGCCGAGCTGCTGCAGCGTGCGTTCGGCGGCGAGCACGCCGCGGTATTGCGCCTCCTCGAACAGCGAGAAGCCGGAAACGTCGGCGTGCGCGAAGCGGATGCGCGGGTGCCCGGCGGCGAAGGCCTCGCGTGCGCCGCCCCAGACGAAGCCGACGGTCGGCCGCGCCATCGCGTGGCCGTAGCGGACGACGTCGAGCCGCGTCGTCAGCTCGTGGATTTCCGGGTGCGGCCGCGCCAGGTCGGACAGCACCGCCGCCGCCCAGGCTTCGCGCGACAGGCCCAACAGCAGCTCGCGGCCGCGCGCCGGCGCATGCTCGCTGAGCGCGCGGTAGTAGGTGAGCACGGTCGGCCCGGGGCGCTGGCGCAGCGTCTGGTGCGTCGACACGACGTAGCCCAGCCCGGGGCTGTCGGCGAGCACATTGTCCCAGGCCAGCGGCGCGCCGGCGTGCGTTTCCGGTTCCGCCGCCAGCGTCAGGTTGGCGACCAGCCACGGCGCATGGCTCCACGCCCGGCTCGCCGCGAGCCACGCCTGCGTCGCCGCGTCGCGGCCGGCGAAGACATGCGGCAGCAGGTGGAGCGGCGCCGCCCAGATCAGCTGCTCGGCGACGACGCGCAGCACGCGTTCCTCGCCGGCCAGCCACAGGTCGACCTCGACCGCGCCGCTGCGCCCTTGGCCGCGCTCGCCACTTTCGGCGACGCGGCAGGCGACGGCGCCGGTCAGCACCGGGCCGCGGACGCCGGCGGCGAGCCCGCGCGCCAGCCAGGCGTTGCCGTCGGGCGCGGTGAGCACGACGTCGTCGGCGACGTCCGTGGCCTGGCCGCTGCGGCAGGCGAAGTAGTGGATGCCGGCCCAGGCCGAGACGGCGTCGCTGCCGGCGCCGTAGTCGTCGCGGCAGGCGTAGTCGACGTACCAGTGCAGCTGCGCTGCGGCGAAGCCCTCGCGGCGCAGCCAGTCGCGCATCGACAACCGGTCGAGCGCGAGCAGCGCCGGATCGCGGCTGGACAAGGCCATCGGCAGCGCGAAGGCGCGCCGGCCGTCGCCGCCGCGCGCGTGGCGATACGCGGCCATGCGTTCGAGGAAGCGCGCGACCTCGGCGCGCTCGCCGGCGCCGACGCCGAGCGTCGGCAGCAGCCCCTCCTGCCACAGTCCGTCGCGCCACAGCCGCTCCTGTGGCGCCGCGCACAGGTAGCGTTCGTCGTACGCGGGCCGCGCCGCGCGCGGGTCGCCCCGGAGCACGCCCAGTTCGGCGAGCAGCTCGCGCGTCGCCGTCGCCTCGCGCGTCGGCAGCGGCAGGTAGTGCGCGCCGAGCGGACAGGGGCCGGCCGGCGTATTGCCGGCGCGCGAGTTGCCGCCGGTCTCGCCCTCCATCTCGGCGAGCAGGTAGTCGTCGACGCCGGCGCGCGACAGCTTCCACGCCGCGGCGAGGCCGCCGACGCCGCCGCCGACGATCAGCACCGGCACGCGGCGCGTCGCCGACGGCGCCGGCAGGCCGCCGTCGCGCAGGCGGTGGCCGAGCGCCGGCGAGGCGCCGAGCAGCTCGCCCGGCGGCAGCGGCGGCGCCTTCGCGCAGCCGGCGAGCGGCGCGACGGAGAGGGCGGCGGCGGCGCCGAGGAAAGCGCGGCGACGCATCAGCGGATCACCCGCCGCCACTCCGCCTCGAAGTAGCGCACCAGCACCTGGTTGTTGAGGCGGTTCACCTCGGCCTCGACGCGCGCCATGTCGGCGGGGAATTCGAACAGGCCCGGCGTCGTCGCCGGCGTCAGGTAGCGGGTCGGCACCGGATAGCTCGCCGGCGGCGCATAGCCGCGGCGGCCGGCGAGCACGAAGCCCCATTCGCCGAACGACGGCACCAGCGCGTGGTACGGCGTCGCCACCAGGCCGGCGCTCTCGATCGTCGTCACCACGCACCAGAACGACTGCCGTGCGTACAGCGGCGAGGTCGACTGCACCACCGCCAGCCCGGTCTCGGCGAGGTGCTTCTCGAGCAGGCGGTAGAAGGCGCTGCTGTAGAGCTTGCCGATCGCGAAGTTGGACGGGTCGGGGAAGTCGACGACGATGAAGTCGAAACGCTCGCCGCTCTCTTCCAGCCACTTCAGCGCGTCGGCGTTGATCGTGCGCACTTTCGGCGAGCGCAGCGCGTCGGCGTTCAGCGCGGTGAGCGCCGGCGCCGTCGAGAACAGCCGCGTCATCGCCGGGTCGAGGTCGACCAGCGTCACCGACTCGACCTGCGGGTACTTCAGGATCTCGCGCACGGCGAGCCCGTCGCCGCCGCCGAGCACCAGCACGCGCTTCGCGCCGGGCAGCGTGGCGAGGCCGGGATGGACCAGCGCCTCGTGGTAGCGGTACTCGTCGCGCGAGCTGAACTGCAGGTTGTTGTTCAGATGCAGGCGCAGGTCGTCCTTCCAGCGCGTGACGACGATGCGCTGGTAGGGCGAGCTCTCGGCGTGCACGATGTCGTCGGCGTAGAGGTGGGCCTCGGCGAAGTCGGTCGCCGCGCCGGCTCCGGCGAAGGCCGCGACGAGCACGGTGACGGCGGCCAGGCATTGGCCGCGCAGCCAGGTGGCGGACGGCAGCTGCGCGCGGAAGAGATGGATCGCCCACAGCGCGACGAGCACGTTCAGCAGCCCGAAGAACAGCCCGCTGCGGATCAGCCCGAGATGCGGCACGAGCAGCACCGGGAAGAGGATCGAGACGGCCAGCGCGCCGAGGTAGTCGAAGGTCAGCACCTGCGAGACGACGTCCTTGAAGGCCAGCTCGCGCTTCAGGATGCGCATGATCAGCGGGATCTCGAGGCCGACCAGGATGCCGATGACCAGCACCAGCGAATAGAGCAGCAGCTGGAACGGCGCCGACAGCCAGACGAAGAGGAAGAAAAGCGCCGCCGCCGAGAAGCCGCCGACGACGCCGACCATGACCTCGATCTGCACGAAGCGGGCGACCAGGTCGCGCACGATGTAGCGCGACAGCCAGGAACCGATGCCCATCGCAAAGAGATAGGAACCGATCACCGTCGAGAACTGCGTCACCGAGTCACCGAGCAGGTAGCTGGCGAGCGCGCCGGCGATCAGCTCGTAGGCGAGGCCGCAGGAGGCGACGACGAAGACCGAGAAGAGCAGGGCCTGGCTCATCGCGCGCTCCGGCGCGCCAGGGTCGGGTACATCGGCAAGGTCTTTCGCTTCCTACTTGTGATAGAGCCGGCTGCCGGAGCCGCGCGGGCCCTGCGCGGCGCTCGCTTCCTTGTCGAACAGGTTCCAGCCGGCGTACTGCGCGTAGCTGAACAGCGCCAGCGCGAGGATGCCGGCGAGCAGGTTGCCCTTGACCATCTAGTCGTCCTCTCCGTCGTCGTCGCCGCCGTCGTCGGCCAGGCTGCTCTCGCTCCAGCGCCGCGTCTCGAAGGCGGCGTTACGCCAGCGTGTGAACAGCGGAAAGGCGACGAGGAAGATCATCAGCAGCACGTAGTTCGACCAGCCCGGCGCGTTGCGCACGACCTCGACGGTATCGACCACCTGCGCGCGCCGGTCGCTGCCGAGCTCGTAGTCGACCGCCAGGTAGTAGGTGCCGGGCGGCACGTCCTTGAACACGATGTCCTCGCCCTTCGTTCCCTCGGACCAGCTCTCGCCGTCGTCGACGCCCTGGTAGTGCGCGATCTCCTGCGCGCCGAGCCAGGTCTTGCCGGTGCTCTTGTCGACCAGCGTCGTCGTCAGCGACAGCCAGTTGTTGTCGATGTCGGTGCTGTGGTCGACGCGCAGCGTGCGCGCCGTGCCCTTCAGCACGAAGTCGGGCGAGCGCAGCGTCACCTCGTCCTGCGTCGGCGAGAAGACGAAGCGGTGCTTGAGCACGCTGTTCGTCGCGCCGACGACGGCGAAGGCGATCTGCAGCACCAGCGCGACCAGCGCGAACTTCCAGAACAGCCGGCAGACGCCGCGGTGGCGTTCGCCGTAGGGGTTCGGCTGGTTGGCATAGACGCCGACCGGCGTCGGCAGCGGCAGCGTCGGCGCGAAGGCCTGGCGCACCGCATCCGCCGCCAGGTACTCGCCCTGCGACCAGCTCGCCTCCTTGTCGCTGACCTCGCGCGACAGCATCCGCGGCGGGCAGATGTAGTCCTCGGCGAGGCAGCGCTCGCCGACCTTGACGCGCCAGTAGAACTCGCCGGCGACGTAGGTCACCTCGGCGTGGCCGGTGTTGAACAGGCGGTATTGCTCGTCCTGGAACTTGAAGTCGAGCTGGCCGCGCGCGGCACGCGGGATCTCGGACAGCGTGCGCACGAAGTTCCAGTGCCCCTGGTCCTCGACCAGCCACGCGAAACCGCCGCTGCCGGCGTCGAACAGCAGGTACTCGGACCAGTCGTAGTCGATGCCCTCGACCGTCGTCCGCCGCTTGAGGAAACCGATGATCTCCCAGTCGACGCCGGCCAGCCGGCCCTTGCTGCCGAGGGGCAGCGCCGGCACCTCGTGCACCGTCTGCGCGGCGCGTGCGAGCAGGCGGATGTTCTCGTTCTCGACGCCGATGATCGAGCCGCAGCTCTCGCAGCCGACGCTCTCGATCGCCGGCGAGTGCAGCGTCAGCGGCGACGCGCAGTGCGGGCAGTTGAACGCGCGCACCTTGAAGTCGGCCGCCCCGCCGACGGCGACGCCGCCGCTCTCGTCGCGCGTCGGGCGCAGGTTGGCAAGCGACAGCTCGGCGAACTTCGCCGGGTAGCCGACGAAGACCAGCGGCGGCGTCTCGCTGTAGTCGAGGGTGACGAAGCGATCCTCGCTGCGCAGGTCGGCGGTGTTCACGTCGTAGCCGGCCTCGACCTTGAACGGCAGTTCGCCGGCGCCGGCGATGCAGCGCGCGGTCTCGAGGTCGGTGACGGTGAAGCTGCGCCCGGCCAGCGTCACCGCCATCTCCGGCTCAAGCGATTCGAACGCCGGGATCGCCTCGGCGACCGGCACCAGCGCGCTGACCACGTATTCGCCGGAGGCTTCCGACAGCCAGCCGCTGCGGCCGTCGTCGAACAGGACGTGCCACTCGTTCCACAGGCCGGCGTCGTGCTTGAGCTGGATGCGCCCGATCACCGCGAAATGCACGCCGCGGTAGCGGCCCTCGCTGCCGAGCTGGATGCGCGACGCGTCCTCGAGCAGGTCGGCCATGCGGCCGATGTTCTCGACGTCGTCGCCATGGCGCAGCAGCGTGCTGCGGCAGAACTCGCAGACGGCGTAGAGCGACGCGGCCGAGCGGAAGCCGACCGGCGCGCCGCAGGAGGGACAGGTGGCGGTTTTCACGCGGAGGTTCGGGAGGACGGGGCGACCCCGCCGTTCAGCTCAGTTTGCCCAGCAGCTCCGCCTTCTTCGCGTCGAATTCGGCCTGCGTCAGGATGCCCTTGCCGACCAGCGCGTGCAGTTTCTCCAGCGTCGCCACCACCTCGTCGGCGCTGACGCCGGCGGCCGCTGCAACCGCGGGGGCCGCCGGCGCAGCGGGCGTTGCCGGCGCTGCCGGCGCGGCGCCGGGCTGCAGAGCCTGCGTCATCGACTGCGCCATCGTCTGCCCGACCGCCAGCCCGGCGCCGACGCCGGCGCCGATGCCGGCCAGCCCGCCCTCGTTCTGCGCCGCCAGCGGGATCGCGTTGGCCGTCTGGTACTGCGTGTAGCGACCCATGTCGCCGATGATGTTCATGCCGATCTTGGTGTCGAGCACCTTCTGCAGCTCCTCCGGCAGCGACACGTTCTGCACCGCGAAGGCATCGAGTTCGAGGCCGTAGCGCTCGAACACCGGCAGCAGCTTCTCCTGCATCGCGCGGCCGAACTCGACCTGGTTCGCCGCCATGTCGATGAAGGGCACGCCGGATTCGCCGAAGAGGTCGCTCATCGTCGCCACGACCAGGTTGCGCAGCTGGCCGTCGAGGTCGTCGACGGGATAGCTGTCGCGGGTGCCGGAGATCTCGCGATAGAACTTGCCGGGGTCGGCGATCTTGTACGAGTAGATGCCGAAGGCGCGCATGCGCACCATGCCGAAATCCTTGTCGCGGATCGTGATCGGGTTCGGCGTGCCCCACTTGCGGTCGAGCTGCAGGCGGGTCGAGAAGAAGTAGACGTCGGACTTGAAGGGCGACTCGAACAGCTTGTCCCAGTTCTGCAGGTTGGTCAGCACCGGCAGCGTCTGCGTCGTCAGCTTGTAGAGGCCGGGGCCGAAGACGTCGGCGACCTTGCCCTCGTTCACGAACACCGCCATCTGCGATTCGCGCACCGTCAGCTGCGCGCCGTACTGGATCTCGAAGTCCTGCATCGGGTAGCGCCAGGCGAGCGTGCCGTCGCCCTCCTCGGTCCAGTGGATGACGTCGATGAACTGTTTCTTGATGAAGTCCATGAGGGCCATGGCGGTCTCCTGAGGTCGGACGTGGAACGACGGAAAGGGAAATCAGTAGCTCATGCAGGCGGCATTGATGATGCCGACGCCGACCGACAGCGCGGCGAGGAAGATCGCCGGCGCCATCTTGCCGTCGTGGATGTCGACGCGCATCGCCGGCAGCCCGAAGCGCACCGCGAGGTAGGCGAGGATCTGCACCACGCCGGCGATCGCGCCCCAGGCGGCGAGGTCGGCGAGCGTGTCGCTGTGCGCGATGGCGTTGGCGATCGGCAGCACGAAGCCGAGCAGCGCGCCGGACAGGCTGATCGCGGCGGCGGCGTTGCCGGCGCGGATCAGCGCGAATTCCTCGTACGGCGTGACGTTCACATAGACCAGCAGGAACAGCGCGATCAGCAGCACAGCGACGCCGAAATAGGCAAAGAAGGAAGGCAAGGCGGTGAGCAGATGATTCAGCACGGAAGACCTCCCCTGTCGTCGGGTGCGAATTAGGTGGCGGCGGCGTAGCGCGCCAGGCCGTCGAGAACCAGATTCTCCGCCACTTCCGCCGGTATGTTCAAGTCATGAATGAGGCGCGGCGCGGCGCCGCCGGTGAGCAGGCAGCGCGCGCCGGGTTCGCCGGCGATCGCCGCGAACATGCGCTCGATCGCGCCGAGCTGTGCAGCCAGGCAGCCGCTGACGATGGCGTCCATGGTGTTGGTCGGCGCCGGCCGGAAATGGCCTTCGGCGAACGGCAACTGCGCGGTGTTGCGGGCGAGCGACGCGCGCATCAGGTCGAAGCCGGGCAGGATCACGCCGCCGCGGAAACGGCCATCGGCGGCGAGCACGTCGATCGTCGTCGCGGTGCCGGCGCAGACGACCAGGCAGGCGTCCGCGCAGCGGCCGCGAGCGCCGAGCAGCGCCGCCCAGCGGTCGGCGCCGAGCTGTTCGGGACGCGCGTAGCCGTTGCTCACGCCGCAGCATTCGGCGCTCGCGACGAACAGGCGGAGGTCGGCGCCGGCAGGCAGCGCGCCGAAGATCGCGTCGCGCGCCGCGTCGCCGGCGACGTTGCAGAGCACGATGCGCGCGCCGCGCGGCCAGCCGGCGGCGACCGCGACGAGCGCCGCCGCGTCGGCGGTCGGCAGCGCGCCGTTGGCGAGCCATTGCCCGCCGTCGCGCACGCCCCACTTGATGCGGGTGTTGCCGGCGTCGATGGCGACGATCGTCATCGTTCAGGCGGCGCGCAGCGAGAGGTCGCCGGACAGGCAGCGCTCGACGCCGCGCGCGGTGTCGACGAGCAGCGCGCCGTCGGCGTCGGCGCCGCGGCAGACGCCTTCGAGTTCGACGCGGCCGTCGCGCAGCACGCGCACCGGCGCGTCCTGCCAGGCGTGCAGCGCCTGCCATTCGTCGCGCAGTGCCGGGAAGCCGTCGGCGGCGAAGCGGTCGAGCGCCGGCGCCAGCGCCAGCAGCAGTTCGGCGAGCAGCGCGTGGCGCTCGGGCAGCGCCGGCAGCGCGTCGGCAAGCGCCGCCGGCGGCGCGTCGAGCGCGGCGTCGGCCGGCGGCGGCAACAGGTTGATGCCGATGCCGATCACCGCGACCATGCCGCGCCGTTCGCTGGACAGCTCGACGAGCACGCCGGCGAGCTTCCTGCCGGCGAGCAGCACGTCGTTCGGCCACTTCAGCGCGGCGCCGCGCACGCCGAGCGCGGCCAGCGCGTTGGCGACGCCGACGCCGACCGCGAGCGAGAGGCCGGCGAGGCGCTCGACGCCGCCATCGAAGCGCCACAAGAGCGAGAAGGTGAGACTCGCGTCGGGCGACGATGCCCACTGCCGGCCGCGCCGGCCGCGGCCGGCGGTCTGCCGGTCGACGACGAGGACGCTGCCGGAGCCGGCACCGCGCGCGGCGCGTTCGAGCAGCAGGTCACTGGAGGAGGTGCCCTCGGCCAGCGCGTCGACGTCGAAGCGGGCGGCGCTGGCGCCGAGCAGCGGTTTCAGGCGGACGGGATCGATCAAGGCGGCAGACATGGTGGCATTATCGCCGAATCGGCGCCGACGGGCGCGGGGCGGCACGCCGCCCCGCACGAACGCTCAGGCTGCGTAGTGCGACGCCTAAACGTCGTAACGCGACGCTTAGGCGTCGTAGCGCGAGGCTTACGCCTCGTCCCCCTTGCCGCGATCGAGGCCGAGTTCCTGAATCTTGCGCGTGATCGTGTTGCGGCCGATGCCGAGCGCCAGCGAGGCCTCGATGCGGCGGCCACCGGTGTGCGCCAGCGCGCGGTTGATCAGGATGCGCTCGAAGGCCTGGCTCAGGCGCTCGTGCACGTCGCCGCTGCCGGCGGCGAGCAGGCGGTCGACTTCCGACGACAGCGCGCTCTCCCAGTCGCCGGCGACGCTCGCCGCCGGCGCCGCCTCGCGCAATTCGGGCGGCAGGTCGGCGATCTCGACGGTCTGCCCCGGCGCCATCACCGTCAGCCAGTGGCAGAGGTTCTCCAGTTGGCGCACGTTGCCGCGGAAGTCGAGCGAAGTGAGGAACTTGAGCGTCGCCTCGGACAGGCGCTTGCTCTCGACGCCGAGCTCCTGCGCGCTCTTGGCGAGGAAGTGCTTGGCCAGCAGCGGGATGTCCTCGCGCCGCTCGCGCAGCGCCGGCAGCCGAATGCGGATGACATTGAGGCGGTGGAACAGATCCTCGCGGAACAGCCCCTCCTTGACCCGCGTCTCCAGGTTCTGGTGCGTCGCGGCGATGACGCGGACGTTGGCCTTGATCGGCGAGTGGCCGCCGACGCGGTAGAAATGGCCGTCGGAGAGCACGCGCAACAGGCGCGTTTGCAGTTCGGCCGGCATGTCGCCGATCTCGTCGAGGAACAGGGTACCGCCCTCGGCCTGCTCGAAGCGGCCGCGCCGCTGCGCCTGCGCGCCGGTGAACGCGCCGCGCTCGTGGCCGAAGAGTTCGGATTCGAGCAGGTCCTTCGGGATCGCGGCGGTGTTGATCGCGACGAAGGGCTTGTCGGCGCGCGGGCTGTGCCGGTGCAGCGCGCGCGCGACCAGCTCCTTGCCGGAGCCGGACTCGCCGGTGATCAGCACGGTCGCGTGCGACTGCGACAGGCGGCCGATGGCGCGGAACACCTCCTGCATCGCCGGCGCCTGGCCGAGGATCTCCGGCATCAGGCCGGCCTCTTCGGGCGCACCTGTTTGGTGCATCGATTGGTCGATCGCGCGCCGGATCAGTTCCAGCGCCTGGTCGACGTCGAAGGGCTTGGGCAGGTATTCGAAGGCGCCGCCCTGGAACGCGGCGACCGCCGATTCGAGGTCGGAATAGGCGGTCATGATGATCACCGGCAGCGCCGGAAAGCGCGCCTTCACCTGCTGCAGCAGCTCCAGCCCGGACTGGCCGGGCATGCGGATGTCGGACAGCAGCACCTGCGGCGCCTCGGCGCCGCGGTCGAGCTGCGCCAGCGCCTCGACCGCCGAGGCGAAGCTCTTGAACGGAATCTGCTCGCGGGCCAGGGTCTTCTCCAGCACCCAGCGGATGGAGCGGTCGTCGTCAACGATCCAGACGGGTTTCATGATTTTTCACGCGGCCTTGGTTGGGGTCATGCCGAAGCAGAGCGAGTTTCGTGCCCGTTCGCCGGGGACTCCAGCGGCAGGCGGATGATGAACTCGGTGCAGCCCGGCCGGCTCTCGCATTCGATCGTGCCGTGATGGTGCAGCACGAAGTTCTGCGCGATCGTCAGGCCGAGCCCGGAACCGCCCTCGCGGCCCGAGACGAGCGGGTAGAACATGCGCTCGCGGATGTCCGGCGGGATGCCCGGACCGTCGTCGATCACGCGCAGCTCGAGCGCCAGCCGGTAGCGCTTCTTGGCCAGCGTCACCTGGCGCACGGCACGCGTGCGGAGCGTGATCGTGCCGCTGCCGCCCATCGCCTGCGCGGCGTTGCGGCCGATGTTGAGGATCGCCTGGATCAGCTGCTCGCGGTCGCCGACCAGGTCGGGCAGACTGGTGTCGTAGTCGCGGCGCACCGCCAGCGTCTGTGGGAATTCGGCGACGAGCAGGCTGCGCACGCGCTCGAGCACCTCGTGGATCGACACCGCCCCCGGATGCATCGGCCGCTGCGGCGTCAACAGGCGCTGCATCAGATCCTGCAGGCGGTCGGCCTCCTTGATGATGACCTGCGTGTATTCGCGCAGCGCCGGCGCGCTGGGCAGCCCGCCCAGCTCGTGCTCGAGCAGCTGCGCGGCGCCGCGGATGCCGCCGAGCGGATTCTTGATCTCGTGCGCGAGATTGCGGATCAGTTCGCGGTTGGCCTGCTGCTGCTCGAGCAGGCGCTCCTCGCGGCTCGCCTTCAGCTGCTGGTCGATCGGCCACATCTCGATCAGCAGGCCGCCGCCGGCGGCCTCGACCGGGGTCACCGTGCAGTTGACCTGCAGCGCCTCGCCGTCGGCGCGCTTCAGCTCGACATTCTGGCCGGTGTAGGCCCAGCGGTTCAGCAGCGCCTCGTCGAGCGCGGTCTGCAGGCCGTGCGAATAGTTGAGCACTTCCTGCAGCGGCTTGCCGGCCAGCGTCTTCAGGCTGGCGGCGACGAGGTTTTCGGCGGCGGGGTTGAGGTAGCGGATGCGGCAGGCGTCGTCGACGAGGACGACCGCGGACGCGAGCAGGTCGAGGCCGCGGAAGGGGTGCAGGGTTCGATCGGACATGCGCTCTGGGTAGCAAGAAGCGCGCCGACGAGCGTCAGCGGAGGTTCTGCAGTTCCTTCTTGATCGCTTCGAGGTTGCGTTCGTGCAGCTGGATCTGGTCGCGCAGCGGCTGCGTGCGCTCCTGCACCTTGCCCTGGTTGATCGCGCCGCCGACGTTGCGGTCCTCGGGACGCGGCTCCTCGGCCTCGGCCAGCCGCTTCTTCGCGTCGTCGAGGTTCTTCTGCTCGGCCGCCAGTTCCTGGTCGAGGATCTTGCGCCGGTCGCTGTCGCGCGCCTTCTGCGCCCCCTCGTCGACGCGCGGGAAGCCGGCCGGCGTCGGCGCCTTCGCCGCCGGCTTGGCGGCCGGGATGGTCGAGATCGGGTCGAGGTTCATCTTCGCGCAGCCCTTGGTCGCCACGTTGGAATACGTGACGTGGCCGCTCGCGTCGGTGCACTTGTAGATCTCCGCGTACGCCGGCAGGGACGCCAGCGCCAGCAGCCCAATCGTCGGGGTCAGTCGCATCGCTCCTCCATCTTCTTCTGGTCGCAGCGAGTTTAACGCATCAAAACGACAGCGGCGTACAGCCCGCGCAAAGAAAAAGGGCGGGGAAAACCCCGCCCTTTCGGTACGCTGCGAACGGCTTAGCAGCTGTAGTACATGTCGAACTCGACCGGGTGGGTCGTCATCCGGACGCGGTTCACTTCGTCCATCTTCAGGGCGATGTAGGCATCGATCCAGTCGTTGGAGAAGACGCCGCCGCGGGTCAGGAAGTCGCGGTCCTTGTCCAGCGCGTCAAGGGCCTCGTCGAGGCTGGCGCAGACGGTCGGGATCAGCTTGTCCTCTTCCGGCGGCAGGTCGTACAGGTTCTTGTCGGCCGGGTCGCCCGGGTGGATCTTGTTCTGGATGCCGTCGAGGCCGGCCATCAGCAGCGCGGCAAAGCACAGGTACGGGTTGGCGATCGGATCCGGGAAGCGGGTCTCGATGCGGCGGGCCTTGTCGGACGCGACGTGCGGGATGCGGATCGAGGCCGAGCGGTTCTTCGCCGAGTAGGCCATCTTGACCGGGGCTTCGTAGTGCGGCACGAGGCGCTTGTACGAGTTGGTGCCCGGGTTGGTGATCGCGTTCAGCGCCTTGGCGTGCTTGATGACGCCGCCGATGTAGAACAGCGCGGTCTCGGACATGCCGGCGTAGCCGTTGCCCGCGAACAGGTTCTTGCCGTCCTTCCAGATCGACTGGTGCACGTGCATGCCCGAGCCGTTGTCGCCGACGATCGGCTTCGGCATGAAGGTGGCGGTCTTGCCGTACTGGTGGGCGACGTTATGCACGACGTACTTCAGGATCTGCGTCCAGTCGGCGCGCTTGACCAGCGTGCTGAACACGGTGCCGATTTCGCACTGGCCGGCGGTGGCCACTTCGTGGTGGTGCACTTCGACCGGCACGCCCAGCGCTTCCAGCGTCAGCACCATCGCCGAGCGGATGTCGTGCAGGCTGTCGACCGGCGGCACCGGGAAGTAGCCGCCCTTGACGGTCGGACGGTGGCCGGAGGCGCCGTTGCCCTCGTTCTTCTCGCCCGAGGCCCAGGCCGCTTCGGCGGAGTGGATCTTCAGCGAGCAGCCGGACATGTCGACGTTCCATTCGACGCCGTCGAAGATGAAGAATTCGGGTTCCGGACCGAAGTAGGCGGTGTCGCCGATGCCCGAGGCCTTCAGGTAGGCTTCGGCGCGCTTGGCGATCGAGCGCGGGTCGCGGTCGTAGCCGCGGCCGTCGGTCGGGTCGACGACGTCGCAGGTCAGGACGACGGTGGTCTCGTCGAAGAACGGGTCGACGTAGGCGGTCGCGGGATCCGGCATCAGCAGCATGTCGGAGGCCTGGATACCCTTCCAGCCGGCGATCGAGGAACCGTCGAAGGCGTGGCCGGACTCGAACTTGTCTTCGTCGAACGCGCTGACCGGCACGGTCACGTGCTGTTCCTTGCCGCGGGTGTCGGTGAAGCGGAAGTCAACGAACTTGGCGTCGCTTTCCTTGACCAGCTTGATGACGTCTTGCGGGGTTGCCATAGTGCAAAGTCTCCTGAACGAATGCCGGCCCGGCCGGCTGGTAACCAAAAATCGTGCGTGACGCTTTGAGCAGAAAGCATGCCACCCGGCCACGGCGGGACTTGGCATTGTGCCACAAGCATCCGGGCCGACCGCAGCAATTTCAGAAGGCACCATTGCGGTGCAAATCGGCGCAACAACGCACCATATAGGTGCATTTGCATCATCACATACACGCGGCACGATTCCGGGGCAGACGCGCCGACGCCCGCCGGCTGCCGTATACTTGCACCCCCTTCCTCTCCACTCTGGTCGATCCATGGGCAGGCTGTCCGAAATTCTGCAACTGGCCCGCGCGCGCGCCGAGGCCCAGCAACTCCCCTACGCCGGCGCGCTGACGCCGCAGGAAGCCCACGAAGTCCTGCAGCTGGCGCCGGGCGCGCGGCTGGTCGATGTGCGCACGCGCGCCGAATGGGTGTGGGTCGGCCGCATCCCGGGCGCAGTCGAGATCGAATGGCAGAACTGGCCGGAGGGCGCGACCAACCCGAACTTCCTCGCGCAGCTGCGGCAGCAGGTCGACCGCGAGGTACCGGCGCTGTTCATGTGCCGCAGCGGCGTGCGTTCGCACAAGGCGGCCGAGCTGGCCGCCGCGAACGGCTGGAGCGAGAGCTACAACATCCTCGAGGGCTTCGAGGGCGACAGGGACGCCGCCGGCCGGCGCGGCAACGTCGGCGGCTGGCGCAAGGCCGGACTGCCGTGGACCAACTGAAACACTGAACGTCACGCCATTCGCAGGATCGGAAACAGCATGCAGACCATCGCCTTCGACAAGTTCAACCTGATGCAGGACAAGGATTGCCAGGAGCGCATCCGCGCCGCGCGCGCGAAGCTCGGCAAGAAAGCGGTGCTGCTCTGCCACCACTACCAGCGCGCCGACGTCTACCAGCACGCCGACCTCACCGGCGACTCGCTGAAGCTGTCGCGGCTCGCGTCGCAGACCGATTCCGAATACATCGTCTTCTGCGGCGTGCATTTCATGGCCGAGGTCGCCGACATCATGTCGGCGCCGACGCAGACGGCGATCCTGCCCGACCTCGCCGCCGGCTGCTCGATGGCGGACATGGCCAACCTGGCCAAGGTCGAGCGCTGCTGGCGCGAGCTCGACGAAGTGCTGGGCAAGGCGGAAGCGCTGGTGACGCCGGTCACCTACATCAACTCGGCGGCCGACCTGAAGGCCTTCTGCGGCGAGCGCGGCGGCATCGTCTGCACCTCGTCGAACGCCGGCAAGATCGCGCAGTGGGCGTTCGCCCAGCGCGAGAAGATCCTCTTCTTCCCGGACCAGCACCTCGGCCGCTGGACCGGCCACAACCTCGGCATCGCGATGGACGAGATGCTGGTCTGGGACCCCGACCTCGAGTTCGGCGGCCTCACCCCGGAGCAGATCAGGAAGGCGAAGATCCTGTTGTGGAAGGGCCACTGCTCGGTGCACCAGATGTTCCAGCTCTCGCACATCAAGCGCTTCCGCGAGCAGCACCCGGACGGCATCGTCATCGCGCATCCGGAATGCAACTTCGACGTCTGCGCCAACTCGGATTACGTCGGCTCGACCGAGCACATCGTGAAGACGATCAAGGAGGCGCCGGCGAACACGCGCTGGCTGGTCGGCACCGAGCTCAACCTGGTCGACCGGCTGGCCAACGAGGTCAAGCCGGAAGGCAAGATCGTCCAGTTCATGGCGCCGACCGTCTGCATGTGCTCGACGATGCAGCGTATCGACCCGCAGCACCTCGCCTGGACGCTGGAGAACCTGGCCGAGGGCAAGGTCGTGAACCCGATCCGCGTGCCCGCGCACGAGGCGGCGCTGGCCAAGCTCGCGCTGGAGCGGATGCTCGCCGTGTCGTGATCCGCCTGGCGCCCGTCGCGACGGGCGCGCGCCGGCGTCGCTAGAAACAGGGACAGACGCTTTCGCTTTAGGTCGGTAGCATATCGCCTGCCCCACCCACTGCCGCCCGAACCGACCGGACCCCTCCGCGTCGGGCCGCTGCCGGAACCCGGGGACATTGCGACTGCCTACAGGGTAACCGACCGACATGACGCCCAGAGCGTGCTGCATTGAACCGAACGGCGAACTGCGCTCGAAGCTGGTGGCGCTACTCCACGATACCGGCTGGGTCGCCGAGACCTTCGACGACCTCCCCACTCCCGACTGTCCGCTCGCCCAGGACGCTCCCGCCTTCGACCTGATCGTCGCCACCGGCAACCCGCAGCAGGGCTCGCTGCTCGACCTCGTCGCGCGCATCCGCTCCCATTCCGCCTCGGAGACGACGCCGATCGTCGTCCTCGGCAACGAGGACGACGCAGTCACTGCCGAGCAGGCGTTCGTCGCCGGCGTCACCGAGGTGTTCTCCTGGCAGCACCTGGCGGACTTCCGGACCTACCTCGGCAGCTTCGCCGACGACGAGAGCGCCGACATCGCCGGCAGGCGCGTGCTGATCCTCGAGGACGACCGGATCCAGGGCTTCCTGCTGCAAAGCATCCTCGCCAAGGAGGGGCTGGCGCCGATGCTGTTCAACTCGGTCGAATCGGCGCTGGCCGGCGCCGACGCAGCCGACTTCGACGTTGTCATCACCGACCTGGTGCTCGGCCTCGGCCAGTCGGGAGTCAGCTTCATCCGTCGCCTGCGCCAGTCGCAGTGCCGCTCGGCGAACGCACCGATCATTGCCGTTTCCGGGTTCGACGACGATGCCCGCCGCCTCGATGCGCTGCGCGCCGGCGCCGAGTCCTTCCTGCCGAAGCCGGTCGCCCCGGCGGAGCTGTTCTTCCATCTGCGCCGACTCGTCGGCCGTCCGCCGAGCCCGGAGCGCACCCCGCCGCCGCATGCAGGGAGCGCGCTGGACATCCAGGCGCTCGGCAAGCTCACCGAGCGCGAGCAGCTGATCTGCGCGCTGGCGGTCGCCGGCCATCGCGACAAGCGGATCGCGCAGGAGCTCGGGATCAGCTACTGGACCGTGCGCACGCACCTCGCTCGGATCTTCCGCAAGTTCCACGTTTCCAACCGCGTCGGGCTGGCGGCGGCCACTCGTGCCGCCAATGCCGACGAAGAAGCCGGCAGCCGCGGCTCCAGCGTCGACGCGCCGGCCGCGCGCGCCGGCTGGCAGACGCTCAGCGACTGCATCATGGAGCGGATTCCGCTGGGTGTCGTCGTCACCGACCACGTGAGCCGCATCGTCCACGTCAACCGGGCCTATTGCGAGATTTCCGGCTACAAGCGGGACGAACTGCTCGGCCGCACGCCGCGGCTGCTGCGCTCCGACCGCCACCCGCCGGAATTCCACCGCAAGCTGCTGACGACGCTGTCGACTGCCGGCCGCTGGAGCGGCAGCGTCTGGAACCGCAGCAAGTCGGGCCGGGATTACCTGGGCAAGCTGGACATCCGGCGACTCCCGGGCGGCCTGCCGCTGGAGGCAGCGTTCGTCGGCGTCATGTGCGACATCACCGAGGAAAACGCCCACGTCGAGCGGGTGCGCGAGCAGTCGCTGCAGGACCCGCTGACCGGCTTGGCCAACCGCATCCTGCTGCGCGACCGTACGCAATACGAGATCGCCCGCGCGCGGCGCACCGGCGGCCACCTGGCGCTGGCCTTCTTCGATCTCGACAACTTCAAGCCGATCAACGACCAGTACGGACACGCCGTCGGCGACGGCGTGCTGCAGGAGGTCGCCGCCCGCCTGGCGGCCCGCCTGCGTGAACACGACACGCTGGCGCGCATCGGCGGCGACGAATTCGTCGCGCTGCTCACCGACATCGAACACAAGGAGGTCGCCCGTTCGTTGTGCCAGCGCCTGGCCGAGGCGTTCGCGATTCCCTTCGGACCGCGCGGCATCTACGGCCGCGTCGGCACGAGCATCGGCATCAGCCTCTATCCCGAGGATGGACGGGAGTTCGAGACGCTGATCATGCGCGCCGACAGCGCGATGTACCGCGCGAAGCAGGCCGGCGGCAACCGCATCGCCTGTTTCGACCCGTCGGCCGGCCATCCGGGCGAGGGCGAGGCAGGCGACCGGGAACGCCTCGACGCCGCCCTCGACAACCACGAGTTCGAACTGTTGTTCCAGCCGCAGCTCGAACTCGCCAGCGGCCGCATCGTGGCAGCGGAAGCCCTGCTGCGCTGGCGGAATCCGCAGTACGGCCTGCTCGCCGCGGCCCATTTCATCCCCATCGCCGAACGCTCGGGAAGCATCGCCAAACTCGGCGGCTGGGCGCTGCGCCAGGCATGCCGCGCGCTCAAGCGGCTGGCGCGCGCCGGGCATCCGCAGCTGCGCCTGTCGGTCAACGTCTCGCCGCAGCAGATCCTGCGCGGCCAGGCCTTCGCCGACGACGCGCTGGCGGCGATCGCGGACCACGACCTCGCGCCCGGCCGACTCGAACTGGAAATATCGGAAAGCGTCTTCCTGCACAACCCGGAGCAGGCGGTGAAGACGCTCGGCACGCTCGCCGAGCGCGGCGTCTCGCTGGCGCTCGACGGCATCGGCAAGGACTACTTCAGCCCGGCCTACCTGCGTCACCTGCCGTTCCGCGCAATCAAGATCGACCGCCAATGCATCGGCGACGCGCTGTCCGACCCCTACTGCGATTCGGTCGCCCGCTCCTCGCTGCTGCTGGCGCAGGGGCTCGGGCTGGAAGCGATCGCCGAGGGCGTGGAAACCGACGCGCAACTCGCCTTCCTGGATCAGGCGGGCTACCGCCACGCGCAGGGCAACCTGCTCGGCAGCCCGATGCCGCTCGCCGACCTGATCCGACGCCTCGACGACCGGCACGGCTAGCCACCCGCCATGCCGCGGGCGGGCGATCCCGGTAGAATGAGGCATGCCCGCTGCCTTGCGCATCACCACCTACAACATCCACAAGGGGTTCTCGCAGTTCAACCGCCGCATGATGGTGCACGAACTGCGGGACCGGCTGCGCCACCTCGATTCGGACATCGTCTTCCTGCAGGAGGTGCAGGGCCTGCACCTCGGCCACGCCGGCCGGCACGAGGACTGGCCGGAAGAGCCGCAGCACGAGTTCCTCGCCGAGGACGTCTGGGCGGCCACCGCCTACGGCAAGAACGTGATCTACGACCACGGCCACCATGGCAACGCGATCCTCTCCCGCTTCCCGATCCTCGACATCCACAACCAGGACGTGACGCACCTGCAGTTCGAGCGGCGCGGCCTGCTGCACTGCCAGATTTCGCTGCCCGACGGCGCCGCCGTCCACTGCGTCTGCGTGCACCTGTCGCTGTTCGGCCGCTCGCGCATCCGCCAGATGGCGGCACTCGCCGACTACCTCGAACGCATTGCGCCGCACGACACGCCGCTGATCATCGCCGGCGACTTCAACGACTGGCGCAACCGCGCCGACAACCTGCTCAGCGATCGCCTGGCGCTGACCGAGGTGTTCTGCGGCGCCTCCGGACGGCCGGCGCGGAGCTTCCCGGCCGGGCTGCCGCTCTTTCGCCTCGACCGCATCTACGTGCGCGGCTTCTCGGTCGAGCGCGCCGAGGTGCATTTCGGCGCCCCGTGGTCGAAGATCTCGGATCACGCCGCGCTGTCGGCGCAGCTGCTGCGCGATGGCGCTTGAGTTCCTGCCCGGCAACCGGCTGACGCTGCTCAACAGCGGCCGCGAGTTCTTCCCGGCGCTGATCGCCGCGATCGACGGTGCGCGCCACGAAATCCATCTGGAAACCTACATCTTCGAGGACGATGCCAGCGGCCGCCCGGTGATCGACGCGCTGAAGCGCGCCGCCGTTCGCGGCGTCCAGGTCCGTGTGCTGGTCGACGGCTTCGGCGCCGCCGGCTTCATCGACCACGGACTCGCCGAGCTCACCGCGGCGGGCATCCACGCGCTGGTCTACCGGCGCGAGATCGCACGCTTCCGGCTGCGCCGGCACCGCCTGCGGCGCCTGCACCGCAAGCTGGCGCTGGTCGATGCGCGCATCGCCTTCGTCGGCGGCATCAACATCATCGACGACCTCAACCAGCCCGGCGCGACGGCGCCACGCTACGACTACGCGGTGCGCGTCGAGGGGCCGCTGGTGGCGCCGATCCGGCGCGTCATGCTGCGCCTGTGGGACATCGTCGCCTGGGCCAGTTTCCGCCGCCGCCTCGCCCCGCACCGCCGGCTGCCGGCGATCGCCGACGCCTGCGGCACGGAGGCCGCGGCGCTGGTGATCCGCGACAACATCCGCCACCGGCGCGCGATCGAGGACGCCTACATCGACGCGATCGAGGCCGCGCAGGACGAGATCCTGATCGCCAACGCCTACTTCCTGCCCGGCTTCCGCTTCCGCCGCGCGCTGCTCGACGCGGTCCGCCGCGGCGTGCGCGTCAGCGTGCTGCTGCAGGGGCGCGTCGAATACCGCCTGCAGCACTATGCGACGCAGGCGCTCTACGGCCACCTGCTCAGCGCCGGCGTGCGCGTCTTCGAATATCGGCCGAGCTTCCTGCACGCCAAGGTGGCGGTGATCGACGGCGAATGGTCGACCGTCGGCTCGTCGAACATCGACCCGTTCAGCCTGCTGCTGGCGAAGGAAGCGAACGTCGTCGTCCGCGACGCCGGCTTCGCGCGCACGCTGACGCGCAGCCTGCAGGAGGCGATCAGCGGCGGCGCCGTCGAACTCCACCCGCGCGAGTGGCAGCGCCTGTCCTGGCCGTCGCGGCTGCTGCGCTGGACCTGCTACCAGCTGGTTCGCCTCGCCATCGGCGTCGCCGGCTACGGCGGCAAGCACTGACCCGGGCCGCGGATGCCGCGCCGGCGCGGCACCGCGGCGATCTCCCAGTGGGCGACCGCCCACGCCCAGAATTCGGCGAGCGGCCAGCGCTCGCCGCCGGCCGGCAGCGGCTGGCCGAGGAAGCGCAGCGCGGCGGCGAGTGCCGGCACGCCGGCGCTCGCCGGCAGCGCCGGCGCCAGCGTCTGCTTGGAGAGCTTCTCGCCGGCGGCATTGGTCGCCACCGGCAGGTGCGCGTAACGCGGCGCGGCGACGCCGAGCCGCTGCTGCAGCCACAGCTGGCGGGGCGTCGAGTCGAGCAGGTCGGCGCCGCGGACGACGTCGGTGATGCCGGCGTCGGCGTCGTCGACGACCACCGCCAACTGGTAGGCGAACTGGCCGTCGGCGCGCAGCAGCACGAAGTCGCCGACCTCGCGCGCAAGGTTGTGCGCGATCTCGCCCTGCACGCGATCCACGCAACCGACCACCGCGTCCGGGACGCGCAGCCGCCACGCGCGCGCCGCGCGGCCCGGCGCCAGGCCGCCGCGGCAGGTGCCGGGATAGACGTGGCCGCCATCGACCGACGGCCCCAGCCGCGAATCGGCGATCTCGCGGCGCGAGCAGGCACACGGGTAGAGGTCGCCCTGGCGGCGCAGCTGGTCGAGCGCTTCGCGATAGCGGGCATGCCGCTGCGACTGGAAGACCGGCACCCCGTCCCATTCGAAGCCGAGCGCCGCCAGCACGCGCAGGATGTCGTCGGCGGCGCCGGCGACGTTGCGCGGCGTGTCGACGTCCTCGATGCGCAGCAGCCATTCGCCGCCCGCCGCGCGCGCATCGAGGTAGCTGCCGACGGCGGCAACCAGCGAGCCGAAGTGCAGCGGACCGCTCGGCGAGGGTGCGAAACGGCCGCGGTAACGACCGCTCACGACGCCCTCCCGCCGGGGTCGGCGTCGCCTCGCCGGATCACGGCAAGCATTTGTCGGGAAAAAGAAAATTGGGCTGGCACGGCGGCGGACAAGGACGCATAATCGGCAGTCTTATATAACACAAACAACATCGGCACCAACGGATGAGACAGCACGCCCACCGAGACAAGGCGCTGGCGAGCGCCGTCGCGCGCACGCGCGAAGACTGCCTGCGGCAGCTCGCCGACCTTGCGCCGAGCGCCGGCCTGTCGACGATCGGCGCGGCGCTGCTGGTCGCGCTGTGGTTGCTCGGACGGACGCCGCACGCGCTGCTCGCGGCATGGCTGGGTACGCTGCTCGCGCTCGGCGGCGGCCGCTTCCTGTTCGCCCTCGCCTTCCGCCATCGCTTCCGCAGCGCCCAGGCGCGCTGCTGGGAGCTCGGCTATGCGCTGCTCGCCGGCCTCACCGGCCTCTGCTGGGGCCTGCTCGCGTGGCTGCCGCAGCCCGGCGCCGACCCCGGCGCAGCATTCGTCGTCGTCCTCGTCCTGTGCAGCGTCCTGCTGGTCGGCAGCACGACGCTGGTGGCAAGCACGCCGGCGCTGGCCGGCTTCTCGGCGGCCCTCGGCCTGCCGTTCCTCGCCCGCGCGCTGACGATGGAAACCCAGCTCGCGCTGTTCTTCGGCGTCGGCCTGCTGATCGCCGCCGGCGTCCTCGCCAGCGCGGTCCGCTCGCACCGGCGGACGCTGCTCGCCGCGATCCTCGGCCGCAACGAGATCGACGCGCTGCTGCAGCAGCAGAAGGTGATCTTCGAATCCGCCGGCGAAGGCATCGTCTTCCTGAAGCCGGCGCCGGACTACGTGGTCAGCTGCAACCGGCGCTTCGCCGAGCTGTTCGGCTATCCGCACGCGGCGATGATCGGCATGGAGCCGTGGCGCTGGCACCCCAACCGCGAACAGTGGAAGGCGCTGGTCAAGGCCTCGGCACCGACGATCACCGCCGGCCGCCCCTACCATCAGGTGCTGCGCCTGCAGCGCGCCGACGGCACGCAGTTCTGGAGCGAGGTCACCGGCATGGCGGTGACCATCGGCGAGCTGCGCAACGGCACCGTCTGGATCGTCTCGGACATCACCGAGCAGCGCGCCGCCGAGGCCGCGCTGCGCGTCAGCGAGGCGCGCTTCCGCGACCTGGTGAAGCTCTCCTCCGACCTCTACTGGGAACAGGATGCGCAGTTCCGCTTCACGCACTTCGACGGCCCGCCGGAACTGCTCGCCCGGCTGCCCCGCACCAGCATCCTCGGCCGCACGCGCTGGGAAGTCGACGACATCAGCGAGGTGCGCGGCGAGGCGTGGCAGGCGCATATCGCGACGCTGCAACGGCACGAGCCGTTCCGCGACTTCTGCTACCGCATCCAGGGCGGCGACGGCGCCCAGGCCTGGCTCAGCGTCAGCGGCAACCCGCGCTTCGACGAGACCGGCAACTTCATCGGCTACCACGGCGTCACCAGCGACATCACGCTACGCGTCGAAGCCGAGGAGCGCTACCGCCACCTCGCCTACCACGACACGCTGACGCGGCTGCCGAACCGGCGATTGCTGACCGACCGCCTCGACCAGGCAATCCGCGTCGCCTCGCGCCGCGGCAGCCGGCTGGCGCTGCTGCTGCTCGACCTCGACGGCTTCAAGCAGATCAACGACCGCCACGGCCATGCCGCCGGCGACCGCGTACTCGAGACGGTGGCGATGCGCCTGCGGGAAACGGTGCGCGACGCCGACACCGTCGCGCGCATGGGCGGCGACGAGTTCGTCGTGCTGCTGCACGAGATCGGCGACATCGACGACGCGGCACGGGTCGCCGAGAAGATCCTCGCCCGCGTCTGCGAGCCGATCGGCGACGGCGAAGTCGCGCACACCGTCGGCAGCAGCATCGGCATCAGCGTCTTCCCGGAGCACGGCGACACGCCCGATGCGCTGCTGCACAGCGCCGACCACGCGATGTACCACGGCAAGAGCCGCGGCGGCCGGACGGCGCGGGTGTTCGCGGGGAACGCGGGGGGATAAGGCGCTAGCCCAGGCGCGACAGCAGGTAGCTGGCGGCGCCGGCGAGCGCACTGCCGACCGCAGCGATCACGTAGTACGGTTCGACCGCGTGATGCACGCGCGAGACCAGTTCGCGCCAGCTGCGTCCGCGGCGGGCCAGCGCACGGCGGCTGAAGCGCTGCGGCCGGTCGCCGAGGAAGCGCGGCACCTCGTCGAAGAAGGTGCGGCATGCGGGCTCATGCTCGAGGAAGAGATGGCTCGCCCCCTCCATCGGCACGAACCTCGCGCCGGCGATCGCCGCCGCCAGCTCGACGCCGAAGCGATAGGGCACGGCCCGATCGTCTCGGCAATGGAGGACCAGCGTCGGCACGTGAAGCTTGGGCAGCAGCGGCCTGACGTCGATATCGGCGATCGCCCGGAAATAGCGCGCCGCCATCCGCGGCGACGCGCTCACCGCCTCCAGGTCGTTCATCCAGGCGATCGCCTCGCGGCTGCCGCTGGCCACGTAACGCGACGAGAACAGCTCCCGGTACGAGGCATCCTCGCTGCCCCAGCCCTTCTCGATCAGCGTGCACATCGCGTCGAGCATGTCCGGACCGAATTGCGGATCGTCGCGATGCAGGCGCCCGCGGGCATAGGCGCCATAGAGCACCAGATGCGAAACGCGTTCGGGATGCCTGGCGCAGTAGCGGATTGCCGTCGCAGCGCCTTGCGAGATTCCGAGCAGGGCGAAGCGCGGCAGCGCCAGGTCGCGGACGACCGCTTCCAGGTCGCGCAGCCAGCCTTCCGGCGAGATGTCCGAGACATCGCGGTCGGACAGTCCAGTACCGCGCGGATCGTAGCGGACCAGCAGGTGCCGCTCCGAGAGCCCCGCCAGCAGGTGATTCCAGACCGGGCTCTTGAGGTCGTATTCGAGGTGCGTCAGCCAGTGGCCGGGACGGACGATCGGCAAGCCCGCGCCGGACGTGGCATAGGCGATGCGCACGCCATCTTCCGTGGTACAGAACCGGATGCACTGCTCCATGGGAAGCCCTCCTGTGTCCGCACCGGACATCGTACGCCGACCGAGGGGCATGCGACAGGCACGAAAAAAGGCCCGCGCCAGGCGCGGGCCGTTCTCGCCTGCGGGGCTAGCGGACGCCTAGACGTTGAACAGGAAGTTCAGGATGTCGCCGTCCTGGACGACGTAGTCCTTGCCTTCGGCGCGCATCTTGCCAGCTTCCTTGGCGCCCTGCTCGCCGCCGTACTTGACAAAGTCGTCGAAGGAAATCGTCTGCGCACGGATGAAGCCGCGCTCGAAGTCGGTATGGATGACGCCGGCGGCCTGCGGCGCGGTGTCGCCCTGGTGGATGGTCCACGCGCGCACTTCCTTGACGCCGGCGGTGAAGTAGGTCTGCAGGCCGAGCAGGTGGTAGCCGGCGTGGATCAGGCGATCCAGCCCCGGCTCCTCGAGCCCGAGGTCGGCGAGGAAGATCTGCTTCTCTTCGTCATCGAGGTCGGCGATCTCGGCCTCGATCGCCGCGCAGACGGCGACCACCTCGGCCTTCTCGGCCTTGGCGCGGGCGCGCACGGCATCCAGATGCGGATTGTTCTCGAAGCCGTTCTCGGCGACGTTGGCCGCGTAGAGCACCGGCTTCGCGGTGATCAGGCAGAAGGTCTTGAGGTTGGCCCACTCCTCCTTGGAGAGGTCGAGCGCGCGCACCGGCTTGCCCTGGTCGAGCTGCGCGTAGCACTTCTCGAGCACGGCGACGAGCAGCTTCGCTTCCTTGTCGCCGGCGTTGGCCGGCTTGCGGTAGCGGTTCAGCGCCTTTTCCACGGTGGCAAGGTCGGCGAGCGCGAGTTCGGTGTCGATGACCTCGATGTCGCGGATCGGATCGACGTTGCCGGAGACGTGGATCACGTTGTCGTTGGCGAAGCAGCGGACGACGTGCACGATCGCGTCGGTCTCGCGGATGTTGGCCAGGAACTGGTTGCCGAGGCCTTCGCCCTTCGACGCGCCGGCGACCAGGCCGGCGATGTCGACGAACTCGGTCACCGCCGGCACGACGCGCTGCGGCTTGACGATCTCGGCGAGCTTGGCGAGCCGCTTGTCCGGCACCTCGACGACGCCGACGCTGGGGTCGATGGTGCAGAACGGATAGTTCTCGGCGGCGACGCCGGCCTTGGTCAGCGCGTTGAAGAGGGTGGACTTGCCGACGTTGGGCAGGCCGACGATGCCGCATTTCATGCTCATGGTTTTTCCCTTATACCGATTTGCCGTGCAGCCGTTGCTGCGCGGCGGTGTAGTCGCCCGCGGCCAGTTGTGGCCAGGCGAGCAGGCAGCGGTCGATGGCTCGGTCGATGGCCTCGCGCTCGTCGGCGCGCGGCCGGTGCAGCACGAAGTCGGCGACGTCCTGCGCCAGGTTCAGGTTGCGCGGGTGGCCGACGCCGAGGCGCAGGCGCCAGAAGTCGGGCGTCGCCAGCTGCGCCTGGATGTCCTTGATGCCGTTGTGGCCGCCGGCACCGCCGCCCTGCTTGACGCGGATGCCGCCGGGCGGCAGGTCGAGCTCGTCATGGACGACCAGCACCTCGGCCGGGGTGATCTTGTAGAAGCGCGCAAGCGCCGCCACCGACTGGCCGGAGCGGTTCATGTAGGTCGTCGGCAACAGCAGCCAGACGTCGCCGGCGCGGCCGGCGAGGCCGAAGAACTTGGCCTGCGGCGCGAGCGAAACCTTCAGCTCGCGCGCCAGGCGCTCGACGAACCAGGCGCCGGCGTTGTGCCGGGTATCCTCGTAGTCGGCGCCCGGGTTGCCGAGGCCGACGATCAGGCGGGGAGCGGTACTCATGGGTGGCTACAAAAACGAAGCCGCCGCGGGCCTCGCGGCCGGACGGCGGCTTGCGTTCCGAGTCGGACGACTCAGGCGGCCGGCGCTTCCGCCGCTTCGTCGCTGCCGCCCTTCTTGGCAACGATCGAAACGACGACCGGGTTGGTGTCCTGGCCGTGGGTGACGACGGACACGCCCTTCGGCAGCGTCAGGTCCTTGACGTGGATCGACTGGCCGACCTTCAGGTCCTTCAGGTCGACTTCGATGAACTCCGGCAGGTTGGCCGGCAGGCAGGTGACGTCGAGTTCGTTGATGGTGTGCGAGACGAGGCCGCCGGAGAGCTTGACGCCCGGGGCGACGTCGGCGTTGACGAAGTGCAGCGGCACCTTCTGGTGCAGCTTCTGGTTCGGGTCGACGCGCTGGAAGTCGACGTGCAGCACGATCGCCTTGTACGGGTGCATCTGGTTGTCGCGCAGCAGGACCGGCTCCTTCTTGCCTTCGATGTCCAGCGTCAGGACGGAGGCGTGGAAGGCTTCCTTGCGCAGGTTCAGCAGGATGGTGTTGTGGTCGAGCTCGATCGCCTGGGCGGCTTCGTTGCCACCGTAGACGACGGCCGGAACGCGGCCAGCGCGACGCAGGCGGCGGCTCGCTCCGGAACCCTGGTCAGTGCGCTTTTTTGCAGTCAGTTCGAATTGCATGGTTGCTCCTTGGTACTGCGTTGAAAACCCCCGTCCCGCGACCAGGCCGGGGGGTGAAAAAACTCATTCGATGAACAGCGAGGACACCGACTCCTCGTTGCTGATGCGGCGGATCGTCTCGGCCAGCAGGTCGGCGACCGTCAGCTGGCGGATGCGCTTGCAGTTCATCGCCTCGTCGGACAGCGGGATGGTGTCGGTGACGACCAGCTCGTCGAGCGCCGAATCGTTCAGGCGCTCGATCGCGGCGCCGGACAGCACCGGGTGCGTGCAGTAGGCGAGCACCTTGCCGGCGCCGTTTTCCTTCAGCGCGGCGGCGGCCTTGCACAGCGTGCCAGCGGTGTCGACGATGTCGTCCATGATCACGCAGGTGCGGCCGTCGACCTCGCCGATGATGTTCATCACTTCCGAGACGTTGGCCTTCGGCCGGCGCTTGTCGATGATCGCCAGGTCGCATTCGAGGCGCTTCGCCAGCGAGCGGGCGCGGACGACGCCGCCGTGGTCCGGCGAGACGACCATCAGGTTCTCGTAGTTCTGCTTCTGGATGTCCTCGAGCAGGATCGGCAGCGCGTAGATGTTGTCGACCGGGATGTCGAAGAAGCCCTGGATCTGTTCGGCGTGCAGGTCCATCGTCAGCACGCGGTCGACGCCCGAGGCCATCAGCATGTTGGCGACCAGCTTGGCGGCGATCGGCACGCGCGACGAGCGCGAGCGGCGGTCCTGGCGGGCGTAGCCGAAGTACGGGATGGCGGCGGTGATGCGGCCGCCGGAGGCGCGCTTCAGCGCGTCGACCATCACCAGCAGCTCCATCAGGTTGTCGTTCGATGGCGCACAGGTCGGCTGCAGCACGAAGATGTCCTTGCCGCGGACGTGCTCGTCGATCTCGACGCTGACCTCGCCGTCCGAGAAGCGGCCGACGTTGGCACGGCCGAGCGAGATGTGCAAGCGTTTAGCGACCTCGGCCGCCAGTTTCGGGTTGGCGTTGCCGGTGAAAATCATCAAGCTGTCGTAGGCCATCTCGTCGCTCCGAGCCGTCGCTCATCCGCCGCAGAAAACAATACGGGCAGGTCTGCAGAACCCGCCCGGATCGATTTGGAATTCAGTGGCTGGGGAAGAAGGATTCGAACCTTCGAATGCCGGAATCAAAATCCGGTGCCTTGACCAACTTGGCGACTCCCCAGCGGTCGCCCAAAAGCGGAGCTTTCGAACGAGGCGCGGATAATACAGCAATTTTCAGGGAGCGCCAAGCCCGGCGAGCGGATGTTCCGGCAGGCCGCGCGCGACCCAGCCGCGCCAGCCCGCCGGCAACGCCGCGAGCACGGCCGCCGCCGCCGCCGGCGTCGCGAACTCGGCGAAGACGCAGGCGCCGGAACCGGTCATCCGCGCTTCGGCAAACGCCGACAGCCAGCCGAGGTACTCGGCGATCGCCGGATACAGTTCGACGGCGATCGGCTGCAGGTCGTTGCCGCCGACGCCCGGCCGCCAGTCGGTGGCGGCGATCGCCGGCGTGTCGCGGCGCAAGGCGGGCGAGCGGAAGATGTCGGCGGTCGGCACCTGCACCGGCGGCTCCAGCACGACGTACCACACCGACGACAGCGCGACCGGCGTGAACGCTTCGCCGACGCCCTCGGCGAAGGCGTTGCGACCATAGACGAAGATCGGCACGTCGGCGCCGAGTGCCAACCCGACCTCCTGCAGCCGCGCGCGCGGCAGGCCGAGCCCCCACAGCCGGTTGAGCGCGAGCAGGACCGTCGCCGCGTCCGAACTGCCGCCGCCGAGGCCGCCGCCCATCGGCAGGCGCTTTTCCAGCGCAATCTCGACGCCGTCGCGGCAGCCGGTCGCGGCCTGCAGCAGGCGCGCGGCGCGCACCGTCAGGTCGGACTCCGGCGGCACGCCCGGCAACGGCGTCGCCAGCACCACCTCGCCGTCGGCACGCGGCGCAAAGCGCAGCAGGTCGCCGTGGTCGACGAAGCGGAAGACGGTCTGCAGCAGGTGATAGCCGTCGGCGCGGCGGCCGACGACGTGCAGGAAGAGGTTGAGCTTGGCCGGCGCCGGCCATGCGCTGTGCCAGTTCCAGTCGCTCATGGCGCCCGCCACTCCTCGATGCGCAGGCGCAGCTCGGGGCCGCCGTCGCGCGTCACGACAAGGCGGGACGGCAGCGCATCCGCCGCCGCGTCGTCGTAGTCGTAATCGATCTGCCAGCCGTCGTCGACGATCCGCCGCGGCCGCCCCTGCGCGTCGGCCTCCAGCTGCGCGCCGGGGCGCGGCCGGGCGAGCACCCAGGCGGCGAGGCTGCCGATCGGCAGCGGGTAGCCGAGCACGTCGTGCAGCAGCTGCTCGGCCCCGGCCGCCTCGCGGACCTGGCCGTCGGCGGCGACCAGGCGCGCCTGTTGCGGATCGACGGAGATTTCGGCGACGGTCTGGCCGAACGGGGAGGAGATGCGCAGCTCGTCGCCGGCGCCGCGATGCACCCAGGCGAGGCGGCCGGCATGGCGCTCCATGGCGTAGGTCAGCGAGAAGCGCGCGTCGAGGCCGAAGTCGCCGACCGCATCGCGCGCCGGCAGGCCGCCGGCGGGCGGCGGCACGGTGGCGCAGGCGGCGACGGCGAGCGCCAGCAGCAACGACAGGAAACGCGGCACGGACGGACTCAGGGCGCGAATTTCTGGCGCACGGCCTTGAGCACGCCGTTGTCGGGATGCAGCTTGCCGGCCTCGGCCCAGATCCGCCGCGCCTCGTCCTGGCGGCCGAGCACCCACAGCACCTCGCCGAGGTGCGCAGCGATCTCGGCGTCGGGCTTGAGCGCGTAGGCCTTCTGCAGCTTGTCGAGCGCACCCTGCAAGTCGCCGCTGCGGAAGAGCACCCAGCCCAGGCTGTCCATGATGAACGGGTCCTCCGGGGCCAGCTCGACCGCCTTGGCGATCAGCTGCCGGGCCTCCTCGAGGCGGATGCCGCGGTCGGCGAAGCTGTAGCCGAGCGCGTTGTAGGCGTGCGCGCTGTCCGGACGCAGTTCGATGACGCGGCGCAGATTGCCCTCCAGCACCTCCATGCGGCCGAGCTTCTCGGCAAGCAGCGCGGCATCGTAGAGGACGTCGGCCTGGTTCGGCTGCTCGGCGATGACGGCATCGAGCAGCGCCAGCGCCTCCTCGTCGCGCCCGGCATCACGCAGCAGGTGCGCCTCGGCGATGACGAACTGCACCTTCGCCTGCGGCTGCCGCTTCGCCGAATCCTGCAGATGGGTGCGCGCCATCGACAGGCCGCCGCCCTCCTTCAGCAGCAGGTTGGCGATGCGCACCTGCGCCGGCACGAACTGCTCGCCGGCGCTGACGCGCTTGTAGAAGGCGATCGCGCCGGCGTGGTCCTTGCGTTCCTCGGCGATCTGGCCGAGGTAGTAGGCTGCCACCGTGCGCTCGGCGGACTCGGCGCCTTCGAGGATGCGCAAGAGCAGCGGCTCGGCGGTCGCCACGTCGTTCTGCTGCAGCGCCAGCACGGCGACCGGGTACATCAGCTCGGGGCTATCCGGATGCTCGGCGAGGAGGCGGTCGAAATGCTTGCGCGCGTCGCCGTAGCGCTTCTCGGCGATCAGGCCGCGGGCCAGGTGCAGGCGGACGTCGCGCGCCTGCGGGTTGGCCTTGACGAAGCGCTCGAGCACCTCGATCGCGGCCGCGGCCGAATCGCGCGCGACGAGCTGCGATTCGAACAGCGCCGGCGCCTCCCACTCCGGGCGCAGCGACGACGCCTTGCGCACCTCGGCCAGCGCCGCCTGCCGCTCGCCGGCGTGATAGGCAGCGGTCGCCAGCGCGTAATGCGCCTCGGCGATGCCGGCGTAGGGCGCCAGCACCTTGTCCAGCATGCGGTAGGCACCGGCCTTGTCCTGCAGACGCGACAGCATGCGGTTCATCCGCAGCAGGTTGTCGATCAGGTTGTCCTTGTCCTTCTCGAGCAGGATCGTCACCTGCGGCCCGAGTTCGTCGGCGCGGTTCTGCATGATCAGCACCGCCGCCAGCGTCTGCCGGGCGTTGATCGACTCCGGCTCGATCTCGACCCAGAGGCGGGCGGCCTCGTAGGCGACGTCGAAGCGGCGGCTGATGCTGGCCACCTCGACCGTCCGTTCGAGCACCTTCGGGTCGCGCGTGCGGTAGGCGAGGTCGCCGTAGGCGCCGACCGCCAGTTCGTGGTTGCCGCGCTGCAGTGCGATCTCGCCGAGCAGCACCTGGTAGACCGCCTGCCCGAGGTGGCTGCGGTAGAGCTCGGCGGAGAGCGGCGCGGGCGCCGGCTTGGCGGCCTCGCGCGGCGCTTTCGGCTTGCCGGCGGCCAGCGTCGGCGCCGAGAAGGCGAGGGCCACTGCTGCGGCCAACGCAGCGCGCTTGATCGATTTCATGGTTTCCCTGCTTGCCCGTGTGGAAGATTGGAGACATTCGGGCAATAATGGTTCGGCATGTTATGGCCTTTTCCCCACGCCCTCAAGTCGCTCCGCTGCCGCCCGAGATCCATCACGCCATGCCCGAACTGCCCGAAGTCGAAGTCAGCCGTCAGGGGCTGCTGCCCTACCTCCCCGGAAAGACCGTGCGCGCGGCGACGGTGCGCACGCCGCGGCTGCGCCACGAAATCCCGCCCGAACTGCCGCGCCTGCTCTCCGGGCGCGCGCTCGCCGGCATCGCCCGGCGCGGCAAGTACCTCGTCTTCGACTTCGGCGGCGGCTGGCTGATCCTGCATCTGGGCATGTCCGGCAGCCTGCGCCTGGTGGCGCCGGAAACGCCGCCGCAGAAGCACGACCACGTCGACCTCGACTTCGGCGACACCGTGCTGCGCCTGCGCGACCCGCGCCGCTTCGGCGTGCTGGCGTGGACCGAAGCCGCGCCGGAAACGCACCCGCTGCTCGCCGTGCTCGGCATCGAGCCGCTGTCGCCGGAATTCGACGGGCGCTGGCTGCATGCGGCGCTGCACCGGCGCTCGGCGCCGGTCAAGCCGGTGCTGATGGACGGCCACCTGCTGGTCGGCGTCGGCAACATCTACGCGTCGGAAAGCCTCTTTCGCGCCGGCATCTCGCCGCTGCGCGCCGCCAACCGGATCGCCGCCGGGCGCTGCGACCGCCTCGCCGAGGCGGTGCGCGAGACGCTCGCCGACTCGATCGCCGCCGGCGGCAGCAGCGTGCGCGACTACGTGCACAGCGACGGCGGCGCCGGCTGCTTCCAGCTCAGCTGCGCCGTCTACGACCGCGACGGCGCGCCCTGCCCGGCCTGCGGCACGCCGGTGCGCTGCACGCGCCAGGCCGGGCGCAGCACCTACTGGTGCCCGCGCTGCCAGCGCTGAACGCCGCGCGGCGCGTGCATCCCCTTGATTTATGCCGTTGATTTGGTGCGGGCGCATGATAAAGTGCGGCCATCTGACCGACCCGGACCGATCATGTCGCTTGCCCAGCAATTCGCCGCCTATGCCGCATGGCGGAGCCAGCTCGGCGAAGGCCTGGAGCGCCTGCGCAACTGGCTCGCCGACAACGAACTGAACGACGCGCAGACCGACCTGCGCCTGACCCAGCTGCTCGAGCGGCTACGCGAGGACCGCCTGCACGTCGCCTTCGTCGCCGAGTTCTCGCGCGGCAAGTCGGAGCTGATCAACGCCATTTTCTTCGCCGACTACGGCAACCGCATGCTGCCCTCGTCGGCCGGGCGGACGACGATGTGCCCGACCGAGCTGATGTACGACCCGGCGAAGCCGCCCTGCGTCGAACTGCTGCCGATCGAGACGCGCGCCAACAGCGCCGGCGTCAGCGAATACAAGAAGTTTCCCGAGGAGTGGCGGCGCGTGCCGCTCGACGTCGCCTCGGCCGAGGCGATGCAGGAAACGCTGCGCCACGTCAGCGAGGTCACCCGCGTCAGCCGCGAGACCGCCGAGCACCTCGGCTTCGACCTCGCCGACGATTCGCTCGCCGCATTCCGGGTCGACGCCGAGGGCATGGTCGAAATCCCGCGCTGGCGGCACGCCGTCATCAATTTCCCGCATCCGCTGCTGAAGCAGGGGCTGGTCATCCTCGACACGCCGGGGCTGAACGCGATCGGCACCGAACCCGAGCTGACGCTGTCGCTGCTGCCGAACGCGCACGCGGTGCTGTTCATCCTCGCCGCCGACACCGGCGTCACGCAGTCCGACCTCGCCATCTGGAAGGAGCACGTCGACGCGCCGGACGGCCGCAAGAAGGGGCGCCTCGTCGTGCTGAACAAGATCGACGGCCAGTGGGACGAGCTGAAGAGCGCGGCCGAGGTCGACTTCGAGATCGCCCGCCAGGTCGGCAGCTGCGCCACCATCCTCAACCTGCCGGCCAACCAGATCTTCCCGGTGTCGGCACAGAAGGGGCTGGTCGCCAAGATCAACGCCGACGACGCGCTGCTCGAGAAGAGCCGCATCCCGGCGCTGGAACGCGCGCTGTCCGAGGAACTGATCCCGGCCAAGCAGGAGATCGTCCGCGACGACACCGAGAACGAGTTCAACGAGCTCGGCCTGCGCGCGCGCGGCCTGCTCGAATCGCGGCTCGCCGGCCTGCGCGAGCAGCTGGCCGAGCTGACCGAGCTGCGCGGCAAGAACCGCGGTGTCGTCGAATACATGATGGGCAAGGTGCGCACCGAGAAGGAGGAGTTCGAATCCGGACTGCAGCGTTACTACGCGGTGCGCAGCATCTTCTCGACGCTGACCAACAAGCTGTTCGCCCACCTCGGCCTGGACACGCTGCGCGCGCTGACGCAGTCGACGCGCGAGTCGATGCTGGAGGCGACCTTCTCCAAGCAGCTCTCCGACGCGATGGCCAACTTCTTCGCGGTCAGCCGCGACGCGCTGGCAAAGTCGAAGGGCGAGGTCGACGAGATCCACAAGATGATGGAGGCGATCTACCGCAAGTTCTCGGTCGAGCACGGCCTCAAGCTGGGCAGCCCGGCGAGCTTCTCGCTGCTGCGCTACGAGAAGGAGCTCGACCGCCTGGAAACCTGGTGCGACACGCACCTGAACACGATGTTCCAGCTGCTGCGCCACGACAAGGCGCACCTCACGCAAAAGTTCTTCGAGGAGGTGGCGATGCAGGTGCGGCGCGCCTTCGAGCACGCCAACCGGCATGCCGAGGGCTGGCTGAAGGCGATCATGGCACCGATGGAGACGCAGGTGCGCGAGCACCAGATCCAGCTGAAGCGGCGCCTGGAAAGCATCAAGCGCATCCATCAGGCGACCGATACGCTGGAGGAGCGGATCGGCGAGCTGACGCACGTCGAGTCGACGCTGGTCGCGCAGATCGCCGCGCTGGCGTCGATCACCGCCGCCGTGCAGGAGGCGCTACGCGCCGAGGTCGACCCGCGCGACCAGATGGTCGTCAATCTCTGACCCGGCCGCAAAGAAAAAAGCGCCGCACCCCCGACCCGGGGCTGCGGCGCTTTTTCTTGTCGTTCCGGCGAGCGGCGGTCAGGCCGGGCGCTTGTTCCCCGTCAGCTGCTCGTACTTGACCCACAGCTGGTCGGCGGTCTCGACCACATCGGGGTTCTTCGGAATGCAGTCCACCGGGCACACCTCCACGCACTGCGGCGTGTCGTAGTGGCCCACGCACTCCGTGCACTTGGCCGGGTCGATCTCATAGATCTCGGCGCCCTGCGAAATCGCCTCGTTCGGGCATTCCGGCTCGCACACGTCGCAGTTGATGCATTCGTCGGTAATCATCAAAGCCATAGCTGCTCTTCCTTCAATTGTTGAAAGTCTCGGAAACCTTTTGCGCCAGCCGCTCATGCACCAGCGGGTGGACGAACTTGCTGACATCGCCGCCGAGCACGGCGATCTCGCGAACCATCGTCGCCGAGATGAACATGTATTGTTCGCCCGGCGTCAGGAATACTGTTTCGACCTCCGGATAGAGGTTGCGGTTCATGCCCGCCATCTGGAACTCGTACTCGAAGTCCGAGACCGCGCGCAGGCCGCGCAGGATGACCTTGGCGCCGCGCTCGTGCAGGAAGTCCATCAGCAGGTTGGAGAAGCCGACGACCTCGACGTTCGGGTACGGCGCCAGCACCTCGCGCGCCAGCTCGACCCGCTCCTCGAGCGAGAAGAACGGCCGCTTCGAGCGGCTCTGCGCGATGCCGACGACGACCTGGTCGAACAGGCTCGACGCGCGACGCACGAGGTCTTCGTGGCCGCGGGTCATCGGGTCAAAGGTGCCCGGGTAGATCGCTACGCGATGATTCAGCATCCTGAGGGCTTTCCCGCCGCATGAGGTGATAAAAAACCTGTCCCGCCTGCCCGCGGCGCACCGTTCGCCAGTCGCCGATGCCGTCCTGCGGGCTTTCGGCTTCGACATAAAGTACCGCGTCGGGGTTCGCCAGGCGCGGCAGCAGCGGGCAGAGCTTCTCGATCCAGCCCTGCCGGTACGGCGGATCGAGGAAGATCACGTCGAAGGCAAGCGGCGTCGAGACCGCGAATTTTAGCGCATCCTGGCAGACTAGCTCCACTTTGCCGCCGGCGCCGAGCAAACGGACGTTTGCGGCGAGCGCCGCAGCCGCCTTCGGCTCGCGCTCGACCAGCACGACGCGGTCGGCGCCGCGCGAGGCCGCTTCCAGCCCGAGCGCGCCGCTGCCGGCAAAGAGATCGAGGCAGGAGAGGCCGGAAAGTTCCTGGCCGAGCCAGTTGAACAGCGTCTCGCGCACCCGGTCCGGCGTCGGCCGCAGGCCTTCGCCGCCGGGGAAGCGCAGCACCCGCCGCCGCCATTCACCGCCGATGATGCGCAGCTGGCCGCCGCCGTCGGCCGCCGCGCGCTTGCCGGGCGGCTTCACTCGCCGGCCACCACCACGGTCACCAGGTGCTCGGGCTTGACGTGGCGGGCGAAGGCCGCGCGCACGTCGGCCGCCGTCACCTTGCCGATGTTCGCCGCGTAGGTGTCGAGGTAGTCGAGCGGCAGCCCGTAGAAGGCGATCGCGGCGACGTTGTCGAGGATCTTGCGGTTCGAGTCGAGGCGCAGCGGGAAGCTGCCGACGATGTTCGCCTTCGCCGCCTTCAGCTCGTCCTCGCTCGGCCCTTCGGCGAGGAAGCGCAGCAGCTCGTCGCGGGCCACCTTGAGCGCGTCCTTGGCTTGCTCGCGCTTGGTCTGCAGGCCGATCTGGAACGGCCCGGCCTCCTTCATCGGCGCGAAGTAGCTGTAGACGCTGTAGGCGAAGCCGCGCTTGTCGCGCACTTCTTTCATCAGCCGGGAGACGAAGCCGCCGCCGCCGAGGCTGTAGTTGCCGACCATCAGCGCGTAGAAGTCGGGGTCGCCGCGCTTCAGCGCCGGCAGGCCGAACTGGATATGCGCCTGCGCCGCCGGGTGCGGCAAGCGCACTTCGCCGGCGGCCGGCAAGGTCACCGCCGGCGTCGGCACCGCAGCCTCGCCGGCCGGCAGCGCCCCGGTCAGCTGCTGCGCCAGCGCCTCGGCCTCGGCGCGGCTCAAGTCGCCGACGATCGAGACCACCGCCGTGCGCGCGGTGTAGCGCGCGGCATGGAAGGCGCACAGGTCGTCGCCGGAGATCCGCCCGAGGCTGTCGACGGTCGGCTGCCGGCCGTAGGGATGGTCGCCGTAGAGCCCGGCCCAGAACGCTCGCGCGGCGATCGTCTCCGGCCGCGTCAGCGCCTCGCGCAACGCGGCGACGGTGCGCGCCCGCTCGCGCTCGAAGACGGCCGCGTCGAAGCGCGGTTCGGCGATCACCGCGCGCATGATGGCGAAGGCGGCGTTGCGCTTGTCCGGCATCGCCAGCGTGCGCAAGCTGACGCTGGCACGGTCGGTGTCGGCGCCGCCGCCCAGCCGCGCCCCGAGGTCGGCGAGTTTGGTCGCCACCTCGTTCTCGTCCATGCCGCCGGCGCCGAGGTCCATCAGGCCGCGCGTCAGCTGCGCCAGCCCGGCCTTGTCGGCCGGGTCCTGCGCGGCGCCGGCGGGGAAGTCGACCTGCACGTCGACGATCGGCAGCGCGCGCGACTCGACGAAATAGACGCGGGCGCCGGACGGCGCCTGCCAGTGCTCGATGCGCACGCCGGCCTCGGCGGCCAGCGTGGCGGCGCAGAGACCGAGCGCGAGAAGAAGCTTCCTGGTCATCGTTTTCATTCCCGAAATCCCCGTCAGTGCCGGATCGGCGCCGCAAAGCGGCGGGGCGTCGCCGACGCCAGCGGCTGCGGATCGAGCACGCCGACCGTCAGGCTGTCGTCGACGAAGTAGCGGCGGGCGACCTCGCGCACCTGCTCGGCGGTCACCGCCTGCAGCTTCTCGATGATCCGCCCGCTCTTGCCGTAGGGCAGACCGACCGCCTCCAGCTGGCCGATCTCCATCGCCTGCGCGAACATCGAGTCGAGCTTGTACACCTCGCTCGCCACCAGCTGCGCTTTGGCGCGCTCGAGTTCCTCGGCGCTGACGCCCTCGTCCTGGATGCGCGCGATCTCGGCGCGCAGGCCGGCCTCCATCTCGGCCACCGTCCTGCCCTGCGACGGCGTGCCGACCAGGTAGAACATGCCCGGGCCGCGCGCCGACGCGTCATAGTCCGCGCTCGCCGAGACGGCGAGGCGCTGCTCGCGCACCAGGTGCTTCGAGAAGCGTGCCGCGCCGTGGCCGGCGAGCACCGACCCGAGCATCTCCAGCGCGTAGGGATCGACGTCCTGGTCGACGTCCTTCAGCACCGGCGCGCGGTAGCCCATGATCAGCACCGGCAGTTCGGCCGGCGCCTTCACCGTCAGCCGGCGGATGCCGGCCTGCGCCGGCTCGTCCTGCGGCTTGCGCGCCGGCAGCGGGCGCGCCTTGAGCCCGCCGTAGAGTTTCTCGGCGGCCTTGAAGACGGCCTGGTGGTCGACGTCGCCGACGATCACGACGTAGGCGTTGTTCGGCACGTACCAGCGCTCGTACCAGTCGCGCGCGTCCTGCACCGTCATGTGCTCGAGGTCGCTCATCCAGCCGATGATCGGCCGGCGGTAGGGATGCGACTGGAAGGCGACCGCATTCATCGCCTCGAACAGCCGCGACTGCGGCTGGTCGTCGGTGCGCAGCCGGCGCTCCTCCATCACCACCTTGATCTCCTGCTCGAATTCGTTCGCCGACAGCGTCAGGTGGCGCATGCGGTCGGCCTCCAGCGCCATCATCTCCTCCAGCTTCTCCTTCGGCACCTGCTGGAAGTAGGCGGTGTAGTCGCGGCTGGTGAAGGCGTTGTCGCGGCCGCCGGCGGCGGCGACGAGGCGATTGAACTCGCCCGGCCCGACCTTCGGCGTGCCCTTGAACATCATGTGCTCGAGCACGTGGGCGACGCCGGTGGTGCCGTTGCTCTCGTCCATCGAGCCGGCGCGGTACCACACCATATGCACCGCAGTCGGCGCGCGGCGGTCTTCCTTGACGATCACGGAGAGGCCGTTGGCCAGCTTGTGCGCGTAGGGATTGGCGAGGAGGGGCGGGGCGGCGAGGGTACAGGCCAGCCCGAACAGTGAAGCGAGGAGCTGTCGTCGCATGGTCATCAGGGGGCTTCTGTTAAAATTTCGTTTTCGGCGAGCGGATCGCCACGCCGGGGCGCCAATCTTAACACCGCCCCGGCACGGCAACGCTCGCGCTCGGCCCTCACACGACCCGGACCCCGCATGTTTGGCTTCCTGAAGAAACCCACCGACAACGGCAGCGCCGCACCGGACGCCGCCGCTGCCCCCTCCTGGCGCGAACGCCTGAAGGCCGGCCTCGCGCGCACGCGCGCGCAGTTCGGCGGCAAGCTGAAATCGATCTTCGCCCGCGGCAAGGTCGACGACGAACTGCTCGAGGAGCTGGAGACGCTGCTGTTGACCAGCGACATCGGCATCGAGGCCACCGAGCACCTGCTGACGGCGCTGAAGGCGCGCGCGAAGAAGGACAAGCTGGAAACGCCGGAGGCGATCCAGCAGGCGCTCGCCGACGCGCTGCTCGAGCTGCTGAAGCCGCTCGAGCAGCCGCTCGACCTCGCCTCGCACCGCCCGTTCATCATCATGATCGCCGGCATCAACGGCGCCGGCAAGACGACCTCGATCGGCAAGCTGGCCAAGTACTTCCAGTCGCAGGGCAAATCGGTGCTGCTCGCCGCCGGCGACACCTTCCGCGCCGCCGCGCGCGAGCAGCTGATGACCTGGGGCGAGCGCAACAACGTCACCGTCGTCGCGCAGGAATCGGGCGACCCGGCGGCGGTCATCTTCGACGCGATCGCGGCCGCCAAGGCGCGCGGCATCGACGTCGTGCTCGCCGACACCGCCGGCCGGCTGCCGACGCAGCTGCACCTGATGGAGGAAATCGCCAAGGTCCGCCGCGTGATCAAGAAGGCCGACCACAGCGGCCCGCACGAGACGCTGCTGGTGCTCGACGCGAACATCGGCCAAAACGCGCTGGCGCAGGTGAAGGCCTTCGACAAGGCGATCCACGTCACCGGCCTGGTCGTCACCAAGCTCGACGGCACCGCCAAGGGCGGCGCGCTGGCGGCGATCGCGCGGCAGTGCCCGAAGCCGGTGCGCTTCATCGGCGTCGGCGAGGGCATCGACGACCTGCGCCCCTTCGTCGCCCGCGACTTCGTGGACGCGATGTTCGAATGATCAGCTGCTCGGGTGTCGGCAAGCGCTATCCGGGCGGCCTCACCGCGCTGGACAACGTCAGCTGCGAGATCGGCGCCGGCGAGATGGTCTTCGTCACCGGCCACTCCGGCGCCGGCAAGTCGACGCTGGTCAAGCTGTTTGCCGCGATCGAGCGCCCGACCTCGGGCAGCATCGTCGTCAACGGCCAGAACCTCGCCGCACTGCGCCCGGGCGCGCTGCCCTACCTGCGGCGCAACTTCGGCCTGGTCTTCCAGGACCAGAAGCTGCTGTTCGACCGCAACGCGCTGGACAACGTGCTGCTGCCGCTGGCCATCGTCGGCACGCCGCGGCACGAGGCGCTGCGCCGCGCGCAGGCGGCGCTCGACAAGGTCGGCCTGCTCGACCGCGCCCGCGCCAACCCGATCGCGCTCTCCGGCGGCGAGCAACAGCGGCTGGCGATCGCCCGCGCCGTGGTCAACCGGCCGGCGGTCCTACTCGCCGACGAACCGACCGCCAACCTCGACGTCGACTCGGCAGCCGGCATCCTCGACATCTTCCGCGCCTTCCACCAGGTCGGCGTGACCGTGATCATCGCCACCCACGACCCGCAGTGGAGCGGATTGCCGGGTGCGCGCGAACTGCGCCTCGCCCGCGGGAGCCTCGCCCAATGAAGGCCTGGCTGACCCAGCACGGCGCCGCGCTGCGCGACGCGCTGCGGCGGCTGGCCGCGGCGGCGCTGAACACCGCGCTGTCGCTGTTCGTGATCGGCATCGCGCTGACGCTGCCGGCGGCCGGCTGGCTGCTGCTCGACAACGCGCAGCAGGCGGCGCGCAACGCCTCGGGCGTGCAGCAGATCAGCGTGTTCATGACGCAGGACGCCGACCGCAAGGCGGTGGCCGAGATCGAGTCGCGGCTGCGGGCGGCAGCGCCCGGGAAATGGCGCTTCGTGCCGCGCGAGGAGGCGCTGCAGCGCCTGCAAGGCAGCGCCGGCATGGCCGAGGTGGTCGCCAGCCTGCCGCGCAACCCGTTGCCCGACGCCTTCGCGATCGAGCCGGCCGACACCGCGCCGGAAGCGATGGCGGCGCTGGCGAAAACCATCGCCGGCTGGCCGAAGGTCGCCCACGTCCAGCTCGACGCCGCCTGGGCCAAGCGCTTCGACGCACTGCTGCGCATCGGCCGGCTGGCCGTCGGTCTGATCGGCGCCGTCTTCGCCGCCGCGCTGGTCGCCGTCACCTTCAACACGATTCGCCTGCAGATTCTCGCGCAGGGCGCGGAAATCGAGGTGGCGCGCCTGATCGGCGCCAGCGACGCCTGGATCCGGCGGCCGTTCAGCTACTTCGGCGCGCTCCAGGGCGGTCTCGGCGGTGCGCTGGCCTGCCTGCTGGTATTCATCGGCAGCGCCCTGCTCGCGCCCGCGATCGGCGAGCTGGCCGAGCTCTACGGCGCGGAATTCGGCCTGCGCGGGCCAACGCCGGGCTTCGCCGTGCTGCTCGTCGCCGGTGGCGCGCTGCTCGGCTGGCTGGGCGCGCAGTGCTCGGTCGCGATCAGCCTGCGCCAGCGCTAAGCCGCTGAGGCCAAGAACTTTTTTCCTCGTTAGCACTCTATGACGGCGAGTGCTAAAATGATCCCGGACCTACCCAAGGAGGACAACGCCCCATGACGAATGCCCTGGCTCTCCCGATGCCCAGCGCAGTCGGCAACCTGGATGCCTACATCCAGGCGGCGAACCGTTTTCCGATGCTGAGCGAAGCGGAGGAGACGTCGCTCGCCCGCCGCTTCCGCGACGAGCAGGATCTCGATGCCGCCCGCCAGCTGGTGCTCTCGCATTTGCGGCTGGTGATCTCGATCGCCCGCGGCTATCTCGGCTACGGCCTGCCGCACGCCGACCTGATCCAGGAAGGCAACATCGGCCTGATGAAGGCGGTCAAGCGCTACGACCCGGACCGCGGCGTACGCCTGGTTTCGTTCGCGATCCACTGGATCAAGGCCGAAATCCACGAATACGTGCTGAAGAACTGGCGGCTGGTCAAGGTCGCGACGACCAAGGCGCAGCGCAAGCTGTTCTTCAACCTGCGCAGCCTGAAGCCGGGCAGCGAGGCGCTGACCCCGGGCCAGACGCTGGAGGTGGCGAAGCAGCTGGGCGTCAAGCCGGAGGAGGTGACCGAGATGGAGACCCGTCTCGGCGGCCACGATCTGGCGCTGGAAGCCAACGACGACGAGGACGAGAAGTTCGCGCCGATCGCCTGGCTGGCCGACAGCAACAGCGAACCGACCCGCGTGCTCGAAGCGCGCGAGTACGACCGGCTGCAAAGCGACGGACTGCAGGCCGCGCTGGCCGGCCTCGACGAGCGCAGCCGCCGAATCGTCGAGGCGCGCTGGCTGGCCGAGGGCGAGGCGGCGACGCTGCACGAGCTGGCCGCCGAGTTCGGCGTCTCGGCCGAGCGCATCCGCCAGATCGAGGCGAAGGCGCTACAGAAGATGAAGGGCCTGCTCAGCGCCTGAGTGATGTGCCCCGCACATCACGAAGAAGTGCCCTTGGGGCGCGCCTGAGCGCTACGCGCCGCGTAGCGCGAAGAAGTACTCTCGGGGTACGTCTGAGCCCCTTCCCGTTCCGAACGCGGCCGGCAGGCCGCGTTTTGTTTTTCCGCGCCGGCAGCCGTTGTTCGCTGCAGCAAAAAACCCCGCCCTGCCCCCACTCCCCCGCCCGGAAACGCGTCCCCACGCGCTGCGAGCATCTTCCGCAGCGCAACATCGGAACAAAACTTGCCGTTTGCAATCAGAGAGTTGCATGCGGCGCGCACTATTGCATCAGTTTGTGTGCTTATTTACACTGACCGCAAATTTGATCTAAATCAAAAAAACCGCTCAGCTTCTCGGAAAGGGGACACCGATGGCCGTGCCTGTCAGGTGGAGGATTGCGGAACGACGACGCGCGGCCGGCTCCGGCCGCGTTTCCACCCGGCACGCTCCCGGTGGCGCAAGTGCCGTTGCCGCCCTCCCCGCCCGGCGCCCCCTGCCGGCCACCGCCGCGCGCTGTCACCATCACGCCAGCACCGCCGGCCGCCCCGCGCACGCGGGCGCATCCGGGCCGGAATCCACCGCCGCACACCGGGGCACACCGGATGCAGCCGATCACCGCAGCAGCACAACCCCAACGGAGGAGGGAACTTGAAGACGACCCCACGCTTCGCCCGTCCGCGGCCGGCGCTCGCCGCCGCGCTCGGCGCCCTGCCCGGCCTGCTCGCCAGCGGCGGCGCGCAGGCCGACTACACCTGGAACTTCCCGCCGCCGGTGACGCCGATCGCGCGCGACACGCTGAAGATCCACAACGAGTTCATGCTGATCATCGGCGCACTGTTCGTCGTCGTCTTCGCGATCATGATCTATTCGATGATCAAGCACCGGAAGAGCGTCGGCCACCAGCCGGTGCGCTTCTCCGGGCCGAACGGCGCGGTGCAGTGGATCTGGGCGCTGATCCCGTTCGCCATCCTGCTGTTCATCGACTTCGTGCTGATGGGCATCCCCGCCTACCACGCGGTGATCGACATGGAGGACACGAAGACCAAGGCGGACATGGTGCTGAAGGTCACCGGCATGCAGTGGAAGTGGCAGTACGAGTATCCCGAGTCGGGCATCAAGTTCGTCAGCACGATGTCGACGCCGCGCGAGCAGGTCGCCAACCGCGAGGCGAAGGGCGAACACTACCTGCTCGAGACTGACCACGAGGTGGTGCTGCCGGTCGGCAAGAAGGTGCGCGTGCTGCTCACCGCCACCGACGTCATCCACACCTGGTGGGTGCCGCAGTTCGGCGTCAAGCGCGACGCGGTGCCCGGCTTCCTGCGCGAGACCTGGGTCAGGATCGACGAACCCGGCGTCTATCGCGGCCAGTGCGCCGAGCTGTGCGGCAAGGACCACGGCTTCATGCCGGTGGTCGTGCGCGCGGTACCGGAACCGGAATACGCCGCCTGGGTCGAGAAGAAGCAGGCGGAGCTGGCGGCGGCGAGCGCCGGCGCCGAGCGCAGCTGGAGCAAGGACGAGCTGTTCGCGCGCGGCAAGGCGGTCTATGAAGCGCAGTGCGCGGCCTGCCACCAGGCGGACGGCAAGGGGCTGCCACCGGCCTTCCCGGCGATCGCCGGCAGCCGCATCGTCGGCGGCCCGCTGCTCGCCGCGGACGGCAAGCTGGTCAGGGACAGCCACCTCGACCGCGTGCTCAACGGCAAGGAGGGCACGGCGATGCAGGCGTTCAGGAACACGCTGTCCGACGTCGACATCGCCGCCGTCGTCACCTACGAGCGCAACGCGTTCGGCAACGACAAGGGCGACCTGATCCAGCCCGCCCAGATCAAGCTCTTGCGAGAGGAGGCCCGCTCATGAGCCACGCCACGACCGCCCCCCACGCCGACACGCACGCGGCGCACCATCCGAGCGGCCTGCTGCGCTGGCTGACGACGACCAACCACAAGGACATCGGCACGCTGTACCTGCTCTTCTCGCTGCTGATGTTCTTCGTCGGCGGCGCGATGATCCTCGCCGTGCGCGTCGAGCTGTTCCAGCCCGGGCTGCAGCTGATGCAGCCGGAGTTCTTCAACCAGCTGATCGGCGTGCATGCGCTGGTGATGATCTTCGCCGCACTGATGCCGGCGGCGACCGGCTTCGCCAACTGGCAGATTCCGCTGATGATCGGCGCCCCGGACATGGCGCTGCCGCGCATCAACAACCTCGGCTTCTGGCTGCTGCCGCCGGCGGCGATGCTGCTGACGCTGCCCTTCGTGCTGGCCATCTTCGGCATCGGCGACGGCGCGGTGGCCACCGGCTGGACGCTCTATGCGCCGCTGTCGGTGCAGGGCGGCCTCGGCGTCGACTTCGCCATCCTCGCACTGCACATCCTCGGCATCAGCTCGATCCTCGGCTCGATCAACGTCATCGTCACCATCTTCAACCTGCGCGCGCCGGGGATGACGATGCTGAAGCTGCCGATCTTCTGCTGGGGCTGGCTGATCACCGCCTTCCTGCTGATCGCGACCATTCCGGTGTTGGCCGGCGCGATCACGATGCTGCTCACCGACCGCCACTTCGGTACGCACTTCTTCAACGCCGCCGGCGGCGGCGACCCGATCCTGTTCCAGCACCTGTTCTGGTTCTTCGGCCACCCCGAGGTGTACATCCTGCTGCTGCCGCTGTGGGGGCTGATGCCGCACGTGCTGGCGACCTTCAGCCGCAAGCCGATCTACGGCTACAAGGCGCAGGTCTATGCCTTCGTCGCCATCGGCGTGCTGTCGGTGATCGTCTGGGCGCACCACTTCTTCACCGCCGGCATGCCGGTGCCGGCGCTGCTCTACTTCATGTACAGCACGATGGCGATCTCGCTGCCGCTCGCGGTGCTTTTCTTCTGCTGGATCGCGACGATGTGGAAGGGGGCGATGAGCTTCGAGACACCGATGCTGTTCGCGCAGGGCTTCATCGTGCTGTTCGGCATCGCCGGCCTGACCGGGCTGGTGCTCGCCGACGTCGCGGCGGACGCGCAGTACCACCACAGCTACTTCGTCGTCGCCCACTTCCACTACGCGCTGTTCGCCGGCGGCATCATGGGCGTGATGACCGGCGTCTACTACTGGCTGCCGAAGTGGACCGGGAACATGATCGACGAGCGGCTGGGCAGGCTGCACTTCTGGCTGACGATCATCTCGTTCAACCTGACCTTCCTGCCGCAGTTCTTCCTCGGGCTGGCCGGCATGCCGCGGCGCATCCCCGACTACGCGCTGCAGTTCACCGAGTTCAACGCGATCTCGACCGTCGGCGCGCTGATCCTCGGCGTCTCGCAGCTGCTCTTCGCATACAACATCTGGAAATGCATCCGCGGCGGCGAACCGGCGGCCGGCCGCGCCTGGGAGGGCGCCGAGGGGCTGGAGTGGGAACTCCCGTCGCCGCCGCCGCACCACAGCTGGGAGACGCCCCCGGCGATCAAGTGAGGAGACGGGGATGAACCCTTCCTGGACCGACAGCGAACTCGCCCGCCGCCGCGCCGCCAGCCGGCGGCTGGCCTGGGCGATCGGCGCCGTCGCGCTGTGCCTCTACGGCGCGGCCTTCTGGTTCCGCTAGGCGGCGATCATGACGACGCCGAACGTCGCGCACGGAAAGCTGGTCGGCAAGCTGCTCGCCGGCGTCGTCGCCGCGTTCGCCTTCGGCTTCGCGCTGGTGCCGCTGTACGACGTGCTGTGCGCGGCCACCGGCTTCAACGGCAAGACCGCCGGCGGCCCCGGCGACAAGGGACTCGGCGGCTTCTCGCTCGGCGGCATCAAGGGTGGCGCGACGGCCGGCGACCCGCCGTCGCGCATCGACCGCAGCCGCACCGTCACCGTCGAGTTCACCGGCACGGTGATGCCCGGCCTGCCGTGGGACATGCGGCCGCTGACCTTCAGCCTGGAGCTGCATCCGGGCGAGATGCAGATGGTCAAGTACCTGGTGCGCAACACCTCGGACAAGCCGATCACCGGCCAGGCGGTGCCGAGCGTGACGCCGGGGCAGGCGGCGCAGCACTTCGACAAGATCGAGTGCTTCTGCTTCGCGCAGCAGACGCTGGCGCCGGGCGAATCGCGCGAGATGCCGCTCACTTTCATCGTCAAGCCGGAGATCGACCCGGACATCCGGCACGTAACCCTTTCCTACGCGTTCTTCACCGCCGTCCAGGACCGGACGGCGCTCAACAGCAGGGAGTGAACATGTCGCAGACCCCCACCGCCGCCCGTGCCGCGCATTACTACGTGCCGCAGCCCTCGCTCTATCCGTTCATCCTCTCCGGCGGGCTGTTCCTGCTCGCCTTCGGCTTCATCCTGCAGATGAACAAGTTCGTTCCCGGGCCGTGGCTGATGCTGGCCGGCGTCGGCGTCATCCTCACCGTGCTCCATCGCTGGTTCGGCAAGGTGATCTACGAGTCGCAGAGCGGCGCCTACCGCGAGTGGGAGGACAAGTCCTTCCGCTACGGGATGATCTGGTTCATCGCCTCCGAGGTGGCCTTCTTCGCCGCCTTCTTCGGCGCGCTGTTCTACGTACGCAACATCTCGGTGCCGGACCTGCTCGGCATGCTGCCGCGGCACGACGTCACGCTCTACCCGGAATACAAGGACCTGCTCTGGCCGACCGCCGGCGGCGGCCCGAAGGCGGCGGCATTCACGCCGATGGGCGCCTGGGGCATCCCGGCGATCAACACCGCGCTGCTGCTCACCTCGGGCGCGACGATCACCTGGGCGCACTGGGCGATGCTGAAGAACAACCGCCGCCAGCTGAACCTCGGCCTCTTCCTGACCATCGCGCTCGGCGTCGTCTTCCTCGGCTTCCAGGCCTGGGAGTACCACCACGCCTACCACGAACTCGGGCTGACCATGGGCGCCGGCGTCTACGGCGCGACCTTCTTCATGCTCACCGGCTTCCACGGCTTCCACGTGACGCTCGGCGCGATCATGCTGATGGTGATCTACGGGCGCTGCCTGAAGGGCCACTTCACGGCCGAGCGCCACTTCGCCTTCGAGGGCGTGGCCTGGTACTGGCACTTCGTCGACGTGGTCTGGCTCGGCCTCTTCGTCTTCGTCTACTGGCTGTAGCCGGGGATCAGGCCGAAGCGATAGGAGACGAGGAGCAGGATGAAGAGCGAGATCGACAGGCCGATGCGCACGGTGAGCGCCCGCACGGCGCGGGTGCCGGTGCCGCGGTCCCGGTAGAGGAACCACAGGCCGGAGAACAGGCTGGCGACGATGGCGAGCAGCGTGAAGACAACCAGCAGCTTGATCATGGGCGAGGTCCGCAAGGAGTCCAGCCAATTGGAACACGTGCCGGTGGGCGAAGTTCCGGCGGCCGGCGCGCGGCCGGCGTCGCGCCGCTTCGTCGTCCTCGGCGGCGGCGCGCTGGTCGCGCTGCTGGTGCCGCTGTTCGTCTCGCTCGGCCAGTGGCAGTGGGACAAGGCGGCGACGAAGGAGGCACGGCAGGCGCTGCTCGACGCGCGCGCCGTCGAGGCGCCGGCGACCCTGCCGGCGACGCCGGTCGACGCCGAGGCGATGCGCTACCGGCGCGTCGTCGTGCGCGGCGTCTACGAGCCGGCGCGGCAGATCCTGATCGACAACCGCGTGCATCGCGAGCAGGCCGGCTACCACGTCGTGACGCCGCTGCGCATCGACGGCGGCGCGGCGGACGGCGCGGGCGGCATGCGCGTGCTGGTCAACCGCGGCTGGGTGCCGGCCGGCCCCGACCGCCGCACGCTGCCGGCGATCGAGACACCGACGGGCACGGTCGCGCTGCAGGCCACCGCGGTCGTCCCCGGCACGCGCTTCTTCACGCTGGCGGCCGAGCCGGCCGTCGGCTGGGAGTCGCCGGCGATGCGCGTCTGGCAGAACCTCGACCTCGCCCGCTACCGGCAGGCGGTGGACTTCCCGCTGCAGCCGGTCGTCCTCGAACTCGCCGCGGACAGCGCGGGCGGCGGCTTCGTCCGCGACTGGCCGCGCCCGGACGAACGGATCGAGCGCCACCTCGGCTACGCCTGGCAGTGGTTCGGCTTCGCCGCAGCGACCGTCGGCATCTGGCTGTTCTTCCTGCTCCGTCCGTGGCTGAGGCAACGATGAAGACGACCGCCGCCCCGCCGCCGGCCGCGCCGCGCCTCACGTCGGGGCAGCGCGCACTGCTGCTGACGCTGGCGATCTTCCTGCTGCCGGTGGCGATCGGCGGCGGCATGTACCTGCTCGGCTGGCGACCGGCGAAGACCAGCAACCACGGCGAACTCGTCCAGCCGCTGCGGCCGCTGCCGCTGGCGGCGCTCGGCGCCGACGCCGCCACCGCCGTCGCCGGCAAGTGGCTGCTGCTGGTCGCCGGCGATGCGCCGTGCGAGGCGGCCTGCGTCGCGCTCGCCGAACAGACGCGCGCGATCCAGGTTTCGCTCAACCGCGACATGGGGCGGCTGCGCCGCATCGTCCTCGTCGACGCGACGACGCCGGCGCTCGTCGCGCTGCAGGCGAAGCAGCCCGACCTGCTGCTCGCCGCGCCGCCGCCCGCGTGGCGCACGGCGCTCGCCGCCGGCGCGCGCCACCGCCTTTTCGTGGTTGACCCGGCCGGCAACCTGATGATGCAATACGCGCCCGAGGCCGAGGCCAAGGGCGTGCGCGCCGACCTCGAGCGGCTCCTGAAATATTCCTGGATTGGGTAGATACCGTCACATGCAAGGCCACAGCCACACCGCCAACCCGACCCTGCCGCAGCGCCTCGCCGCCTTCGCCGAGCTGTGCAAGCCGCGCGTGAACAGCCTGATCGTGTTCACTGCGATGATCGGCATGCTGCTCCCCTCGCGCGAACTGCCGCCGCTCAAGCTGTTCCTCGCCGCCTCGCTCGGCATCGGCCTGGTCGCCTGCGCCGCGGCGGCGATCAACTGCCTGGTCGAGCGCACCATCGACGCGCTGATGGCGCGCACCCGCGCCCGCGCCACCGCGCGCGGCGAGGCCTCGACACGGGCGACGCTGACGCTGGCCTTCCTGCTCGGCGGCGCCGGCCTGTGGCTGCTGCACGCCTTCGTGAACGAACTGACGATGTGGCTGACCTTCGCCACCTTCGTCGGCTACGCGGTGATCTACACCGCGCTGCTGAAGCCAGCGACGCCGATGAACATCGTCATCGGCGGCGCCTCCGGCGCGATGCCGCCGGTGCTCGGCTGGGCGGCGATGACCGGCACCGTGTCGGCCGAGCCGCTGGCGCTGTTCCTGATCATCTTCCTGTGGACGCCGCCGCATTTCTGGTCGCTGGCCTGCTACCGCATCGCCGACTACGAGAAGAGCGGCCTGCCGATGCTGCCGGTGACGCACGGCATCCGCTTCACCTGCCAGCACATCCTGCTGTACACGGTGATGATGACGGCCTCGACGGTGGTGCCGTTCACGCTCGGCATGAGCGGCTGGTTCTACCTCGCCGCGGTGACGCTGCTCAACCTCGGCTTCATCGCCTACGCCGTCGCCCTCTATCGCAACTACAGCGACGCACTGGCGAAGCGCACCTTCCGCTACTCGATCGTCTACCTGACGCTGCTCTTCGCGGCGCTGTTCGCCGACCGGCTGTTCGGCTGAGCACAGCCGGCGACTGCGAAAACAGCCGCCCGAAGGAAGGGATTTCTTCGCGGAGTTTGCGCTCCGCTCAGGCGCACCCCGAGAGTACTTCCTCGCGATGCGCGAAGCGCATCGCTCAGGCGCCCAGCGCCTGCAGCAGCTTCTCGTGGATGCCGCCGAAGCCGCCGTTGCTCATCACCAGCACATGGTCGCCGGGACGCGCCGCGGCGGCGATGCGCGCCACCAGCCGGCCGAGGTCGTCCTCGACGCAGGCCTTCGCCGCCAGCGGCGCCAACGCCGCGGCGGCGTCCCAGCCGAGGTTGGCGCCGTAGCAGAAGACCGCGTCGGCCTCGGCGAGGCTGCCCGGCAACTGTTCCTTCATGACCCCCAGCTTCATCGTGTTCGAGCGCGGCTCGAGCACGGCCAGGATGCGCGCGCTGCCGACCTTCCGGCGCAGGCCGGCAACGGTCGTCGCGATCGCCGTCGGATGGTGCGCAAAGTCGTCGTAGACGGTGACGCCGCCGGCGACGCCGCGCACTTCCATGCGCCGGCGGACGTTGGCGAAGCGCGTCAGCGCGTCCAGCCCCTTCTCCAGCGGCACCCCGACGTGGCGCGCGGCGAGCAGCGCCGCCACCGCATTGGCGCGGTTATGCGCGCCGGTGAGCGCCCACTGCGTTTCGCCGACCAGCGCGCCGCCGTTGAACAGCGCCAGCCGGCCGCCGGCGTCGTCGCCTTCCGCGCGCCAGGCGTCGGCGGCGTTGAAACGCTCGACCGGCGTCCACGCGCCGCGCGCCAGCACGCGCCCGAGGCTCTCTTCGGCGGCGTTGGCGACAATCAGCCCGGAGCGCGGCAGGGTGCGCACCAAATGGTGGAATTGCGTTTCGATCGCCGCCAGATCGGAGAAGATATCTGCGTGATCGAACTCGAGATTGTTCAGTACCGCAGTCCGTGGCCGGTAGTGGACGAATTTCGATCGCTTGTCGCAGAAGGCGGTGTCGTATTCGTCGGCCTCGATCACGAAGAAGGGGGTGTCCCCCAGCCGCGCCGAGACGCCGAAGTTCATCGGCACGCCGCCGATCAGGAAGCCCGGCGCCATGCCGGCATCCTCCAGGATCCACGCCAGCATCGAGCTGGTCGTCGTCTTGCCGTGCGTGCCGGCGACGGCGAGCACCCACTTTCCGCACAGCACGTTATCCGCCAGCCATTGCGGGCCGGACACGTAGGGCAGGCCGCGGTCGAGGATTTCCTCGAGCAGCGGGTTGCCGCGCGAAACGGCGTTGCCGATCACGAAAACATCCGGCGCCAGCGCGACCTGCGCCGGGTCGTAGCCCTCGATCAGCTCGATCCCCGACGCCTCCAGCTGCGTGCTCATCGGCGGGTAGACGCCGGCGTCGCAGCCGGTCACGCGATGCCCGGCCGCCCGCGCGAGCTGGGCGATGCCGCCCATGAAAGTGCCGCAGATGCCGAGGATATGGATGTGCATGCCGAAGGTCCCGCATTGAAATGGCTAAAAGGCAGGCCGCATTGTACACTTCCCGAACACGCCCCACCCTCCCCCCCGGACTCCCCATGCCCCACCGGCTCGACCGCACCCGCGCCAGCATCTGCAGCGCCGCCGCCCGGCTGATCGCCGAGGACGGCATGACCGACTACACGCAAGCCAAGCGCAAGGCGCTGCGCCAGCTGGGCCTGCCCGAGGGAACGCCGCTGCCGACCAACGGCGAGCTCGACGACGCACTGCGCGAATGGCAGGCGGTATTCCAGGACGACGAGCAGCGCGAGCGAATCCGGCATCTTCGGCAAAAAGCGGTCGAACTAATGCAGATCCTGCAGGAATTCCGCCCCTATCTGACCGGCTCGGTGCTCGACGGCACGGCCGGCCGCTTCGCCGAGATCGACCTGCAGCTGTTCGCCGACAGCGCCAAGGAAGTCGAGATCTTCCTGCTCAACCGCGGCATCCCGTACTCGCATGCGACGCCGCGCAACGACCGGGCGGAAGCGGTCCTGGTCGTCGAATCGGACGACGCGGTCGCCAATCTGGTGATCTACCCGACGCTCGACGAGCGCATCGCACCGAAGAGCCGCGACGGCCGGCCGCGCGAACGGGCGCGCCTCGGCGCCGTGCAGAACCTCCTCGCCGCAGGCTCGCCCGACTAGTCCTGCCGCGATCTGCGCGTAACTTGCATCCATTTCGCCGAAACTGGCGGCACAGAAAAGAAACCGCCCTGCCCACGCTGCATTCCGCGGGCCGCACATCCCCACGTCCGGCGACGAACCATCAGACCGTGATGCGCAACTGGACAAGTTGCGTCGATTTGCGGCAAACTTGCCGCCATGAAGAAGCAAAAACCGGCTTCCAATGACGGCGACAAGGCGCGCGCCAAGGCACCGGCAGCCAAGCTGCTGGTGATCCACGGCCCGAACCTGAACCTGCTCGGCACCCGCGAACCGCAGCATTATGGGGCGGCGACGCTGGCCGACATCAACCGCGCGCTGGCTTGCCGTGCCGAAGCCGCAGGCGTCGAACTGGAGACCTTCCAGAGCAACCACGAGGGCGCGCTGATCGAGCGCATCCACGCCGCGCGCGACGAAGGCGTCCGCTACATCGTCATCAACCCGGCGGCGTACACGCACACCAGCGTCGCGCTTCGCGATGCGATCGCCGCCGTTGCCATCCCGTTCGTCGAAGTTCATTTGTCCAACGTCCACGCGCGCGAACCCTTCCGCCAGCACTCCTATTTCTCGGACCTGGCAATCGGCGTCATCTGCGGCCTCGGCAGCGAAGGCTACCTGCTCGCGCTGGAATACCTGCTCAACAAGCTCAACAACGACTGAAGCCCGCCGGGGTCAAAGGGACTCCGGCCGTTTCCGCTGGCCGCCACGCGGCCACCACCGTATTTTCGTAGGGAGAAATTGATGGACCTCAGAAAACTGAAGAAACTGATCGACCTCGTCCAGGAGTCGGGCATCTCCGAGCTGGAAGTCACCGAGGGCGAGGAGAAGGTGCGCATCGCCAAGCACTTCGCGGCGCCCGCCGGCCAGACGACCTACATGATGCCGGCCGCGGCGCCGATGCCGATGGCCGCCCCCGCCGCCGGCACGTCGTCGGTCGACCTCGATGACGAAGAGCCGGAAGGCCATGCCGTCAAGGCGCCGATGGTCGGCACCTTCTACCGCTCGTCCAGCCCCGGCGCCGAGCCCTTCGTCGAAGTCGGCCAGACGGTCAAGGAAGGCGACACGCTGTGCATCATCGAGGCGATGAAGCTCCTCAACGAGATCGAGGCCGACGCCTCCGGCACGATCAAGGCCATCCTGGTCGAGAACGGCCAGCCGGTCGAATTCGGCGAGCCGCTGTTCATCATCGGGTAAGCATCCCATGTTCGAAAAGGTCCTCATCGCCAACCGCGGCGAGATCGCGCTCCGCATCCAGCGCGCCTGCCGCGAGCTGGGCATCAAGACGGTCGTCGTGCACTCGGAAGCCGACCGCGAGGCGAAGTACGTCAAGCTCGCCGACGAATCGGTGTGCATCGGCCCGGCCGCCTCGGCCCAGAGCTATCTCAACGTGCCGGCGATCATCTCGGCGGCCGAGGTCACCGACGCCGAGGCGATCCACCCCGGCTACGGTTTCCTGTCGGAAAACGCCGACTTCGCCGAACGCGTCGAGAAGTCCGGCTTCTCGTTCATCGGCCCGCGCCCGGAGACGATCCGCCTGATGGGCGACAAGGTCTCCGCCAAGGACGCGATGAAGGCCGCCGGCGTGCCCTGCGTTCCCGGCTCGGAGGGTGCGCTGCCCGACGACCCGAAGGAGATCGTGCGCATCGCCAAGAGCATCGGCTACCCGGTGATCATCAAGGCCGCGGGCGGCGGCGGCGGCCGCGGCATGCGCGTCGTGCATACCGAGGCGGCGCTGATCAACGCCGTCAACATGACCCGCACCGAGGCGCAGACGGCCTTCGGCAACCCGATGGTGTACATGGAGAAGTTCCTGGAGAACCCGCGCCACGTGGAAATCCAGGTCCTCGCCGACAGCTTCCGGAACGCGATCTACCTCGGCGAGCGCGACTGCTCGATGCAGCGCCGCCACCAGAAGGTGATCGAGGAGGCCCCGGCGCCGCACATCGCGCCGCGGCACATCGCCCGCATCGGCGAACGCTGCGCCGACGCCTGTCGCCGCATCAACTACCGCGGCGCCGGCACCTTCGAGTTCCTCTACGAGAACGGCGAGTTCTACTTCATCGAGATGAACACCCGCGTCCAGGTCGAGCACCCGGTCACCGAGGCGATCACCGGCGTGGACATCGTGCAGGAGCAGATCCGCATCGCCGCCGGCGAGAAGCTGCGCTTCAAGCAGCGCGACATCACGTTCAAGGGGCACGCGATCGAATGCCGCATCAACGCCGAAGATCCCTTCACGTTCGTTCCTTCTCCCGGCAAGATCTCGTTCTGGCACCCGCCCGGCGGCCCCGGCATCCGCGTCGATTCGCACGTCTATGACGGCTACACCGTGCCGCCGCACTACGATTCGATGATCGGCAAGCTGATCGCCTACGGCGACACGCGCGAGCAGGCGATCCGCCGCATGCGCATCGCCCTGTCCGAGATGAGCGTCGAGGGCATCAAGACCAACGTCGCGCTGCACCAGGAACTGATGATGGACGCCAACTTCGTGCAGGGCGGCACCAGCATCCACTACCTGGAACACAAGCTCGCCGCCAAGGGCGAGGTCAAGAAGTAGGGCGCGCGCGATGGCCTGGCTGTCGGTGACGCTGGAAACGGACTGCGCGCACGCCGAGGCACTGGCCGACGCGCTGATGGAGGGCGGCGCGCTGTCGGCGACGATCGAGGACGCCGCCGCCGGCACCGCGGAGGAAAAGCCGCAGTTCGGCGAGCCCGGCTCGATCACGACGCCGGGCTGGGACCGCTCGCGCATCGCCGCGTTGTTCGATCCGGCGGCCGACATTGCCGCCTGCGTCGCGGCGGCGGCCGACGCGGTCGGCTTGGCTGAACGGCCGTCGTACAGCGTCGAGGAAGTCGCCGAGCAGAACTGGGTGCAGCTGACGCAATCCCAGTTCGAGCCGATCCGCATCTCCGACCGGCTGTGGATCGTGCCGTCCTGGCACGACGCCCCCGACCCGGACGCGGTCAATCTCGTCCTCGATCCCGGCATGGCCTTCGGCACCGGCTCGCATCCGACCACCCGGCTATGCCTGGAGTGGCTGGAACGCAGCGTGCAGCCGGGGCAGTCGCTGCTCGACTACGGCTGCGGCTCCGGCATCCTCGCCATCGCGGCGGCGAAGCTCGGCGCCGTCCCGGTCACCGGCGTCGACATCGACCCGCAGGCGGTCGTCGCCGCCGAGGCCAACGCCGAACGCAATGCAGTGAGCGCCCGCTTTCTCGACTCCGCCGCGCCGCTTGCCGGCCAGTTCGACCTGGTCGTCGCCAACATCCTCGCCAACCCGCTGCGCGCGCTGGCGCCGGCGATCTGCGGCTACGTCCGCGCCGGCGGACACCTGGCGCTGTCCGGCATCCTCGCCGAGCAGGCGGCGGAGCTGATCGACATCTATGCGCCGTGGATTCCGCTCGCCGTCGCCGATACGCGCGAGGGCTGGGTCTGCCTGGCCGGCCGCAAGCCGGGAGGCAGCGCATGCTGACCTGCTGTCCGGCCTGCGGCACGAACTTCCGCGTCACGCCGGAGCAGCTCAAGGCGCGCGCCGGCAAGGTGCGCTGCGGCAAGTGCCAGACAGTGTTCAACGCGCTCGACACGCTGCTCGAGGCGACGCCGCCGGCCACGGAAACGGCCCCGGCAAGCGCGGCGGAGTCGCTCCCGCCGCCCCCGGCTGCGCCGGCAGCGGCCCCCGTCCCGCCGGTCGCCGATTTCGCCCCGGCCGCGATCGCCGAGGCAGACAAAGACGAAGAAACCGAGCACATCTCCGACGTACCCGCCGATATCGCGCAGGCATCTCCCGGGATCGAACCCGAGCCGGCCGCGCGCAAAGCCGAACCTGCGGGCGAGCACGCGATCGAATCCGCCCCCGACGAAGCGGCAGAGGCGCCGCCGCTGTCGCCGGAAGCCGTGCGCGACACCGCACTCGCCGCCGGCCTCGTCGCCGCCCGCGAAACCACCGAACTGCCGGGCTACAACAAGTGGGCCGAAGGCGCCTTCACCGGCACCACCTCGCTCGCCGAGCCGACGGCGCGGCCGCTGTGGCCGTTCGTGCTGGCGGCGCTGCTGTTGCTGGTCGCGCTCGCCGGCCAGGTCGGCCACCACTTCCGCGCCGAGATCGCGGTCGCCAGCCCGGCCCTACGCCCGCTGCTGGAAGCCGGCTGCGCCGCGCTCGGCTGCGACATCCCGCTGCCACGGCACAGCGAGCTGGTCAGCATCGAGTCCTCCGACCTGCAGATCGACCCGGCGCAAGGCGGTGCGCTGGCGCTGTCGGCGACGCTGAAGAACCGCGCCGCCTACGCCCAGGCCTGGCCGCTGCTGGAAGTCACGCTCACCGACGTGCAGGACAACGCGGTGGTGCGCCGCGTGCTGCAGCCGGCCGACTACCTGCCGCCGAAACTCGACCCGACCGTCTTCCCGCCCAACGGCGAAGTCGGCGTCCGCCTCTGGCTGGAGGCGAAGGACGTCGTCGCCGCCGGCTACCGGCTCTACGTCTTCTATCCCTGACCCCCTGCCCGCCCGAAAGCCCGCGCAATGAAAACGCTGATCTGCGGCTCCATCGCCTACGACAACATCATGGTCTTCAACGACCATTTCAAGAACCACATCCTGCCCGATCAGATCCACATCCTGAACGTTGCGTTCCTGGTTCCCGAACTTCGGCGCGAATACGGCGGCTGCGCCGGCAACATCGCCTACAACCTGATGCTGCTCGACGGCGAGCCGTACATCATGGCCACCGTCGGCGACGACGCCGCCCCCTACCTCGAGCGCCTCGACAGGCTCGGCCTGCCGCGCGACCACGTGCGCCACGTTCCCGGCAGCTTCACCGCGCAGGCCTTCATCACCACCGACCTCGGCGACAACCAGATCACCGCCTTCCACCCCGGCGCGATGAGCTTCTCGCACCTGAACAAGGTGCAGCACGCCGTCGGCGCCGCGCTCGGCATCGTCGCCCCGGACGGCCGCGAAGGCATGCTGCAGCACGCGCGCGACTTCGCCGCCGCCGGCGTGCCGTTCATCTTCGATCCGGGCCAGGGCCTGCCGATGTTCTCCGGCGACGACCTCAACGATTTCCTGGAACTCGCCGACTACGCCTGCTTCAACGACTATGAGGCGCAGCTCGCCTGCGAGCGCACCGGCCAGTCGCTGCAGACGCTGGCGACGAAGGTCAAGGCGCTGATCGTCACCCGCGGCGGCGAAGGATCGTGGATCTTCGCCGACGGTCAACGCCACGAGATCCCGTGCGTTAAAGCCGATGCGATCGTCGACCCGACCGGCTGCGGCGACGCCTACCGCGCCGGCCTGCTGTACGGCATCGCGCGCGGCTGGAACTGGCTCGACACCGGCCGCCTCGCGGCGGTGATGGGCGCGATCAAGATCGCCCACCGCGGCGGCCAGAACCACGCGCCGAGCCGCGAGGAGATCGCCCGCCGCTTCGCCGACGCGTTCGGCAGCCGCCCTTGGTAACTCTTTTCCGGAGATGCGCATGAACCGCCAACTCGCCGCCCTCACTCTCGCCCTCGCCGCCACCGTGCTTGGCGGCTGCGCCGCCAGCAAGTCGGGCAGCGCCTACACGCGCGAGCAGACGCGGCAGGAGATGGTCGTGCGCACCGGCGTCGTCGAGAGCGTGCGCGAGGTGCAGATCGAGGGCACCAAGTCCGGCGTCGGCACCGCGGCCGGCGCAGTCGCCGGCGGCGTCGGCGGCAGCCACGTCGGCGGCGGCAAGGGACAGATTGTTGGCGCCGTCGTCGGCGCCGTCGTCGGCGGCATCGCCGGCTCGGCGATCGAGGAGGGGGTCACGCGCAAGACCGGGGTGGAAATCACCGTCCGCCTCGACAACGGCCAGCTGACCGCGATCGTCCAGGAAGGCGACGAGGTCTTCCGCGCCGGCGACCGCGTCCGCCTGCTCTCCGGCGCCGGTGGCACCCGCGTGACGCACTGAGCGATGTGCTGCGCACATCGCGAGGAAGTACTCTTGGGGTGCGCACTGAGCGATACGCACTGCGTATCGCGAGGAAGCACTCCCGGGGTGCGCACTGAGCGAGGTGCAGCGCAGATCGCGAAGACGTATTCCCGGGGGCGCAGGGAGCGATGTGCGCCAGCACATCGCGAAGAAGTCCCCGTGGGGGACGCACAGCCTCTCTCCAAAGGCCCCACCGCTGAAACCCGCCGGTAACCTGCCCGACAAGGGCGCGTAACGCGCGCCGCCTAAAGTCGTTCTCCACAACAACGCGGAGAACGACACATGCACGACACGCCCCCCCAGCTCCAACAGCAGCATGCCCGCCCGGCGCGCCACCAGCTCAGCGTCGGACTCGCCGCCGGGCCGGCGGAAATCGAGGAGGCGAAGCGCCTGCGCTACCGGGTCTTCGCCGGCGAGCTCGGCGCCCGCCTGCCGACGCGCACGCCCGGCGTCGACCACGACCTCTACGATCCCTATTGCGAGCATCTCATCGTCCGCGACGAACGCAGCGCGGAAGTGGTCGGCACCTACCGCATCCTGTCGCCGCAGGCCGCCAAGCGCGTCGGTGGCTACTACGCGGAGAACGAGTTCGACCTGACCCGGCTGCAGCACCTGCGCCCGCGCCTGGTCGAGATCGGCCGCTCGTGCGTGCATCCGGACTACCGCAGCGGCGCGACGATCGCGTTGCTGTGGGCCGGCCTCGCCCGCTACATGGTCGAGGGCGGCCACGACTTCCTGATCGGCTGCGCCAGCGTCAGCATGGCCGACGGCGGGCACGCCGCCGCCACTCTGTATAATCGCCTCGGCGAGCACATGAGCCCGCTCGAATACCGCGTCTTCCCGCGCTGCCCGCTGCCGCTGGCGGCGCTTGACGGCCATCTGCCGGACGCGCAGCAGCCGCCGGTGCCGCCGCTGATCAAGGGCTACCTGCGCGCCGGCGCCTGGATCTGCGGCGCGCCGGCCTGGGATCCGGACTTCAACACCGCCGACCTGCCGGTACTGCTGCCGATGAGCCGGCTCGACGCCCGTTACGCGCGCCACTTCCTGGGGAACCGAGACTGAAGCCGACACCGACGCCGAGAATCGTCCGCGCACTGCGCGCCACCCGCCTCGCGGCGCACCTGCTGCGCGGTTTGGCCACCGTCGCGCTGATCTACCCGCTGGTCGGCGACGCCCGCCGGCTAGCGCTGAAGCAGCGCTGGTCGCGGCGCCTGCTCGACATCCTCGGCATCCGGCTGGATGCGGCGCTCGGCGGCGTCGCGCCGGGCAGCCTGATCGTCGCCAACCACATCTCCTGGGTCGACGTCTTCGTGATCAACGCGGCGCGGCCGGTCGCCTTCGTCGCCAAGGCCGACGTGCGGCAATGGCCGCTGGTCGGCTGGTTGGCGGCGCGCACCGACACGGTGTTCCTGCGCCGCGGCAGCCGCGGCCACGCGAAGATCGTCAACGCCGAGATCGACGCCTTGCTGAACGCGGGCAAGGATGTCGCGATCTTTCCCGAAGGCACGACGACCAACGGCAGCTGCCTGCTCGGCTTCCACGGCGCGCTGTTGCAGCCGGCGGTCGAGACCGGGCGGCCGGTCCAGCCGCTGGCGCTCGCCTACGAGACGCCGGACGGCCGGCGCTCGCTGGCGCCGGCCTACGTCGGCGACACCAGCCTCGGCCAATGCCTTGCGACGATGCTGGGCGAACGAAGCATCGTCGCCCGCCTGCGCCCGACGCCGCCGCTGACTACGCCCGGCCGCGAGCGGCGCGAGCTGGCGCGCGCCGCGCACGACGCGATCGCGCTCAGCCTCGGGCTTCCGCCGGCGAGCAGTCGACCTGAAAGATCCGTCGGTCTTCCAGCCGCACTGCCGTCAGGTGCCGCCCCCACAGGCAGCCCGAGTCCAGCGCCAGCAGATTAGGCTCGACGCGCAGGCCGAGCGCCGACCAGTGGCCGGTGATCAGCACGTGGTCGGCGCTCTTGCGGCCCGGCACCTCGAACCACGGCAGGTAGCCCGGCGGCGCGTCGGCGACCTCGCCCTTGGTGTGGAACTCCATGACGCCAGCCGGCGAGCAGAAGCGCATGCGCGTCATCGCGTTTACGACGACGCGCATGCGCTCCCAGCCGGCGAGGTCGTCGGACCATTGCGCCGGCTCGCTGCCCCACATGTGCGCCAGCGTGTCGCGGTAGCGCTCGCCCTGCAGCAGCGCCTCGACCTCGGCGGCGAGCGCCCGCGCCCGATGCACGTGCCACTGCGGCAGCAGCCCGGCATGCACCAGGCAGAAGCCGCGCTCGACGTGGCACAGCGGCTGCCGGCGCAGCCAGTCGAGCAACTCGTCGCGGTCCGGCGCGGCGAGGATCTCGTCCAGCGTGTCGTCCTTGCCGCGTCGCTTCTCGACGCCCTCGGCGACCATCAAGAGATACAGGTCGTGGTTGCCGAGCACCGTCAGCGCCGCGTCGCCGAGCGCCTTCACGAAGCGCAGCGTAGCCAGCGAATGCGGACCGCGGTTGACCAGGTCGCCGACCAGCCACAGGCGGTCGTGTGCCGGATCGAAGGCGCACGCGTCGAGCAGGCGCAGGAAGGAATCGTGGCAGCCCTGGATGTCGCCGATGGCGTAGGTGCTCATGGCAGTCGCTCCGCGATCAGGCCTGCGGCGCGTACTCGGGGACGAAGCGCTTGAGCTTCGCCTTCACCGCCGCCGGTTCGGCCGGCTGCGTCTCGGCCAGCCAGGCAGCCAGCTCCTGCTGCCAGTCGGCCGCCGGCGCCTCCTCGGCACGTGCCACGCGCAACTTCAGATGCGGCGTCGGCAAGGTCTGCTCGGCGTCGGTGAGCAACTCCTCGTAGAGCTTCTCGCCCGGCCGCAGGCCGGTGTAGACGACCTTGATCTCGTCCTCGGAGAAGCCGGAGAGGCGGATCATGTCGCGTGCAAGATCGGCGATGCGGATCGGCTCGCCCATCTCGAGCACGAAGATCTCCCCGCCCTGCCCCATCAGCCCCGCCTGCAGCACCAGCTGCGCCGCCTCGGGGATGAGCATGAAGTAGCGGATGATGTCCGGGTGCGTCACCGTGACCGGCCCGCCGCGCGCGATCTGCTCGCGGAACTTCGGGATCACCGAGCCGTTGCTACCGAGCACGTTGCCGAAGCGGACAGTGACGAAGCGCGTGCCGCCGTCGCGCTGCAGCCCGCACAGCACGCGTTCGGCGAGGCGCTTGGTCGCGCCCATCACGTTGGTCGGATTGACCGCCTTGTCGGTCGACACCAGCACCATCTTCTCGACGCCGTGCCGCTGCGCCGCCTCGGCGACGCAGCGCGAGCCGACCACGTTGTTCCTTACCGCCTGCCACGCGTTGTCGCCCTCCATCAGCGGTACGTGCTTGTAGGCGGCGGCGTGGAAAACCACCGACGGCCGCTGCGCGGCGAACACCTTATCGAGCAGCGCAGCATCCTTAACGTCGCCGACGACGCAGGCGATCGGCACCGCCGGAAATTTCTCCTGGAACTCCTGCTCGAGCAGGTAGAGCGCGAATTCGGAGAGTTCGAAGAGCACCAGCAGGCGCGGCCGGAACTGCGCGATCTGCCGCGCCAGCTCGGAGCCGATCGAGCCGCCGGCGCCGGTGACCAGCACCACGTGCTCGCCGAGCCAGCCGCGCAGCCCGCCGTCGTCGAGCTGCACCGGCTCGCGGCCGAGCAGGTCCTCGAGCTGGACCTGGCGGACCTGCGAAACGGCGACCTTGCCGGACAGCATGTCTTCGAGACTGGGCACGGTCATCACCGACAGGCCGGCCTGAACTGCCGCCTCCATCGCGAGGCGGCGCTCGTGTGCAGAGGATTCCGGCATGGCGACGATCGCCTTCCTGACCGCCAGCTGTTCGACCAGGCGCGGCAGATCGTCGAGTTCACCGAGGATCTTGACGCCCCGGATTTCGTGCCCCCGCCGCGACGCATCGCCGGCCACCAGGCCGACCACGCTCCAGTCCCGGGAATGCGCGAGCTCGCGCAGCAGCCGGTCGGCGGCATCGCCCGAGCCGATCACCAGCACCGGATCGCCCTCGAACATCATCCGGCCATAGAGCAGCCGGTCGCGCCAGGCGCGGTAGGCAAAGCGGCTGCCGCCCATCGCCAGCACCAGCAGCAGGGGGTGCAGCAGCAGCACCGAGCGCGGCACTTCGGGCAGCGCCAGCATGAACACGGCAGCGGCTACCGTCATCGACGAGAAGGCGACCGCCACGATGATCCGCCGCAAGTCCATCAGGCTCGCGTAGCGCCAGATGCCGCGATAGAGCCCGAGCAGCCAGAACACCGGGGCGTGCACGCCGAGCACAAGCACGAGCGAGCGCAGGGCCGCCGCCAGGTAGCTCTCGGGAAGCTCAAGATTGAAGCGCAGCCAGTAGGCGAGCAGCCAGCACACGACCACCGCGAAGAGGTCATGAACGAGCACCAGCGTCCGTTTTACCACGAGGAGGGGAAGCATCGACTTTAGCGAGCTCCGGAGGAGCCCCGGTTGATCAGCCGACTATTGTACTTTAGTCGGCCGGCATGGCTCAGTGCGAAACGCCGTCGCGCCGCAGCACCTTGATCGCTGTCTGCCAGATGATGCAGAGGTCGAACCAGAAGCCTCGCCGGCGCAAGTATTCGGCATCGAGTGCCACCTTCTCCGGAATCGGGAGTTCATCGCGGCCATTGATCTGCGCCCAGCCGGTGAGTCCCGGCATAATCTCGTGCACGCCGGCCCGTGTGCGTAACTCGATCAGGTCATGCTGATTGAACAAGGCCGGCCGCGGCCCGACGAAGCTCATGTCGCCGGTCAGGATGCACCACAGCTGTGGCAACTCGTCGAGACTGGTCCTGCGCAGGAAGGAGCCGATCGGCGTCAGGTAGGCCCTCGCGTCCGCCAGCAGGTGCGTCGCGACTTCCGGCGTATCGATGCGCATACTGCGGAACTTCGGCATGCGGAAGATGCGGTTGTGCCGTCCGACGCGATCCGACCAGTAGAGTGCCGGACCGGGGGACGAAAGCCGGACCAGCAGCGCAAGGACCGCCATAGGAATAGCCAGCACAAAGGCCAGCATCACGGCAAAAACGAGATCGAAAACCTTCTTCATCGGTTTCAGGACAGGATGCTGCGGACGACGCCAATGATGCGGTCGAGCTGCTGGGGCGTCATGTTCGACCCCGAAGGGAAACAGAGGCCGTTCTCAAAAAGGAGATCCGACACTGATTCGTCACCGGCGGTGAAATAGCGTCGTCCGGCGAAGACCGGTTGCCGGTGCATGGGTTTCCAAACGGGCCGCGCCTCGATGAACTCGCCGGCCAGCCTCCGGATCAGTTCGGTGCTGCCCACGCGCGACGACGTCGCGATGGTGGCAACGGTCAGCCAGCAATTGGAATAGCTCCAGTCCGGCTGCGGCATCCATTCGATCACCGGAAGATCCGACAGCTCGCTGCGATAGGTCTCGAACACCGCACGCCGCGCCCGCACGCGATCGTTCAGCACCATCAGCTGACCGCGGCCGACGCCTGCAAGGATGTTGCTCATCCGGTAGTTGTAGCCGACCTCGCTGTGCTGGTAATGCGGTGCCGGATCGCGCGCCTGGGTGGACAGGAAGCGTGCCCGTTCGATCAGCGCGCCGTCGTTGGACACCAGCATGCCGCCGCCCGACGTGGTGATGATCTTGTTGCCATTGAACGAATAGACGCCCAGCGCGCCGAACGTGCCGCTTTGCCTTCCCTTGTACATCGCGCCGAGCGACTCGGCCGCGTCCTCGAGCATCGGCGTGCCGAAGCGATTGCAGATCTCGAGGATCGGATCCATGTCGGCGCTCTGTCCGTAGAGGTTGACCACGACCACCGCTTTGGGCTTCCAGCCCTCCGAACGCGCCGCCTCGAAGGCGCGTTCCAGGGCGAGGGGCGACATGTTCCAGGTTTTGCGTTCGGAATCGATGAAGACCGGTTCCGCGCCTTGGTACACGATCGGATTTGCGCTGGCGGCGAAAGTCAGCGTGGAGCAGAACACGCGGTCGCCGGGACCGACCCCCAGCAGACGAAGCCCCAGGTGAATCGCGGCCGTGCCCGACGACACAGCGGCCGCGTGCTTGATGCCGACGAGGCTGGCCAGTTCGCGCTCGAACGCATCCACGTTGGGGCCCAGCGGCGCGATCCAGTTCGTCTGGAACGCCTCCTCGACGTACTCGCGCTCGGCGCTCCCCATGTGGGGCGTCGAGAGGAGAATCTGCTGGTCGATGTCCTTGCGGTCGAGCAGGTCGACGACACGTCCGCCGTCGTCCACGACCGGAAGATGGTTGATGAATACGCGGTTCATCAGGTCTAGCGCCTCGCGCCGGGAATGCGCCCGCGTCACCACCGTCGACTGCATCGCCGGCAGCACCGCAAGCGGTGCATCGAGCTGGTGTCCTGCCAGGAGAAGGCGTCGCAGGTCGCCGTCCGTGATGGTTCGCTCGAACACGCCGTCGTCGCGCACCAGCAGCAGGATGCCGATGGCGGTCTTCTCCAGGCAGGCAAGCGCTTCCTTGAGGGTCGCGGATCGTGTGATCAGCAGTTCGTTCGGTAAAATCAAGCCCTGCTCTCCTGTTGAAGAACGCGGCCGGGAACCCCGACCACCGTCGTAAATCCAGCGACATCGGAAACGACGACCGCTCCCGCACCGATGGTCGCACCTTCCCCGATCGACACCCCCGGCAACACGACCGCTCCGGCCCCGATCAAGACCCCCGGGCCAATGCGCACTGCACCACCGAGCGTAGCGTTCGGGGCGATGTGGGAAAAAGCGCCGACTGTGCAGTCGTGGTCGACCACCGCGCCGTGGTTAACGACCACCCCCGCGCCGACCGCTGCACCGGGCCCCAACACGCTGCGCGCGGCCAGAAACGAACCGGACTCGACCCGCGCGAACCTGGACACCACCGCCTCCGGATGCACCACGGTCATCGCCTCGTGCCCCCGCCCCGCCAACTGCTCGTGCACTGAACGCCGCACATCGCAACGGCCGATGGACACGTGAAAATTGCGGGGCGCCAGCGCCAGGCAATTCCCCGGCATGGCCACCACAAACCCGAGGAATTCCGTTCCATGAAGCTCCGGGTTGGCATCGACGACCAGCAAGCCCGAAAGATCGTCCACCGACGTCAGCAACGCATCAAGCACCACCTTTCCGTGGCCGCCCGCACCGTAAAGCAGGATTTCCTTAGTACGCATTTGCTTTCGACAAGACCGACGGGTCGAGCGGCAGGCCGCGCAAATGGCTGACGATCCGCCCGCCGGCATGGCCGTCGCCATAGATATTGCGAATCGCGAAGTGGCCGCATTGCAGTGCACGGCGCACCGCGCCGTCCAGCGCCTCGGCCCGGGCCTCGACGTCGATGACGTTCGCGTTGCGCTCGCGAAGGTTCTGTCGGCTGCCCACGTTGATGACCGGCGTTCCGAACGACGCGGCCTCGATGATGCCTGCACTCGAGTTCCCGACCATCAGGTCAGCCGCGGCCATCCACGACACGAAGGCGTCACGCGGCAAATGGGTCACAACGCGCACGGAAGGATCGTGCCGCCACCGCTCCAGCGCCAGGACCACCTCGGAAGATCCGGCATCCGAATTCGGCCGCAATGCGACAAGCTGCAGGCCATGTCTTGCCAGGCAAGCCAGGATCTCCGACGCATCTGCGCCCGCGCACTCCGCTTCCTGGACGACCGGATGAAACACGAACAGCGCCACAGGACGCAGCGGATCCAGTTTCATGCCGGCGAGCAGGTCGCCCCGCCCGATCGACGCGTCCTCCTCGATCCCGTCGAGGCCGGGCGCTCCGGTCACGTGGATACGTTCAGGACGCTCTCCCATGCGCACCAACCGTGTCCGCGACTCCTCGGTCGCGACGAAGTGGAAATGCGACAACTTGGAGATCGCGTGGCGAACCGACTCGTCGATCGTCCCGGAACGCTCGCCGCCATGGACATGCGCAATCGGAATGTTGAGATGCAACGCGGCAATGGCGCCCGCCAGCATCTCGCCGCGGTCGCCAAGCAACAGCACGATGTCGGGCGCGATCCGCTGGAACGCCTCAACCATGCCGATCGTCATCCGGCCGACGTCGCGCGCCATCGTCGCGCCGTCGGTCACCCGCGCCCCCTCCAGATCGACGCGCGCAGACACCGGAAGCCCGGCGGCCTCGATCTCGCGGATCGTCAGCCCGTACCGTTCATCGAGATGCATGCCCGTCGCAACGATCGACAACCCGAGGTCACCCGAATCGCGGATCGCCTCGAGCGTGCGCCGCATGAGGCCGAAATCGGCCCGCGTGCCGGTGACATAGCAGATTCGGCGCATCAGGCCAGGTCCGTCCACTGGAGCGTCTTGCCGGCCGGCAGATCGCGGCATGCGACGCGACCGACGACTCGCGCCAGGTCGGCGGGGGCGATGCCCGTTCCCGGACGAAGCAACGCGAGATCGGCGGCACCGAGCACCGCGCCCGCCTGGATCGGCCGGGCGGTCGTCACGCTGCGGCGAACCAGCGCGCGAACCGGCAACTCCGACTTGGTCGGGCACTTTTCGTCCGAGCCCAGCGCTTCATCGACGTCGCGAATCTGCCGAACCAGCGCACCAAGCTCGTCGGGTGAAAGCGAGGCCTTGTGGTCTGGCCCCGGCAGGTCGCGATCCAGCGTGAAGTGCTTCTCGATCACCGTCGCGCCCATCGCCACGGCCGCGGTGGATACCGCCAACCCCGCCGTATGATCCGAATATCCGACCGGCAACCCGGTTTCCTGCGCAATCGTCTGCATGGCGCGCAGATTGACGTCCCGGTACGCCGCCGGATAGTTGGACGTGCAGTGCAGGATCGTCAGCACGTCGGCCAGCGAACCTTCCAGACCCGCCCGCTCGCGTGCCGCTCCGACGACCGCAACCGCGCGCCGGATCTCGTCCAGATCCGCCATGCCCGTCGAGAGGATCATCGGAACCCCCTTGGCGGCCAGGAACTCCAGGAAGGGCTCATTGGTGATCTCGCCCGACGGAACCTTGATACGCCGCATCCCCAGCGCGAGCAGGAAATCCGCGGCATCCTCGTCGAACGGCGTCGACATGAACTCGATGCCCAGCACGCTGCAGCGCTCGTAGATCCGACGATGCACCGCCTCGGACAACTCCAGCGCCTTCAGCATCGAATACTGGTCGCCGTCCCCCGTCTCCCGTGCCTGGTACTCCGCCTTCTTCGCACCCGGCGCGACGAGCTTCTCCGCCGAGAACGTCTGGAATTTCACCGCGTCGGCACCGGCACGCGCCGCCGTCTCGACGAGCCGGAGCGCCAGATTTTCGTCGCCGTTGTGATTGACACCGGCCTCGGCGATGACGAAGGTCTTCTTCATTCGACTCACCAGACCGTCCATCCGCCGTCGACCATCAGGTTCTCGCCGGTCACCCAGGCCGAGAGATCGCTCGCGAAAAAGGCGATCGCGCCCTTGAAATCCTCCTCGCTTCCCATCCGGCGCAAAGGCGTCCGCGACACGTAGCGCTCGGCGAACACCGCCGGCTGGCCGCGGGCAATGCCGCCCGGGCTGATGCAATTGACCCGCACGTCAGGTGCCAGCACCGACGACAGCCAGCGCGTCATCTGCACCAGGCCGCCCTTGCTCGCCGCGTACGCCGCCGGGTTGCCCATCGCCGTCCCTTCGTAAAGCCTGAGGTCCGGACCGACGACGCCATAGATCGAACCGACATTGACGATCGATCCCTTGCCTCCCGCCCGGAGCATCGGCGACAGCAACTGGGAAAGATGGAAAGCCGCCGTCAGGTTAACCTCCAGCGCCCGCCGCCAGGTGTCGATCCGCTGCTCCTCGAAGGGCACCACCCAGCCCTTGAGGGTGCTGTCCCCGACGAAGGCCGCGTTGTTGATCAGGATGTCCGCCCGGCCAAGGCGGTCTGCCACCAGGCCGGGCACCGAGGCGCGCGAACTCTCCTGCTCGAGGTCGACCTCGAATCCCGCCACCTCCACCTTCCGCAGCGAGCCCAGTTCGTCGCAGCGATCCTGCAGCGCACTGCCCGGCCGATCGAGCAGGCAGATCGCGCATCCGAGTTCGGCCAGCGCGTCGGCCATTGCCCCGCCCAGATGGCCGGCGCCGCCCGTCACCACGGCGACGCGGCCCTCGAGGTTCATCATTGCATCGAGTGATCTCATGTCCTTCGTTCCCGCGTTCTCAGTCTTTCGCCCGTCCTGCCCTGATCATTGTGATCGCCTGCGCAAGTTCGAAGTCGTAGGGCGTATCGATATCCAATGCACGCTCTGCCGGCACACGGACCGTCCGTACCGCACCCTCGAACAGGCGCCCTGCGCGCTGGACGAATTGCGGCCGTGCCGCGTAGGCCACGGTGGTGATGTCGTAGACCTTCGGGGCATCCTGCCGCCGGCTGATTCCGCCGGCCGGCGGAATCACCAGTCCGGCATAGCCCTGCTGGTCCAGCGACACCATGTTGAAATAAGGGCTGCGCTCGGCCTCGCGCACCGTGATCGCCACGTCGGCCGCCGGATCGGCCGCGAGCGCATCGAGGCAGCCCTCGACATCCTCCAGCGCCCGGAACGGCGAGGTCGGCGGCAAGCTGAGAAACACGTCGAACCTGCCGCGCTCCCGCTCGAACCAGTCGATCGCATGTCGCCAGGCCAGCCACTCGGGCGCCGTGTCGGACGCCAGCTCTGCCGGTCGCATGAACGGCACCTCGGCGCCGGCCTGGCGCGCCGCCTCGGCGATCGCGGGGTCGTCCGTCGAGACGATCACCGTTTCTATCCGCGACGACGAGCGTGCCAAATCGATCGAATGCGCGATCAGCGGCTTCCCGGCCAGGAGCTTGATGTTCTTTCCGGGCAAACCCTTCGATCCGCCTCGGGCAAAGACGAAACACACCGTTCGCAGGCTAGGCGACACCATCGTTCCCGATCTCCACGGTCGAGCGGCGCCGGATCGATTCCTTGGCCGCCTCGACGATACGCAACACGTCGCGCCCTTGGTGCCCGTCGATGAGCGGCGCCTGCCGCTGCTCGACGCACTCCAGGAAATGCGACAGCTCGTCCAGGTACATCGCGTTCCTGTCCGGCACGGCCGGAACCTCGGCGCGGGACCATGCCCCGGAATCCGGGCGATACAACTCCAGAACATCGGTCATGCCGTTCCAGACCAGCGTCCCCTGCGAGCCGATGAACTTGCAGGTCCGCGACACCGAGCGCTGCAGGAAATCGAGATGAATATTGACCAGCCGGCGCGGGCGATCGTACTCGAGGCACAGCGAGGCCATGTCCTCGACCTCGATTCCAAGTTCCCCGTAGCACCCCCCCATCGCCGCAACGCGGGATGGCATGCCGAACATCCAGTACACGTAGTCGATCTCGTGGCTGAGTTCGAGCAGGGCACCGCCGCCGAGGTCGCGCCGGGCTGACACCGAGTCCTGGTAACGGCATCCCGGCCGCCAGTCCGGAAGATATTGCCCCACCTCGGCACGCACGCCCAGCACCTCCCCGATCGCCCCCGATTCAACGATCTGGCGCACCTCCCTGAGCGACGGCAGGAAGCGGAGGTTGTAGGCGGTCATCAGCGGTACACCGCGGCGTATCGCCAGCGCAAGTAGATCATCAAGCCCCGCCAGGTCACCCGCGATCGGCTTCTCGATGAGTACGGGAATGCCCCGGTCGACCAGGGCCGACGCTACGCGAACGTGCGTCGTCGCCGGGCTGCACACGATGGCGGCGGCAGGCGCGAAGGCCAGCGCCTCGTCGATGTCGGTGAATTGCCGGTCGGCCCCCGGCAGAGTTTCGCCCCTCTGCGCCGCGGTCAGGCGCAATACCCCGATCTGCGCCTGCGGACGCAGGCTGCGAAGGTTCTTCAGATGTCGGCGCCCGATGCTGCCGAGACTGACGACCAAGAATCGCTCTGGCATGTCGGACTCGATTCCCCAACCCGGAATCAAACGTCCAGAAAACGCCGGACAAGCGACAGCCCGGTCTCTCCGCTACGCTCGGGATGAAATTGCGTGGCCATCAGGTTGCCTCTCTGGACTGCCGCGCAAATCGCGTGGCCGCCATAGAGGCAATCGGCCAGGCGATCGGTCGGATCCGCCGGATCAGCGGCGAAGGAATGCACGAAGTAGACCGCGGGTCGCTTGCCGTCCAGACCGTCGAGCAGGGTACCGCGCCAATTCCGGCCAGTCGCGGGCCGGACCAGGTGGTTCCAGCCAATGTGCGGCACGCGCTGCGGTTCGCCAGACACGGTTCGATTGGGCACCGCGCGGACGCGCCCCGGCAGGATGCCGAGGCCCTTGTGCTCGCCGAACTCCTCGCTGACGTCGAACAGTATCTGCATCCCGACGCAGATGCCGAAGATCGGTCGCCCCGTCGCCACGAAATCCCGGATCGCGTCGCCGAATCCGCGCGAGTTCACCTCGTCAATGCAGTCCTTGAACGCCCCGACGCCCGGGACGACGAGACGGCCAGCGCTGGCGACCGATTTCGGATCTTCGACGACCCGGACCTCCGCGCCGCAATGCTCGAAGGCCCGCGCGACGTTCAGCAGGTTGGCCATCCCGTAATCGACCAGAGTAATGCGCTTGCTCACCTTATAGCTCTCTCACTGACAGCCCGGCGTTCAGCGCCGCTTCGCGAATCTGCCCGAGCGGAATCCGCTTGTAATGAAGAATGTCCGCCATCGACACGGCGTCGGCGTGTCCCTGCACCGCCACCTGAACGAAATGGTCGACGCTGCCCATGCCGCCGCTCGCGATGATGGGCACGGGAACCGCGTCGCTCACCTGGCGCACGAGGTCGACATCGAAGCCCTTGCGCGTCCCTTCGCGATCAACCGATGTCAGCAGTATCTCTCCTGCGCCAAGTTCGACGCCCTTGATCGCCCATTCAATGACATCGAGACCAGTGCGTTCGCGACCGTTGTCCGTATAGGCCTCCCACTTTCCCGAGGCGATCTGCTTGGCCTCGATGGAAAGCACCATGGCCTGCGATCCGAAGCGGCGCGATACCTCGGTGACCAGAGCCGGCCGCGCCACGGCGGCCGTGTTGATGGCCACCTTGTCGGCACCCGAACGCAGGATGTGGCGCGCGTCGTCGACCGAGCGGATGCCTCCGCCCACCGTGATCGGAATGAACACCCGGTCGGCGGCGTGCCGGATGATGTCCGACAGGTTGTTGCGTCCGTACAGGCTGGCGACGATGTCCATGTAGACCAGTTCGTCCGCACCGGCCTCGTAGTAGCGGACCGCGTACTCCTGCGGATCACCCATGACGCGCAGGCCTTCGAGGTGCACACCCTTGATGAGATTCGGACCCTTGATGTCGAGGCGCGGAATGATTCTCAGGTTGCTCATGCGTTCCCTACGGCTCAGGCAACCCGGTGAGCTTCGTGCCAAACTGCGTGGCGCAACTTCCACTGCCCACCCTCCCATGTCCAGAGGTGTGGACTGCGGAACTGGTCGGCCAGCCTCATGAAATACTCTCGGGTCATGTTCGGCTGCTCGAACATGCGACTGGCTTCGGGAAACTCCGACTCCGGAATGCTCAGGTAGCGAAAGATTTCGTCGGCGAATCGCTCGGGAAACTCGTGGTCGAAACGCTTGACCAGTGCAACGCCCTCTTCGCGCGTAATGTCGCCCGACCGGATTTCCTGGGCCGCGTCGTAGCTGGCCCGGCCGAGGCCGAACTTGACACCGGTCGTATAGTAATGGAAATCGTCGATCCGGTCATCGATGCTGTTGTACTTGCTATAGGTACCCGGCGTGCGTTCCGGAGATGCCTGGAACCCGCCGTGTTCCACGGCGTAGTAATAGCAGCTCTGCGGATGCCACTTCAGGTAGAAGCCGAGGTAATGTACCTCGACCTTTTGTTCTTCGATCTGATTCGGGTCTGCGGGCAGATAGGGGATCAGGTCCTGCTGTTCGACTCCGAAGCGTCTCTTGAGATCGGGAACAGAGACGCCCCCGAGACTCACCTTGGACTGGTCCTGCGCAGTGAAATACGACCAGTCCCGCTTGGCAGACTCGGTGTCGCTGATCGGATTCCCGTACTCCGCTTCGTTTTCTCCGAAAAAGACCAGCGGAATCTTGTGCAGCAAAGCCATCTTGGGCGCGAGCGACTTCTGCCCGAACATGAAGGCCTGGAACGGGTGGAAAAGATTATCCACTGCAAGCCGTGTCAAAAGCCTGTGCACGCGGCCGTTCGGCGTTGTCAGCAGATTATCGTGCCCGGCGTGAATCCAGCCCTGGAAGTTCTTCCATCCCCATTCGGTGTAAATGTGAGGCGCCCAGGTCACCGTCAGCGGATGCATCCCGTACTTGGTGCGCAGGATGTGAGACGCGAAAAAGCTGTCCTTGCCGCCCGATCCCGGGACGATGCAGTCGTACTCGCCGGTCCGGCTACGGTGCTGGTCGCACAGGTCACGCAGGCGCCGTTCCCTTTCGTCCCAGTCAATGGTCGACTTCTTCTTCTCGGCGAAGCGGCACGCATCGCATACCCCCTCGTCATCGAGGTTGATCGTCTTCTTCTTGCTCTCCTTGACGTGGCTGTATTCAACCGCCGAATTCGGCCGCTGATTCGAGATCACGCAACGCACGCAAAAACGTACCTCGGACGGAAGTCCGTACTTGGTTTCCTGCGCGTGCGAATCGCCTTCGAATCGCGAGCGGTCGATCTGTGCCGGGTAGGGAATCTTCTCCATGGATCGCTTCTCTGATGGACAAAACAACTATCAATAAAAACCGTTACTTTAACAGCACGGCACGTCGCACACCTTCCCGCAGCCCCAAGGGAGGCTGCCATCCCAGAGCATCCATGATCTGACGGCAGTCGACCTGCAGCGGATCGAGCAGGCGCTCCGCAGCCCCTCCCCGGCCGACCACCGCCGCTACAACGCGAAGCAAATGCTCCGGAATCCACCAGAGGCGAGCCGGGCGGCCCATCGCATCGGAGATCAGGCGGATCAGGTCGGCTGTGCCGACATCCTCGTCGTCGGCGACGACGAAGGCCCGGTTGGCGGCCGCGGGATGGGTCGCGGCGCAGATCAGCGCCGAGACGAGGTTATCCAGTCCGATGTAGCTCCTCGGTGCCTTGGCCCCGCGAAGGGGCAACGGCACGCCGCGCCGCACGAGGCCGACCAGCCGACGAAAGTTTCCCGGCGCCGCAGGGCCGTAGACCAGCGGCGGCCGGACAACGGTCCAAGTCATACGTTCACCCGCGGCCGCATCGGCGACGGCTCGCTCCGCGTTGGCCTTCGAACGGCCATACGCATCCTCCGCCGCCAGCGGCGTCGCCTCGTCGATTCGACCGCCACCCGGGCGACGGCCATGGACTGAGATCGAACTGAGAAAAACGAAACGTAACACACCTGCGCGCACCGCCGATCGTGCGAGTTGCGCGGTTCCATCGACGTTCACGTCGCGGTACGTCCGGTCTTCGGTCTGCGGCCGGTGAGCGACGCCCGCGAGGTGCAGCACGACGTCCACTCCGCACAGGGCATCGGTCCAGTCGGTCTGTCCGGAAAGAGCGCCGATCGCCACACCCTCGGCAGCCCCTTCCACGCTGTCGCCGGCCCGGCTCGCCGCCCGCACCGTCCAGCCGGCGGCAGCGAAGGCGCGCACACAAGCGCGCCCGATGTAGCCGGTCGCCCCGGTCACCAGTATCCGCACTTTCAGAAAGTCCGGTACTTGCGCCAAGCGTTAACCGCGTAGCGCACGAAATGAAAGGCCGACACCGGCAGCGACAACCGTTCGATCTCGCGATAAGTCCCCCAGACCATTCGTGCGGATCGCCCCTTGTTCCGCGACACCGACAGCCCCATCACCCGGTAGCGCATCAGGTCCTCGTTCAACCCGAGGGCAACGTGCCCACGTTTGAGGATTTCGAGCCACAGAACGAAGTCGTCGTAATATGTTTTGGTCATTTGAAAATCACCGGTCAGCGCGCGGTCGATCAGCACCGTCGAGGTCGCCAGCGCGGTGTTGCCCAGGAGTTGCCGGTAGGTCAAGCGCGCAGGAATCCGGATCCGGTGCCCGGCGCCGCTCCCGTCGGCGCGGATGCGACGGAACGACGTATAGCTGATCGCCGCTTGGTATTGCGACATGAACTCGAGTTGCCGCGCGAGTTTCTCTGGCAACCAGAGATCATCGCTATCGAGAAACGCGACATACCGCCCCCGAGCTTGTTCCAGAGCCGCCTGTCGTGCCATCGCCGGGCCGGCATTGGCCTGCCGGATCAGGCGCACCCGCGGATCCTCCAACGCAAACTGGGCAACGACCCCTGCCGTTCCATCCGGCGACCCGTCGTCGACGACCAGCATCTCCCAATCCGGGTAGGTCTGCGCCTGCACGGAACGTATCGTTTCGGCAATGGTTTTCTCGGCCTTGTAGGCCGGCGTAATGACTGAAACCAAGTGATCGTTCATTTGCATTCCAGGGACAACAAGACAGCGTCACCGACGATTTGCCCTCGGCCGCCGAGTCGGGTGAGCAAATCAGCCCCTCCTAGATTACTGCCGCTGGATACCGGGAAGTACGACGGATCAGCCGGGCGACTGACCCAATCCAGGGTATCTGGGGAAACGACAACGGCAACTCGCTGGACGTATCCTGTGCCGAACGAGGCCCCTGGCTGTCCGGTCACGAATGGCATCACCCCGGGTAACACTGCGCGCGGAACCAAAGCATTATTGTAATTGATTGCTTGAAGCGCATCGAGTCCGGCACCGGACTCGACAAGTCGCCTTGCACGAGCGTAATTGAATTGTCCAGATGCCGACGAATCGATGATCTGCAGCAACTCTCTGCATACGTCATTACCTGATGCCCCGCGGACAGTATCTTCCAATAGAGTGCTCAGCCTAAGGCGACTGTCGTTAACCATCGTGTTCAGGTTCGAGAACGATATGAGCGGCGGATTCCCACTACGCGCCCCGACCAAGGCCATCGTCTTTGGGTCCGAGACGACAACCGCATCTGCAGCGAGTACCGCTGCGATGCGGTCGGCGGTGTCCAGCTCTCGGTGGCCATAGTGACTAAACGCGCCCGAGCCCGCCGGCATTTGTCCGAAGTAGGCGTAGCTCTTGAAATAAGCCCTCGATACGGTGGCCTCGACCATGATCGCTATGACAAGAAGCCCTCCAAGCCGTGCAGTCGGCGCGAACCGGCTGGGCAGAACGGCGAATAAGACGCCGATTCCGACCATTGCAAACAATAATGGGTAGAGTCGCTCTAGGAACGGCCTAGCGCTGTACTCGACGCCTATCATGACGAAGGCCATTAACGCGACGAGGTATGCCACCAGGATCCATGTGACGCTGCGCGAAAACGCTGATGTCAATTCGCTACAGCTACGATACGGAAATACGAACAAGGCGATTACGATTGAAAGCAAGACCACTATCAGAAAAGCACCGCGATGCACGAACGGGAACCCCGTGAGGGTAAAGGCGAGCAAAAGCAGGCTGACAAGCAGTACGGGGATACCCTCCCCTTCATTTTCTGTTGCCGCGGTGCCGGCGCCCCCCCGCTCGGCAAACGCAGCTTTCCAAACGAGGCGCAGCACAAACAGGCCGCAAATCACGATGCCTAGAATCGAGAGCTTACGGCCAACCTCGAACAGCGCGATCCGGCCGCCGGCTCCCTGCGCAAGATCGAAATCGACGACCACGTCGGACATCCGCTTGCCGGTCATCGGATTCAATAGGTAGTCGAATGCGGACCAAAGGCCGAACTCATCTTGCGGCAGATGCCCTCCGAGCAAGAGGATGTGCGCGGTCATTCCTGCGACAAGAAGCACAACACCGAAAGAAAGCCAATAGATCATCGACGCGAGACGCGGTGTTCGTCGAGCTCGCTCAAACACCTCTAGCGCCACGCCAGCAAGTACTGCCATGACGACAAAAAGGGCTGCGGAACGATGGAACGCCAACGCCGAGAACACCGCGAGGGTCAAGAGCGCAATGCGTGCCGCTCCAAACGTCAGCGACGCGAGAACGGACAACCCGACCAGCGCGAACAAGCTCCAGAGAACCGGGGCACGCAAGACGACGATACCGATACCGACAGTTGTCACGGTGACGAGCAGCGTTATGCCAATGGTTCTCCATGATTCGACAGCCCGAACGTTTGCGACCAATAGAGACAGGACCAACAGCGCCGCCATTTCCGCCACATCGCCGTTTGTCGGGTTGGAAAGTCCTAGCAATGCAAGTCCGAGGCCGAGCGCCAAGCCAAGTTGCGAAGGGGTGCGCGTCAGGCGCGCGACGACCGCAAAAACCGCGCCGATCTGAAGCGGAGCCATTGCGGCGGGGGGGACCCATTCGGCACGCAGCGGGTCGACACCCGCTCCACGTGCCATGAGTCCGAGCAGCAACTGTTGAAAGGGTATGTAGGAATCGGCGACAAAGGGATTCAAAACATCGTGCTTCGCAAACGCGAGAGCACCGACGTGAAAGTGGGTGCGCTGAAACAAGTCGAGTACCGGGAAATCGGAATAGATCACAACACTCGCTGCGTATCGAATCAGGACCAGAGGAGTGCCGACGAGCAAGACGACTCTCAACACGCCCCGGTCACCGGCGCCAGGCCAGATCTCTCTGCCCAAGAGAAGAACACCGATCGCGGCCAAAACGCAAATGACGAAGAGGAGAGCGTCGGCACCGCTACCGGTCAGTCCATACCGCTCAAGGACGACATACGCAAAGATGATGAACAGCGCTCCAAGAAGCCAGGCCACCAGCAGCGCCTGAACGCGCCCGACACCATCTGGAATCGAGCGCTGCCAACCGAACGCCAACAACAGGCCTAGTCCGGAGGGGATCAGGAGCGCGTAGGGTGCCGCCAGTGCTGCGGTTGCCAGCGGCGGCAAAACACCCGCCGCGAGAATCAATAAGCCGAACGCGTAGGCTGCCACGCCAGCAATGACCTCTCGAGAAAACGCCATCGCCAATCAGATTCCCGTTGCCAGATCGGCGCAGCGCATCAGCGAAGCCGCAAAAACGGCCACGTTGCCAGGTTCCACGTCGTACAACTCGCCTGGATGACTGCAATCCCAAACATCCTGAAAGAATCGCTCGACGCCTGTGTCGTCAATCTCCCGCCGCGGCGTCGCCAGTAGGGCAGGCAATTCGGCAAGGGACCGAACCCGCGTCACCAACGGGCTGTCCTTGTAGAACGAATCGCCGAGCGCGAACACGCTCTTGCGATAAAGCAATGCTTCGGCGCCCGCCTTCGAATTGATCGTAACCACCGCTTCCGCTGCCGAGAGCACCCAATGGTTGTTGATCGCCGGCGACAACAGGACCAGGTTGTCGTGACGACGAAGCAGTTCCGCAGTCCGAACCGGGTCGATCGCCCCGATCAGCGCCGGGTGCTCCTTGATCGCCACGCGCCAGCCCAGGGGCGCGCAGCGGCAAAGGAAGTCGATCGTCGCGAGCTGATCCAGATACTCCGGGGAACGCACGGTCAGCGCGAAGTCGGCCGGAACGTGGAGCGGGTAGTAGAGCAGCGGCCGGTCGGTCGGCAATTGCCGGTAGTGCCGTGCGAGTTTGCGGGAGTTCAGGAACATGCGGACGTGGCGACCGACGTGCCCGCCAATGTGCTCGAACTCCTCACGCTGACCACGGACATGCTTGGCCACGAGCTTCTCCACCAGCCGGCGGACGTTGCGCGGATCGGCCAGCTTGCGGCCGGCGCTCCGGTAATGCAGGCGGTCCTTGCTCGGAATGACCACCGCCTGCGTGGTGCGGACGCCCGCAATCGAGTTTCGGACGGCCGGCGAGGCCGGCGCACCGCCCGGCACGACGCGCGGCGCGGAGAAGGTGTTGGGGGTGAAGAAGACGCGTCCGCGAAAGAACGACGGTTCGATGAACCAGTTGTCGATGCCGCGACTCCGGGCCGCGTAGAAGGCGGCCAGAACAGAGGTGAAGCCCCCCAGTTCCTGGACCATCACCGGGTTCCTGCACTCACCGCGCCACGCGTCGACGATGCGCCCCATGGCCGCGAGGTGCCCCTTGAACTTGCGCACCAGTGCTGCCGTGTCGCGCAATTCGTATGCGGCTTTCTCGTGGCCGATCAGGAGCGCCGGGAGGTCCACCCCGAAATCGTGGAAATTCACCTCGTCGGGCTGCGCCGGCTGGTAGTCGAATGGATTGAAGACGCGCGCGCCGGAACGTCGCAATTCGTTGGCCGCGCCTTCGTGAAAACAGACATGCGTTACGGCATGGCCGGATGCCTCGAGCTGGCGCCCCAGCGCCAGGAAAAACCGGCTCTGGTTGGCCGCGAGGCTGACGAAAAGCAGATCACGTGTTTCGGTCATTTCTTTCTTACCGCAATGGTCGACAGCGGCGCGCCGGTTAGCGGGTTGCGGACAATGCTTGCAAGCGCCGGGACACCGTCGTCCAAGCGGCAATACTGTTCCAGGAGACCGATGACAAACGGCAACTCGATCCGCTTCTGCCGCCGACTCCTCTGCACCAGCTCAGCAAGTGTGGAAACCGGTTTCGAGCCTGCCAGCGCGCCGAGCGCGCCGCGCAAGACCTGAAGCGCGCTGGCGCGCGACCGGCCACCCCGAACGGCCGCCCCCAGGCTTCGACGCGCCGCCGGCTGCCGGTCGCCGAGCCTCGACATCAGAAAGGTCGCGACCCGGCGCGCCGATAATCCATCGCTCAAGTGATACCATCGCCCGACCTCTCTGGAAATCATGATTTTATCATACCCGGCCACCGCCGCGTCCGGGTCGGCGATCAGAGAAAGAAGCATTTCCGGATCGCCCGCCGGGCAGCTCAATCGCGACGGCAAAGGTGCATGGCGCCGCATCCGTTCCGTGTTGAGGTATTCGAGAGATATTGGCAGCTTGCCCAAGCGTACGGTATCGACCGCGCTCCCGCAGTTGAGGTGAACAACGCAGTCCGCGGCGAAGATCGCGTTGAGGATATCGCCCGCCCCATCCACAATGACATTGGACAGCCCTGCAAACCGGTCACGATAAATTTGTGGATTCTCGAACGGGTGGGGGCGAACCAGCACAGTTTTTGCCGGAAACGTGCGGGCAATCAGTTCGACGGCATCAAGATACCTGGGGAAGACCGCCTTCAGCTCGTCGAACAGCTTCTCGACGTAGTCAGCCTCCCAACCCAGCGACTTGAAGATGCGGCTCTCGTCTTCGGCCGAGCGCGTGAACTGAGGATTGATCGCGGAGAAATTCGTGTTGACGAGCACGAACCCGCGCCTCTCATACTCCAATACTTCGGACCAAGGCGCACAGCACAGGTCGTAGCGCGGGCATCCCGTCACGGCGAGCGCCTCGGCATCCATCCCGCTATGCTCCACGAAGGCATCTCGGACAGCCTCTCCCCAGAAACAGTAGTCATGAACCAGCGCGGCGAGGCCCGACTGGCGAATGCCGCGCGCCCAGTTAGCAGGTGAATCGAGCCCCGACTCGGATAGCACGCCACCTTCGGTATCCAGAACGGCAACCCGATAATGCAGTGCGCGGTAGGTCTCGAGCAGAGACCGGTTGTTCTCCCGCGCATAGTTGACAACCACCAGATCCGGAGCAAGGAGCGGCAAGTCGTATCCCTGCTGGTACATCGGAACCAGATAGGCCAGCGCGCCTAGCTTGGTAAACTCGTGGGCGAGCAGAACCAGGCCGCGCAGGTCTCGCCGGGGGTTGTCCACCACGATGGCGACCCGCGGGGAAGCCTCCACGATTTGATGGTGTCTGGTGTCGTTCATTCGTTCGTCCGGCCCCTGGCCTTGCTCACCTTGCTTCCGATAAACGAGCGCAGGTCGTCCATTGACCCGCGGTCCAGCACCATGGCCGCCGTCGCGATGGTACCCGCCACAACGACGGCCATCTTGGCGATGGCACTAAGCGCGACGCTATCGAATCCGGCTCGTGAGCCGACCCAGAAGGTAAGCAAACCCATCGACCACAAGATCAGGAGCCGCCGGCCATAGAACGGTCGTGGATAGGCACGGTGGGCCACCGCGATCTGCACCAGGGCGCGCACACCTGCTGCAATTGCGATGGCCCAGGCGGCGCCTATCGCTCCATGAGCGGGAACGAAGTAGCTCAACGCCACCAGTGACGCCGCCACCTGGACCGCGGATATCACAGGCCAGAGGGCGTTCTTCTTGGAGAGATCCAGCCCCCGTCCCATTGCCGTAGTAACCGCCTGGAGGTAGACAGTCAGGACGATCCACGGCACGAAAGCGTAGCTTTCTAGGTAGCGTTCGTCGAACACCGCGATGATTTCTCTGGAAAGCAGGGCAACCAGGAGCGCCGGCGGAAGCAGCAAGGCAACGTAGTAGAAAGAAAACAGGCCGACGATGGCTGGCGCGTCCTTGCGGTCGTGCATGACACGATACAGAAACGGAATCCAGGCCGACTTGAGCCCCTGGTTAACGACAACAACCGCCGATCCGAACTGGTTTGCAACGTTGTAGAGACCGATCGTGGCAAGCGGAACATGCTTGTCGAGGAAGTAGCGATCGAACAGGCTGATCGTTCCGTCAAGGATCGTCGCGGGAACCATGGGAAGGCTGTAGGAAAGCAGTTCGCGAAGATTTCTCGCTCGCCAAGCAGCGACGGCGCCGCGCCAGTAGTGCGCCGAGAGACCGACGGCCCAGCACGCGGCTCCGATCAGGCCCCCGAGCAGATAACCCGCCGCGCCCATCGAAAACCCGGCAACCATCATCACGCTCGCCGCAGACTGGGTCAGGAAGACCCCCGCCGTGATATAGGAAAACTGCTTCACCTCGCCCCGGATTCGCAATACCGACAGCGGCAACGCGACCAAGGTCATGAAGAATGCCGTCCAGAGACCCACGAGAAAGAAAGGGACAGAATCGACCTTTTCGAAGACTAGGTTAAACACCCGGTGCGCGATGGTGAGCGACAGACAAACCGCCAGGCTCCAGGCAACGATCCCGAACCAGATCGTTCCCAGGCGCTCCCTCCGCTGCTCCTCGCTCCACTCCGGGTAATAGCGCTGAACGGCGTCGTGCAAACCGAGTCCGAGCACCGGCACAAGAAAACCTTGCGTGAGTATTACGATCCCGATGACGCCAAAGTCCGTTGGGGTCAGAAACTTCCAGTAGACCGGAAGCAGGATGAACCAGCCCAGGCGTGACGCGACTACAACCATTCCGTAAATCGTCGCGCCGCCCGCGAGGTGCTTCAATAGCTGGCCCCTGGAACTATCTGAAAACACGCGACCGCCCCCCCAGGTCCGTATTAATCCGTGGCTTGAGAGATGCGCACATGCAGGCCTGCCTCACGCGTCCTTCCGACGCACCCTGACAAGCCCGTAGACCACTTCGAACAAGGTCGCAAGGACGAACAGAGCGAAATACACGGCCAGATAGACACTTACGGCCCGCAGCAGGACTGCGAGCACCAGAAGAACCGGCATTCCTGAAATCAGACCAAAGTAGAACTTCTTTCCGTAGCGCAGGAAAAGCGGTCTTGCAGCAGTGACCGCTGGCGAGCCTACACCCCCCTGCCCCGCCGATGCCTCACCTTCGCTCCCGACATTCCCCTGCGGTACTTGGGACAAAATGAACGTTAGCCGCACGTAGAAGTAAGCTCTGAACAGGAATCCAAATGCAGTAGCCACCCCAAGAAACAACTCGACCGACGCCCCAAATACTGGATTTCCGTACCGCGCATTACCCAACGCAAGCGCCATGAACAACAGGAAGGTCAGAGAGTCGACCAACCCATCGATCATCTTCCCGAAAAAAGTCGGATGCCCCGCATAACGAGCGATATTGCCATCCATGAAATCAATGAGATACGCAAACAAGTACAGCAATGCTCCAAGCATTAGCTGTCCCGTTGCGAGCATCGCAAATGCGACAAGTAAACAGATTGCGCCGAAACCCGTTACCGCGTTTGCCGATACGCCATGCTTGATGAGAACTGCAGTAGGATAAAAAGAAACCGGTCGATACCAACGAAAGAAGTAATGCTCGGCATCAAAGACATTCTTCCTACTTCCGTAATATCCGCGCTTAATCTCACGAAAAATATCGATCACGGACTTCCCAGACATTTACGGTGCCTCCCGATGGATCCGAGCAATGACTCTGCTCACATGAGGATCCTCATCAAAGTACTTGGCATGCCCCTTACCTTCTACGGCGTAAGCAACCTCGAAACCGTACCTTGCCAGCACGCCAGAAAAATACTCGGTCGTCTGGTAGCGCCGGTAGTGATCCCCGAAGACCTTGCGAGTGTCACGATCATTTTCGTTCCTGAATTCAAAATACGCGGTGACAGAACTGTTAGCGATCGAAGCGAAAATCGAAAACATCAGCTCTTGTTCATCATCGGTAATCGTATGTTGGAAGAAACGGCTGTACAAATAAAACGGCTCGTCTCCTACAAACGATTTGACTGCTTCCGTGTCCAATTTCGTGACATCTGAATTCAAATATTGCAGGCTCTTGCCGTGGTTGTCCCCGGCACGCTCCACGCAATAGCCGATGGCGCTCACAGAAGAATCGACCCCAAGAACGCGGAACCCATGGCTCGCCATCACCCGTGAATCTCGGCCGTTTCCGCACCCAAACTCGACGACTTTTGTACCACGCTTGGCCTCCTGGCAAAACATCGCACAAAACTGACTTGGAATGTCCAAAGCGAAGGTTCCCGAATAGAACTTATTCCAATATTCTGAATTCATATATTTCCCGATAATCACAAAAATCAATGCGGATTCAAACGCCGAGTAACCTGGCGCACTCAAACACTCACCACGTACTCCTTCCCCCATCCATCACCACGTTCTGCCCGGTCATGTAGCTCGACGCATCCGAGCACAGGAACTGGACCGCGGCCCGATACTCGTCGGCACGCGCCATGCGTCCGAGGGGAATCAGTTGCGACAGGCGGGCGACGAACTCGTCGTTCTGGCCGTTGTAGACGCCTCCCGGCGACAGCGCGTTGACGCGGATGCCGACCTCGTTCCAGTAGGTGGCGAGGTAGCGCGTCAGGCCGAGCAGCGCGGTCTTGATGACCGGGTAGGTGACCGGTTTGACCGGCTGGCTGTCGTCCGGCAGGCCGGGCTTTCTGTAGAGCCGCTGGTCGGGCGCGAATACCGCGAGGTCGGAGGCGATGTTGAGGATCGCGCCCCCCCCGTGGCCGGCCATCCAGCCGCCGAAGGCTTGGCTGCAGAGGAAGGCGCCGGTCAGGCCGACGTCGATCTGGTAGTGCCATTGCTCGAGCGGGAAGTGTTCGAGCCGCGAGGTTTCGACGATGCTTTCCTTGGTCACTTTCGGGTCGACCGCGGCATTGTTCACGAGCACATGGACGCCGCCGAGGCGTTCGATGACGGTGTCGAGCCCCTCGCGGACTGAGTCCTGGCGGGTGACGTCGAGCTTCAGAGCCATTGCCGCGTCATCGCCGAAATCGGACCGAATCCTGCCGGCCTCCGCCTCGGCGCGGGCGAGATCGATGTCGGCGATGACGACGCGGGCGCCGATCTCGGCGAGAGCGCGTGCGTGCTGGACTCCCAGCAGACCGGAGCCGCCGGTGACGACCGCGACGCGACCGGTCAGGTCGAAAGGCTTGGGCAATTGCAGGGCACGCGGGTTCATGATCGGGTCTGTCCTCCATCGACGACGTAGGTGGCGCCGGTGACGAAGGCGGCCACGGGGGATGCGAGATAGGCGACGAGCCGGCCGACGTCCTCGGGCCGGCCGAGGCAGCTCAGGGCCACGTCGCGTTCCAGCATCGATTCGACGGCCGGGCGGTCCTCGCCGAGCTTTCTTTCCCAGACCGAGCCGGGAAAGAGGATGTTGCCGGGCGCGACGCTGTTGATGCGCACGCCCCGCTTGCCGAGGGGGCGTGCGGCATTGCGCACGAAGCTCTCGAGCGCGGCCTTGGCAGCGGCGTAGGCGACCGGACAGCCCAGCGCCTCGATGCCGCAGATCGACGAAATGCAGACGATGCTGCCGCGCGCGGACGCGAGAGCATCCGTGGCAGCCCACACCATTTGCGTGGTCGCGTGCAGGTTGAGGTCGAGAACGCGCCGCCATTCGTCGGGCGTCTCGCGGCCCGGCGGCACGGAAGCGCCGCTGCCAACGTTGCAGACTAGGATGTCGATCCGGCCGTGCCGCTCGAGCACGTCGCGGACGAGCGCCTGGCACGCCTCGGGCGCCCTCACGTCGGCGGCGAACGCCGACGCGCCGGGCACCGTGGCCGCGGCACCGGCGAGCCGCTCTGCGCCGCGGCCGTTGAGCGCCGCCGTGGCGCCCTCGGCGGCGAGCGTTTGCGCGATCGCCAGCCCGATCCCCGAGGACGACCCGGTGACGAGGGCGACCTTGCCGGAAAGTTCAAGATCCACTGGCGTTCCACCAAGCAAGGGTCATGTCGCGGTAACGGGCGATGGCGCCGGCATGGTCACCGTCGTCCGCGCGCGCAGTTTGCAGGATGAAGTTGCCGGCGTAACCCGCCTTGCGCAGTGCCGAGAACACGGTCGGGAAGTCGGCATTGCCGGTGCCCAGCGGCACGGTCGTCCCGCGCAGCACGCGGTCCTTGACGTGGACGTTGTCGATGCGCCGGCCGTAGCTGCCGATCTCCTCGGCCGCCGCGTAGCCGAGCGCGGCGCTGTTGCCGATGTCGTAGTTGATGCCGAAGGCGTCGGCCGGAAAACGGTCGATGAAGCTCGCCAGGCGCGCTGCAGGAAAGTCGGATTCGAAGACGATCTTCATCCGCTGTCGGACGAGGCGTTCGCGCAGCGGCAGCAGGCCGTCGATCAGCGACGCTTCGTGTTCCGGAGCCGTGAGCGAGCCGTTGTCCACCAGGGGAATCAGGACGTACCTGATCCCCACGTCGGCCGACGCATCGAGGATGGCCTGCAGGTCGGCCAGCAGGGTTTCGCGCGCGCCCCCTTCCGCCTTGAAGAAGGGGGCCTGCATGAAGCAGTCGCCGGTGAGCGACTGGACGCGTACGCCGTGTTGCGCGGAGAGCTGCCTGATCCGCTGGCGGCCGGCATCGGTCATCAGCGGGTTTTCGTACAACCTGTCATGGTCGAGCGTCCACTCCATCAGTCCGATGCCCAGGCGCTCGGCCGCCGGAAACTCGATTTCCCAATCACGCCAGGGGAAGGCCTGGATCTTCCCGTCCACCCGATCGCACAACCGGCCCTGCATGAATCCGATGTCCATCAAAGTCCTTTCGCGGCCCATCCGCCGTCGACGTAGAGATCGGTGCCCGTCACGTAGCTGCTGGCCGGCGAGGCCAGGAAGATCGCGGCGCCGGCGAGTTCGTCCGCCTCGCCCCAGCGGCCGAGCATGGTGCGCGCGGCCCGCGCCTGCCGGCGCTCGGGGTCGGCGTAGCTGCCTTCGGTCATCGCGGTACGGACGTAGCCTGGAACGAGATTGTTGACCCGGACGCCCTGCGCGCTGTGGTCGAGCGCGAGCGCGCGCGTCAGCGCGGCGAGGCCGCCCTTCGAGGCGACGTAGCCGGGGTTTCCCGGGAACCCCAGCGCCGCGCCGATGCTGGTGACGTTGATGATCGAACCGTAGCCGCCGCGCAGCATGCAGGGCACGACCACACGACAGCATTCGAAGACGGCCGTGAGGTTGCATTCGATCGTCTGGCGGAAGGCGGCGGACGGATCGCCAGCCGCCTGCGCTGGAAGCGTGATGCCCGCAGCATTGACCAATACGTCGATCCGCCCTTGCCCGGCGAAGATCTCCTCGACCAGGCTGCCGAAGGCCGTGCTGTCGGTGACGTCGCAGGTCCGATACAAGAACGCTGCCGCGTCGCCTTGCGCAGCAGGCGAGCGCCCGAGGCCGAACACCGTGGCGCCGGCGCCGGCGAGGCCCCGCGCGATGGCGTGGCCGATGCCGCGCGAGGCGCCGGTGACGATTGCCACGCGGTCATGCAGGCTGAACACGCCGGCTCCCGCGCTCATGGCCGATCCAGCCGAAATCCACGCATGATCGCGGAGCAGAGATCGATGTCCTCGGGATTGTCGATCTGGAACATCTTGAACCGGCTCATGGCGAACAGCCCGATCCGGCCCCCGAGGCGGTTGTTGTCGCGGCGAAGTTGTTCGGGGCGGAAGACGTAGAACGACCCGTTTTCGAGATAGCGCTTCTCGATCTGCTGCCGGCGCTTCCGGTTGCGGTAGTCGTAGTTCACCGATTCGGCGCCGCCGTCGGCACCGATCCGCCAGGTGAAAAAGTCCTCGACCTCGGTCACCGAGAGCAACGAGTCATAGCCCTGCTCGCGCAGCGCCTGTATTCCCCCGTCGAGGTCGGACGGTTCTCGCAGCGGCGACGTCGCCTGCATGGCGACGACGAGGTCTATCGCCACGCCCTGCGCCTCGATCGCGTCGAGGGCGTGCAGCCAGGCCGACTCGGATGTCGCCGCGTCGCCCGATATTTCGGGCGGGCGGCGGATCGGGCGCGCGCCGTATGCTTCGGCGACCGAGAGTATCTCGTCGTCGTCGGAGGTGACCCAGACCGAGTCGATTTCGGCCGCATTCCGCGCCTGGAGGATGGACCAGGCGAGCAGGGGCTTGCCGCAGATGTCGACCAGGTTCTTGCGCGGAATGCCCTTGGACCCGCCGCGCGCGGGGATGATTGCAACGACGGACGTCATGCGTATTCCTCCCGACCCGGGCCGCCCGGCGCCTTGAAGATCATGTTTTCCAGCAGGCCACAGAGGATGTGGCCGAGGAGGATATGGCATTCCTGGATGCGCGCGGTGACCTGCGACGGCACACGGATGCATTCGCAGAGGCCGTTCGCCAGCCCGCCCGACTGTCCGGTGAGGCAGAAGGTCGGCAGCCCGAGCCGCCGGGCGACCCAGATCGATTCGATGATGTTGGGGCTGTTGCCGCTGGTCGTGATCGGGATGTAGACGTCGCCGGGCTTCGCGACGGCCTCGAGCTCGCGCGCGAAGACCTGGTCGAAGCCGTAATCGTTGCCGATCGCGCTGATCGCGGAGCTGTTAGTGGCGAGCGCCAGCGAGGCCAGCGGCGCGCGGTCGAACTGGAAGCGCGAGGTGAACTCGGCCGACAGGTGCTGCGCGTCGGCGAAGCTGCCGCCGTTGCCGGCGAAGACGATCTTGCCGCCGCCGCGCAGGCTGTCGCAACAGACGAGCGCGACGCGCTCGACCTGCGCCAGGGCGGCTGGGTCCCGCAGCACCGCCTGCTTGACGGCGATCGAGTCCTCGATCTGCCGGGAAATTTCGGCAACCAACGTGCCGCTCACAACGTGCCCTCCAGGCGTTCGAGCGCGATCCAGAAGCCTTCGCCGCCATTCTTGTGGCCCTGCCAGATTTCGGGAATGAACGAGGCGCCGGGACACCCGGCCTTGAGGATGCCGCCCAGCCGCGCGAAGTCGATGTCGCCCTCGCCGATCTGAAGGCCCTCGCCGTTCAGGTCCTTGGCATCACCCAGGTGCAGGTGCCCGGTGAACGGGGCGATCTTCGCCGCGAAGTCGTAGAAGTCGTAGCCCAGGTGGTTGCAGGTCAATCGGCTGTGCGAAACGTCGAAGCACATCCGCAGGCCGAGGCGGCTGCACCATTCGACGATCTCGTCGATCTTCACGAAGATGTTCTGGTAACGCTGGCCGCCGAAGTGCCATGGGAAAGGCGCCATCGTCTGCGGGATGATCTCGACGCCCTCGCGGTCGAGTTCGTCGAGGCTGTTTGCAAAGCGCCGGTAATAGCCCTCGATGACGTCGGCCGGCAACGGTTCGTCCATGGTGAAACCACCGATGTTGGCGACGATCATAGGGCGTCGGGCCTTGGGGAAGAACTTGCGCAGCGAGCGGGTGATGTCGATCACGCGCTGGGTTTCGCGGATCGAGTCGTTCCGGTACGCGTCGTCCGGCGTCGCGAGGTCCATCAGGCGGCTTCCCGAGAAGAGCTCGGGCGCATGCACGACGTAGTCGGCTGAGTAGGTTCCTCCGAGGTAGTCAGCGGGATCGAGGTCCATGTCGGAGTACGAGAGATGGAACTCCCACAGATCCGGGGAAATGCGGCCCGCGTACTCCTTGAAGTCGTGGTAACGGACCGGCACGCCCCAGGGCCTACCGAACCGGTAGGCGCGCGGCTCGACCCGGGTGTCGGCAAGGTCCGACGGGTAGAAGAAGTCTTCTTCGCGCATGTCGCGCCGCAAGGTTCGCCCGACCAGACGGGCGAAGTTCTGCGGCGACAACCCCTGCCCCGGGCTGCGGATCTTGACGTCGCCGGCGCCGAGCACCGTACCGGCGGACAGCGGGCGCGCCGCGACGAGGCTCTTGCCGAGGTTCTCGCGGTTGATCATCTCGCCTTGCGAAAGCTTGCGGGCCAGGCCGTCGCCGAGCGCTTCCTCGATCTCGCGGATGCCCTCGATCATCTGCCTGAACTCGGCGTGGGTAAGGCTGGCCGCGTGGTCGGGGCCCTCCATCAGCCGATCGAGCGTGAAGTGGCGTTCGACGATGCAGGCGCCGAGCGCCACGGCGGCGAGCGACACGTTGATGCCGCGCTCGTGGCCCGAATAGCCGACCAGCGGGTGGATCTTGCGAAGCTCGCCCATCCAGCGGAGGTTGATGTCGTGGAGCGGCGCCGGATAGGTGCTGTTGCAGTGGAGCAACGCGTAGCGAGCGCCACGGGCGTTCAGGAAATCGACCGTCGCGCGGACTTCCTCGGTGGCGCTCATCCCCGTCGACAGGATCAGCGGCTTGCCGGTGCGCGCCAGGACGTCGAGCAGGGGCAGGTTGGTGAGGTCGGCCGACGCCACCTTGTAGGCCGGAACGCCGAACCCTTCGAGCACGGCGACGCTCTTCTCGTCCCAGGGCGTGCACAGGTACTCGATGCCCTTCTGGCGGCAGTACTCGAAGAGTTTCCGGTGTTGGTCGACGCCGAGTTCGAAGCGGGCGAGCAGGTCGAGGATGTACTCGGTGCCCAGGTCCTCGCCGTCCTTGCGCAGGCTGCGCTTGCGATAGACCTCGTCGAGGTGGCGCATCTGGAACTTGGCGCAGTCGGCGCCCATGTCGACCGCCCGATCGATCATCTCGATCGCGCGCTCGAAGCTGCCGTTGTGGTTGTTGCCGATCTCGGCGATGACGTAGGTCCGGCCGCTGCCGACCTCACGGTTTCCGATCGTGAAGCTCATGTGTTTTCCATTTCGATGTGGTTTCTGCGTTCGCGTACGGTCCAGGCGCGCAGGCCTTCCTGTTCGAAGCGGAAGGGCCGGATATGGAGGCCGCGGCCTTCGAGGTAGGCCATCAGGTCGTGCTTGTAGAAAGGCGGCGCGTAGAAGAGGAAGAAGCCGCCGCCGCCCGCGCCGAGCAGCTTGCCGCCGATCGCGCCATTCTGCCGCGCGCCGTCGTAGATCTGGTCGAGGCGCGAGTTGGAGATCTTGCTGCTGAACTGGCGCTTCGATTGCCAGGCCTCGTGCAGCGAATGTCCGAATTCGAGCAGCCGCCCGCGCAGCAACTGGTTGCGCATGCGGTAGGAGAGTTCGACGTTTTCGCGGACCACCTTGCGGATGTCTTCCTGCTGCATCTGGCGGCGCTGGTCTTCGTGGATGTCGCCCGAGTCGTGGGTCGTGCCGGTGTCGCAGAGGACGAGGCTCTCTTCCAGTTCGAGCAGGGTGTCCGGGTGGATGCGCAGTGGATGGACGATGTTCTGGTCCATGCGAAATTCCATGAAGTTGAATCCGCCGAACACCGTCGCGTACTGGTCCTGCCACCCCCCGGCAACCCCCAGGTAGAGGCGTTCGGCCTGGTAGGCGAGTTCCGCCAGCTCATGCAGGTCCCACTGATCGCGCCGGAACTGGTTGAAGCAGCCGAGCACCGAGGCCGACACGACGGCGGAGCCGCCGAGGCCGGACTTCATGGGGAAGTCCGAGTGCAGGTAGAGTTCGAACCCGAAGTCGGGGCTGATCGCCTTGAGAAGCGCCTGCACCAGGCCGAAGCGCCCCTCCTGCCGCAAGACGGCCGGAAGGTCGTCCGCCACCAGCGTCTGGCCGAGGTCGCGCGAGGAGACGACGATCCGGCTGTCGTCGCGGATCCGGAGCGTCGCGTGGCTGTACAGGGACACCGTCGTATTGATGACGGCGCCGCCGATCTCGGAGAAGTAATGCGTGAGGTCCGAACCGCCGCCGCCGAAGCTGATCCGTACCGGCGAGCGCGCGCGCGCGTAGACCGCCTCCTCGACCTGGACGGGCAGGTGGTCGCGGCTGACGATGCCGGCCAGGCAACGGTCCTTGTCGAGGATCGGGATGACCCGGATCCGGTGGTCGAGCTTCTTCATCAGCGACTCGCGCGACGTTTCCGGCGTCTCCCAGACGAAGTCGCGATTGGCGCAGGATCCGATGCGATCGTCGAGCGTGCCGCCTTCGAGCAGGCGGCGCCGGATGTCGCCGTCGGTCGCCAGCCCGGTGACGGCGCCGAAATCGTCCGTCGTCAGGACGATGCCATGGTGGTTGCTTTCGATCTGGGAGAGCGCGTCGCGCATCGACGCCGCCTCGGCGATCAGGAACTTGTTCAGCTGCACAGCTTGCCCTCGCGATCGCGCTCCTGCCAACGGCAGTAGCGCCGGTAGTCCTCGGGAACCCCGATGTCGATGAAATCCGACTCCAGCGGAACCGCCCGCAATCGGCGCGCCGCGAGCAGTTTCGGGAAGACGTCCTTTTCCAGGGACAGGCGCTGCCCGTCCCATGCCGTGAAGTGCTCGGCCTGAAGTGCGCACAGGCCGGCGTTGATCCAGCCTGCTCCACGGCTTTCGCCCTTTTCACGGAAGGCGCACACGAACCCGGCGTCGTCGACCTCGACCTGTCCGTACCGGGAAACATCCGCCTGCCGGACGACGATCATCGCGTCGGCGCCGGCGCTTTCGAGTTCGCGCACTCCGGACCCGAGCCAAGTGTCGGCGTTGGTGACCAGGAATTCGCCTTCGAGGCCGAGATACCTGACCGCGTAGGCGACGGCGCCGCCCGTGTCGAGCGGCTGCGGCTCGGTGATCGACTGCACGGTGCAACCTGCCAGCAGACCGTCGCGCCGCGCGTCGATGAAGCGATCGATGAGATCCGCCTGGTGGTGCAGGAGAAAGACGAAGGACCGGACACCCTGAGCGATCCAGTGCTCGACCTGGTAATGCAGGAAGGGCGTCGTCCCGACCGGCGCCAGCGGCTTCGGGACGTCGTTGACGACATCCCGAAGCCGGGTACCGAAACCTCCCGCGAGCACCAGCATCTTCATCGCAAGGCCAGCGCCGTTCCGGCGCCCTCCAGGCAGGAGATCGCGTCCTTCAGAGTGCGCACCGGGACGTAACGGAGCCCTTCGAGCGCGGCGGGGGACTCGTTCGAGAAGAGGATATTCAACCCCACGCCGGCAGCGACCCCAGCCTGGATGTCGCTCGGTTTGTCGCCGATGAGAATCGACTTCTCCAGCGATACGCCGAGCTCGCGGTGCGCCCTCAGGATCATCCCGGGACCGGGTTTTCGCGTGTCCTCGTCCTGCCGGTATTCACCAATCCCCGCCGTCGGGTGGTAGGGCGAGAAATACACCTTGTCGATGGGGGCGCCTTGCCGTTCGAACTGTTCGCACATCCACGCTGTCAACTCGTGGAACTGCGCCTCCGAATAGTAGCCACGCCCGATCCCAGCCTGATTGGTGACAACCACGACGCGATAGCCCAGCGCACGCGCGGTGCGGACCAGGTCGAAGATGCCTTCGATGAAGTCGAAGTTGTCCTTCGAATGAACGTAGCCGTGGTTGACGTTGATCACGCCGTCGCGATCGAGGAGAAGCGCCCGGTCGTGACGCGATTCGGAAATATTCATCGTTGGAGTGTGATTGCTTCGCCGCGACCATCAGCGCTGACTGCTCGCACTGGTAGTTGTCGCCTACGGCGCGATCATTTCCCGGTCAGGATGCGGAAATATTCAATTGTTCGGGTGAGCCCAACTTCAAGAGGTACCGTGGGTGCCCAGCCAAGCCGCTCGCCGGCGAGCGAAATGTCCGGCTGGCGCTGCTTCGGATCGTCCTGCGGCAGCGGCAGGAAGCGCAGGTGGCTCTTCGACCCGGTCAGCCGCAGCACGGCCTCGGCCAGCTCGAGCATCGTGAATTCGCCCGGATTGCCCATGTTGACGGGGCCGACGAATTCGGCTGGCGAAGCCATCATGCGGACGAAGCCCTCGATCAGGTCGTCCACGTAACAGAAGCTGCGGGTCTGCGAGCCGTCTCCGTAGATCGTGATGTCCTCGCCGCGCAGCGCCTGGACGATGAAGTTGCTGACCACGCGACCGTCGTTGGGGTGCATGCGCGGACCGTAGGTGTTGAAGATCCGGACGACCTTGATCGGCATCGCATGTTGCCGCCAGTAGTCGAAGAACAGGGTCTCCGCGCAGCGCTTGCCCTCGTCGTAGCAGCTTCGAGTGCCGATCGGGTTGACGTTGCCCCAGTACGACTCCGGCTGCGGATGCACGGTCGGATCGCCATAGACCTCGCTGGTCGATGCCTGGAGCACCTTGGCCTTGGTCCGCTTGGCCAGCCCAAGCACGTTGATCGCCCCCATGACGCTGGTCTTGGTGGTCTGCACCGGGTCGAACTGATAGTGGATCGGCGACGCGGGACAGGCGAGGTTGTAGATCTCGTCAACCTCGACGTTGAGCGGCTGCGAAATATCGTGCCGCAGCAGCTCGAAATGCGGGTTATCGAAGAGCCCGAGAATATTGTCACGTGTACCAGTGAAAAAATTGTCGACGCAAAGGACGTCACACCCCTCAGCAAGAAGCCTCTCACATAAATGAGAACCCAAGAAGCCAGCCCCGCCGGTTACCAAAACGCGTTTTTTCAGTGAGTATCTGTTACCCATTATGCAACTCAAGGTTGGTCAGCATCGCTTCCTGATAGGCGATCACAAAACTAGAAAAATGCAGCGACAGCAGCCACAGCCGATCATTATACTTCATGGGCAACCTGTCATTTCTCGCAACACCATCCCGTTTGCATCCTTTGTCGAAAGAACTGGATAGTTGCCCGCAGGGAAAATGCTCGGCCAAATCACCCCGACGTCAGAATCATTCCAAAGAACACACCGCTCATGCGCCGGCGAGTAATAGTCCGTCGTCTTGTACAAAAACTCCGCCGTCTCCGACAAGGCCAGAAAGCCGTGCGCGAACCCCGGCGGAATCCACATCTGCCGCTTGTTTTCGGCCGACAGCACCTCGCCGACCCACCGGCCGAAGGTCGGCGACCCCTTGCGGATGTCGACGGCGACGTCGAATACCTCGCCGGCAACGACCCGCACCAGCTTGCCCTGCGCCTTCGGCGGCAACTGGTAGTGCAGGCCGCGCAGCACGCCCTGCGTCGAACGGGAGTGGTTGTCCTGGACGAAATCCGGATCGATCCCGGTCGCCTCCCGGAACGCCTGCCGGTTGTAGCTTTCGAAGAAAAATCCGCGATCGTCGCCGAACACGCGCGGTTCGAGCAGGATTACGTCGGGAATCTCGAGGGGAGTTGCTTTCATTTCTTTGCCTACTCTGTCCTTGGTCCTTCGATATGCGCTTCGCGCCACTCGGGACGAACGGCCGGCGGAGTGCGGTCAGAAAACCGATTCCTTCAGCAGCCGCTGCAGATACTGCCCATAGCCATTCTTGGCCAGCGGCGCAGCAAGTTTCTCCAGTTGCGCGGCATCGATCCAGCCCTGGCGCCATGAAATTTCCTCGGGGCAGGCGACCTTGAGCCCCTGCCGCTTTTCCAGCGTGGCGATGAACTGGCTGGCTTCGAGCAGGGACTCGTGCGTACCGGTATCGAGCCAAGCGTATCCGCGGCCCATGATCTCGACCGACAGGTTGCCCTGCTCCAGGTAGAGGCGGTTGAGGTCGGTAATTTCCAGTTCGCCGCGCGCCGACGGCTTCAGGTTCCTGGCCAGCTCGACGACCTGCCGGTCGTAGAAGTAGAGGCCGGTCACCGCGTAGTTCGATTTCGGCTGCCTCGGCTTCTCTTCGAGGCTGACCGCCTTCCCCGCGGCATCGAACTCGGCGACGCCGTAGCGCTCGGGATCATGCACGTGGTAGGCGAAGACGGTCGCACCGTCGTCGCGCACCGCGGCGCTGCCGAGCAGGCGGTGGAAGTCGTGGCCGTAGAAAATGTTGTCGCCGAGCACCAGCGCCGAGAGGTCGTCGCCGATGAACTGGTCGCCGATGATGAAGGCCTGCGCCAGACCGTCCGGGCTGGGCTGCACCGCGTAGGTCAGCTCGATGCCCCACTGCGAACCGTCGCCGAGCAGCTGCTCGAAGCGCGGCGTGTCCTGCGGCGTCGAGATCACCAGGATTTCGCGGATGCCGGCGAGCATCAGCGTCGTCAGCGGGTAGTAGATCATCGGCTTGTCGAACACCGGTAGCAGCTGCTTGGAGACGGCGAGCGTGGCCGGGTGGAGGCGGGTGCCGGCGCCACCGGCGAGGATGATGCCTTTGCGTCGCACGCCTAAAACCTCTCGAACTATAGACACGTTAGAAATGTCGGCTCAGTTGGCCGAAGTCGACAGAAAATCCCGATAAGCCAGCACGAGGCCATCTCGCAAATTGGTGCGGGCACGCCAGCCAAGGCTGGTCAGCAGCCCGACATCCAGCAGTTTTCGCGGCGTACCGTCCGGCTTGGTCTTATCGAAAACCACTTCTCCGGCGAAGCCGACAACATCCTTCACCAACAGCGCCAGATCACGGATCGTTTGATCCTGCCCGGTTCCCAAGTTTACCAGCGGCGGGCAGAATTCACCCGTCGCCGCTTCGTCACTGCCCAGCAGCCGCGAAAACAAGGAATCCGGCAAGGACATCAGGAAGACGCAGGCCGCGGCCATATCATCGCTGTACAGGAACTCGCGCCGCGGCGTGCCGGAGCCCCAGACGGTGACCGACGGCGCCCCCGTCACCTTTGCTTCGTGGAACTTGCGGACCAGCGCCGGAATGACGTGGCTGTTCTCCGGGTGATAGTTGTCGCCCGGGCCGTAGAGATTGGTCGGCATCACCGCCAGGTACTTCGTGCCGTATTGGCGGTTGTAACTCCAACACATCTCAATGCCGGCGATCTTGGCCAGCGCGTACGGGCGGTTGGTCGGCTCCAGCGGCCCGGTGAGCAGATGCGCCTCGCGCATCGGCTGCGGTGCCAGCTTCGGATAGATGCAGCTCGACCCGAGAAATAACAGCCTCTGCACACCGTGCCGGTAGGCGGCATGGATCACATTGGTCTGAATCGCCAGATTGTCGCGGATGAACTCTGCCGGATAAACGTTGTTCGCATGGATGCCGCCAACCCTGGCCGCTGCCAGAAACACGTAGTCCGGCCTTTCTGCCGCGAAGAAGGCCTCGGTCGCCCGCTGGTCGGTGAGATCTAGCTCCCCGTGCGTACGCAACAGCAGGTTGGCGAACCTCTCCTCCCGCAGATGCTTTACCAGCGCCGAACCGACCAGTCCGCGGTGACCGGCAACATAAATCCTGGCGTGTTTTTCCATGGCGCTATTCGTGGTAGTCGTAGGCTTGGAAACCGGCCATCTTGACCAGCGCGTCGCGCTTCGCAGCCGAGTAATCGGCCTGGACCATTTCCCGTACCAGTTCCTGCAGCGAGGTTTTCGGCGACCAGCCGAGCTTCTCCTTGGCCTTGCCCGGATCGCCGAGCAGGGTCTCGACCTCGGTCGGGCGGAAGTAACGAGGATCGACGCGGACGATCGTATCGCCGACCTTCACCCGCACGTCCTTGTCCAGAACGGCCGCAACGATGCCGGCTTCGTTCTGCCCCTCGCCTTCCCAGCGCAACTCGATCCCCAGTTCGGCAGCAGCGAACTCGACGAACTGGCGCACGCTGTACTGCACGCCGGTGGCAATCACGAAGTCGTCGGGCTTTTCCTGTTGCAGCATCAGCCACTGCATCTCGACGTAATCGCGCGCATGCCCCCAGTCGCGCAGCGCCGACAGGTTGCCGAGGTAGAGGCATTCCTGCAGGCCGAGCGCCATGCGTGCCACGGCCCGCGTAATCTTGCGCGTGACGAAGGTCTCGCCGCGAATCGGGCTCTCATGGTTAAACAGGATGCCGTTGCAGGCATACATGCCGTAAGCCTCGCGGTAGTTGACCGTGATCCAGTAGCCATAGAGTTTGGCCACCGCGTACGGGCTGCGCGGATAGAAGGGCGTCGTTTCCTTCTGCGGTGTTTCCTGCACGAGGCCGTAGAGTTCGGAGGTCGAGGCCTGATAGAAGCGCGTCTTCTTCTCCAGGCCGAGGATGCGGATCGCCTCGAGCAGCCGCAGGGTGCCGATGCCGTCGGCGTTGGCCGTGTATTCCGGCGTTTCGAAGCTGACGGCGACGTGGCTCATCGCCGCCAGGTTATAGATCTCATCCGGCTGCACCTGCTGGATGATGCGGATGAGATTGGTCGAGTCGGTCAGATCGCCGTAATGCAGCACGAAGTTGCGGTTCGAGACATGCGGATCTTGGTACAGATGGTCGACGCGATCGGTGTTGAACAGCGACGCCCGCCGCTTGATGCCATGAACGACGTAGCCCTTTTTCAGCAGGAATTCGGCCAGATAGGCTCCGTCCTGTCCGGTGACACCGGTAATCAGCGCTGTCTTCGTCATGTACCCGACCTCCCGTAGTTGTCGTTGAAGCGGACGATGTCGTCCTCACCGAGGTAACTGCCCGACTGGATCTCGATGATCTCCAGCGGCACCTTGCCGGGGTTCTCCAGCCGGTGGACGGTGCCGAGCGGGATATAGGTCGACTGGTTCTCGGTCACCATCAGCACCTCCTCGCCCCTCGTCACCCGCGCTGTCCCGGACACCACCACCCAGTGCTCGGCCCGGTGGTGATGCATCTGCAGACTGAGCGCCGCCCCCGGGGCGACGACAATGTGCTTGACCTGGAAGCGCTGGCCACGGTCGACGCTGTCGTACCAACCCCAGGGACGATAGACCTTGCGGTGCGACTGCGTTTCGCTGCGTTGTGAGCCCTTCAGCAGAGCGACCAGTTCCTTCACCGACTGGATTTTCGCCTTGTCCGCAACCAGGACGGCGTCGGGAGTTTCTACCACCACCATGCCTTCCAGCCCGACGCAGGCCACCAGCCGCCCTTCGGATACGGCCAGCGTATCGTGCGTATCGACTGCCAGGACGTCGCCCATCAACACGTTGTGCTGGCCGTCCTTCTCGCCGATCTCCCAGAGCGCACTCCATGCACCGAGGTCTGACCAGCGCGCGTTCAGCGGAACGACGGCCACCGCTCCCGAATCCTCACCGCTGCCGGCCAGACGCTCAAGAACCGCGTAGTCGATCGAATCGCTCGGGCTGCGCTCAAAATCCGCCTTGGCCGGACGCATGAAGTCGACATCAAGCAGTCGGCCCGCATAGGCCACCTCGACCGCCTCCGCGATATCGGGACGGCAAAGCCGGATATTTTCCAGCCAGACCGAGGCCTTGAAAACGAAGATGCCGGCGTTCCAGAGATATCCGCCATCCTGGAGATAGGCCGCAGCCGTCAGTGCATCCGGTTTCTCGACGAACTTTGCGACAGCGAATCCCGCGCCTTCCGCGAGCGCCTCGCCAACCTGGATGTAGCCATAGCCGGTCTCCGGCGAAGTCGCGCGCACGCCGAGCGTCACCAGGCGGCCACCCGCTGCCAGACGAACGCCTTCCGCAACTGCACCGAGGAACGCATCGACATCCTGGATCACGTGGTCCGCCGGCATCACCACCAGCACCGGGTCGTCGCCTTCGCCAAGCGCATGCATGGCCGCCAGCGTCACCGCCGGCGCAGTATTTCGGCCACAGGGCTCGAGAATGAGCGGCGCATGGCGGACGCCCACGGCCTGCAGTTGCTGCGCCATCAGGAAACGGTATTCCTCATTGCCGACAAGGATCGGCGGCACCAGCCGCGCACCATCGGTCAGCGGCAGATTGTTGAGGCGCAAGGCCGTCGCCTGCAGCATCGAATGATCGCCGCAAAGGCGGAGCAATTGCTTCGGATACTGCTCGCGAGACAAGGGCCACAAACGTGTTCCCGAGCCTCCGCAAAGGATGACGGGCTGGACGATCATTGCCCCCCCTCCACTTCCTTCCGGGCACGATTCCGCAGACGACCTTGCTCAGTATCCATTCGCCCTCTTCAGTGAAAGCAGCTGCAACATGCGGGAAAGGAACGGCCGCCAGTCGGGCAGTTCGAGGTCGAAATCGCGCTCGAGCCTGCCGCAATCCAGCCGCGAGTTCGCCGGCCGGCGCGCCGGCGTTGGGTAATCAGCAGTAGCGATCGCCGTCACCGATTCTGGGGCAGGCACCCCGTCGAAGCCGGGCGTGGCGGCCGCCAATCGGAGGATCTCGCGGGCGAAGCCGCACCAGCTGACCGGATCGGCCGCCGTCAGATGATAGAGGCGAGCGTCCTCGATCAGGGTGCCGCGGCGGGACGCCGCCAGCACTTGCCCGGTGACGTCGGAAATCAGCGCCGCCGGTGTCGGCGCCCCGACCTGATCGTCGACAATGCGCAGCGGCCTGCCTTCGCCGGCAAGGCGCAGGATCGTCTTCACGAAGTTGTGGCCGCGCGCGCCGAACACCCAGCTGGTACGGTAGATCAACGCGCGGCCGCCGACGGCAAGAATGGCCGCTTCGCCGTCGCGCTTGGTTGCGCCGTAGACCGAGAGCGGGCAGGTCGGGTCGCTCTCGACGTAGGGCGTCGCCTTGCTGCCGTCGAACACGTAGTCGGTCGAATAATGCACGAGCAGCGAACCGAGCAGCTTCGCCGCCTCGGCCATCACCGTCGGCGCCGTGGCGTTGATCGCCTGCGCCAGCGCCGGCTCGCCCTCGGCGCGGTCGACCGCGGTGTAGGCGGCGGCGTTGACGATGATGCGCGGCTTCACCGCGGCGATCGCCGCGCGGATCGCCGCCGGGTCGGCGAGGTCGCACTGCGCGCGGTCGACCGCGGTGACGGCGCCCAGCGGCGACAGCGAGCGCTGCAGCTGCCAGCCGACCTGGCCGTCGCAGCCGAAGAGCAGGATCGGGGTCATGCGCGCTTCCCGTAGTTCTGTTCGGTCCATTGCCGGTAGGCACCGGAGGTGACGTCGGCGACCCAGCCGGCGTTCTCGAGATACCACTGCACGGTCTTCTTGATTCCGGTGGCGAAGGTTTCGGCCGGCCGCCAGCCGAGCTCGCGCGCAATTTTCCGTGCGTCGATCGCGTAACGACGGTCGTGGCCGGGACGGTCGGTGACGTAGGCGATCTGGTCGCGATACGAACCGGCCGCCTTCGGCCGCGCCGCGTCGAGCAGGTCGCACAGCGTATGTACGATCGTCAAGTTCGGCATCTCGTTCCAGCCGCCAATGTTGTACACCTCGCCGAGCTTGCCGGCTTTGAGCACGCGGCGGATCGCCGCGCAGTGGTCGCCGACGTATAGCCAGTCGCGGATCTGCTGGCCGTCGCCGTAGATCGGCAGCGGCTTGCCGGCCAACGCGTTGTGGATCATCAGCGGGATCAGCTTCTCCGGGAACTGGTAGGGGCCGTAGTTGTTCGAGCAGTTGGTCGTCAGCACCGGCAGGCCATAAGTGTGGTGGTAGGCGCGGACAAGGTGGTCGGAGGCGGCCTTCGACGCCGAGTACGGGCTGTTCGGCTGGTACGGGTTGCTTTCGGTGAAGGGCGGATCGTTCGCCGCCAGCGAGCCGTATACCTCGTCGGTCGACACGTGCAGGAAGCGGAAGGCCTGCCGCTCGGCGTCGGCGAGCGCCGCGTAGTGGGCGCACACGCACTCGAGCAGATGGAAGGTGCCGACGATGTTGGTCTGGATGAACTCGCCCGGCCCGTGGATCGAGCGGTCGACGTGGCTCTCGGCGGCGAAGCTGATCACCGCGCGCGGCCGGTGCTGCGCGAGCAGCGCGGCGACCAGCTCGCGGTCGCCGATGTCGCCGCGGACGAAGAAGTGGCGCGCATCGCCCTGCAGCGCCTTGAGGTTCTCGAGGTTGCCGGCGTAGGTCAGTTTGTCGAGATTGACGACGGGTTCGTCCGACTGGGCCAGCCAGTCGAGAACGAAGTTGGCGCCGATGAAGCCGGCGCCGCCGGTGACGAGGATGGTCATGGTATCTCCCTGGATGCCGCCGAATCTGATTGCGCACCGCATATTTCACAATTACCGCTATATCGGTTGCCAATCAGCGCGCTCTGGCGATCAAAGATAGAACCAGCGGCGTGTCGCTGATTGCAAGTTTTCGGGGCATCTGCCCTAGCCCTCGGCATGGATTCAAGCTACGCTAGCTGCCATATGCGAAGCAAAGTGCAGCCGCGGGAACAAGCAGATTCTTCTTCAAGCAGAGCCCCCACGCCCAATGGCAATGTAATCGAGACCGGAAGCACGAACGACTTCCGGATCATAAAGATTGCGCCCGTCAATGAGTACGGGCGTTCTGAGCCGATCACGGATTGCCGAAAAATCGGGCGACTGAAACTCTTTCCACTCGGTCACAATGATCAGAGCATCCGCCCCCTCCAAAGCGGACAGCGGTGTCGAAGCATAACGAAGCGCCGCGTGATCGCCGAAGACGCGCCGTGCTTCGGCCATCGCCACTGGATCATAGGCAACGACTTCAGCGCCGGCGCCGAGCAAGTCGGCAATCAAATAGCGACTGGGCGCTTCGCGCATGTCATCGGTATTCGGCTTGAACGCCAGCCCCCACACCGCGAACCGGCGAGTGTTCAAATCGTGGCCGAAGCGAGCCACGGTTTTTGCAAACAGCACGCGCTTTTGCGCATCGTTCGCCGCCACCACCGCGTTCAGCACTTTCATCTCGATCCCGCCGTCGACACGCGCTGTTTGCCGGAGCGCCTGCACGTCCTTCGGAAAGCACGAACCGCCATAGCCGCAGCCAGCGTAGAGGAAGTGATACCCGATTCTCGGATCGGCCCCGATCCCCTGTCTGACGTGCTCGATATCCGCCCCTAGCCTTTCGGCCAGGTTGGCCAATTCGTTCATGAAGCTGATGCGCGTCGCCAGCATCGCGTTCGCGGCATACTTGGTCAGCTCTGCCGAGCGGACGTCCATGACGATCATTCGTTCATGGTTGCGCTGAAACGGTGCGTACAGCGTCCGCATCAGTTCGATCGCACGATCGTCTTCGGCGCCGACGACGATGCGGTCCGGCCGCATGAAATCACCGACGGCAGCTCCTTCCTTGAGGAATTCCGGATTCGACACGATGCTGAACTCGTGCTTCTCGCCCCGCTTCACCAGTTCTTCCGCGATTACGGAACGCACTTTGTCGCCAGTCCCAACCGGCACGGTCGATTTGTCGACAACAACCCGGTAGCCGCTCGTATACCGGCCGATATTGCGCGCAGCTTCAAGCACATACTGCAAATCTGCTGACCCATCTTCATCAGGTGGAGTGCCGACCGCGATGAACTGAATCGTTCCATGCTCGACCGACGCCTGGATGTCAGTGGTGAACCGCAGACGCCCTGCTGCGACATTGCGGCGAACGATTTCCTTCAGCCCGGGCTCGTAGATCGGCATACCGCCTTCCTGCAGCAAACGAATTTTTTTCGCGTCGACATCGATGCACAGCACGTCATTGCCGACATCGGCCAAACATGCGCCGCTCACCAATCCGACATAGCCAGTACCCACTACCGTGATTTTCATTGTTGTCACCTCAAATCAACTGCCAAAAACAGCCACCTAGAAAACTTTGCGGTCACTCCTATATCCCGCACATCAGTCCGCCACGCCGTAGCCGTCGGGGTTCATCGATTGCCAGCGCCAGGCGTCGGCACACATCCGATCGAGATCGAACTCGGCGCGCCAGCCGAGCACCTCGGCCGCATATGCCGGATCGGCGTAGCAGGCGGCGACGTCGCCGGCACGGCGTGGCGCGATGCGGTACGGGATCGCGCGGCCGCTGGCGCGGGCGAAGGCGGCGACCACTTCCAGCACCGAGTAGCCGCGGCCGGTGCCGAGGTTGGCGGTGAGCACGCCGGGGCGCTGCCGCAGCGCGTCGAGCGCCTTCAGGTGCCCGCGCGCGAGGTCGACGACGTGGATGTAGTCGCGCACACCGGTGCCGTCCGGCGTCGGGTAGTCGTCGCCGAACACCGCCAGTTCCGGCCGTCTGCCAGCCGCGACCTGGCTGACGAAAGGCATCAGGTTGTTCGGGATGCCGGCCGGATCCTCGCCGATCAGCCCCGATTCGTGTGCGCCGACCGGGTTGAAGTAGCGCAGGATCGCCAGCCGCCAGCGTGCGTCGGCGCGCGCCAGGTCGCGCAGGATGTCCTCGACCATCAGCTTGCTGCGCCCGTAGGGATTGGTCGCCGACAGCGGGAAATCCTCTCGGATCGGCACCGATGCCGGATCGCCGTAGACCGTCGCCGACGAGCTGAAGACCAGCGTGCGCACGCCGGCTTCATCCATCGCCCGCAGCAGCGCGAGGCTGCCGTGCACGTTGTTGTCGTAGTAGGCGAGCGGTTGCTCGACCGACTCGCCGACCGCCTTCAGCCCGGCGAAGTGGATCACCGCGTCGATGCAGTGCGCGGCGAACAGCCGGGAGAGCGCATCGCCGTCGCGCACGTCGCCGCACACGAACTCCGGCGCGCGGTCGGCGATGCAGGCAACGCGGGAGAGCGCCTCCATTTTCGAATTGCACAGGTTGTCGAGGACGAGCACCTCGCAGCCCGCCGCCAGCAGTTCGACGCAGGCATGCGAGCCGATGTAGCCGGCGCCGCCGGTGACCAGCACCTTCATCGCGTCGCCTCCGCGCGAGCGGGCGCCGCCGCGCCGCGAACGGCGTGACGGACGGGGGACGACGACGGGGAAGCGGGGCGCTGCATGCGGGCGATCCCTTATAATGCGGCCTTTGCCGGGGCAAAGGGCCTTATTTTACCTGCGATGCGCATCCTGCTGGTCAAAACCTCCTCGCTCGGCGACGTCATCCACAACCTGCCGGTCGCCGCCGACCTCGCCCGGCAGATCCCCGGCATCGAGATCGACTGGTGCGTCGAGGAGTCGTTCGCTGACATCCCGCGCCTGTCGCCGGCGGTCCGTGAGACGATCCCGGTCGCCGTCCGCCGCTGGCGCAAGCGGCTTTTCTCGGGCGCGACCTGGCGCGAGATCGGCGCGCTGCGCCGCCGCCTCGCCGGCGGCGGCTACGACGCGGTGCTCGACACGCAGGGCCTGCTGAAGAGCGCGCTGATCGCGACGCTGGCCGCCGGCCGCCGCCTCGGCCACGACCGCAACTCGGCGCGCGAGCCGCTCGCCGCCCGCTTCTACGACCAGACCTTCGCCGTGCCGCGCGAGCTGCACGCGGTCGAGCGCAACCGCCGGCTGGCCGCCGCCGCCTTCGGCTATGCGCCGCCGCCGGCGCTCGACTACGGCATCGCCGCGCCGGCCTTCGCCGCCGCCTGGCTGCCGGAGACGCCGCTCGCGGTGCTGCTCACCGCCACCAGCCGCGACGACAAGCTGTGGCCGGAAGCCGACTGGATCGCGCTCGGCCGGGCGCTGGAAAAACGGGGTCTGTCCCCCATTTTGCCGGCCGGCAACGCGGTCGAGCGGGAACGCGCGGCGCGCATCGCGGCGGCGATTCCCGGCGCCGTCGCCGCGCCGCCGCTGTCGATCCGCGAACTCGCCGGCGTCCTCGGCCGCGCGCGGCTGGCAGTCGGCGTCGACACCGGCCTCGCCCACCTCGCCGCGGCGCTGCAGGTGCCGACCGTCGCCCTCTACACCGCCACCGAGCCGGCGCTGACCGGCGTCGCCGGCGCCGGCTTCGCCCGCAACCTCGGCGGCGCCGGCCGGCCGCCGGCGGTCGGCGAGGTGCTCGCCACTGCCGACGAGGCGCTCTCCGGCTGATGGCGCGCCTGCTCTACTCGCTCGCCTTCTACCTGGCGCAGCCGCTGATCTGGCTGCGCCTGCTGCTGCGCGGCCGCAAGCAGCCGGAGTACCGGCGGCACGTCGGCGAGCGCTACGGCTTCTATCCGGCGGCGCCGCAAGGTCCGCTGCTCTGGCTGCACGCCGTCTCGGTCGGCGAGACGCGCGCCGCCGAGCCGCTGATCGAGGCGTTGCTCGCCGCCCACCCGCGGCACACGCTGCTGCTCACGCACATGACGCCGACCGGGCGCGAGACCGGGCGGATGTACATCGACCGCCACCCGGGCCGCGTCGCCCAGGCCTACCTGCCCTACGACCTGCCGGACGCGGCGGCGCGCTTCCTCGACCGTTTCCGGCCGGAGATCGGCATCTTCATGGAAACCGAACTGTGGCCGAACGTCATCGCCGCGGCAAAGACCCGTGGCATCCCGCTGGCGCTGGTGAATGCCCGCCTGTCGGCGAAGTCGCAGCGCGGCTACCGGCGCTTCGCCGCGCTGGTGGCGCCGGCCTTCGCCGCGCTCGACCTGGTCGCCGCGCAGACCGCCGACGACGCCGAACGACTGGCGAGCGTCGGCGCGCGCGCGCCGCAGGTTACCGGCAACCTCAAGTTCGACGTGACCCCGGACCCGGCGAAGCTCGCCCGCGGCGCCAACTGGCGCGCCGAGATCGGCGGCCGGCCGGCGTGGCTGGCGGCGTCGACGCGCGACGGCGAGGAGGCGCTGGTCCTCGACGCCTTCGTCCGGGCCGCCGTGCCGAATGCGCTGCTGATCGTCGTGCCACGCCACCCGCAGCGCTTCGCCGAGGTCGCCGCACTGGTCGCCGGCCGCGGCCTCACGGTGAAGCGGCGCAGCCTGGAGGAAATTCCGGACGCCGGCACACAGGTCTGGCTGGGCGACAGCATGGGCGAGATGGCGAGCTACTACGCGGCCGCCGACCTGGCGCTGATCGGCGGCTCGCTGCTGCCCTTCGGCGGGCAGAACCTGATCGAGGCGGCGGCCTGCGGCTGCCCGGTGATCGTCGGCCCGCACACCTTCAACTTCGCGCAGGCGGCCGACGACGCGGTGGCCTGCGGCGCCGCACGGCGCATCGCCGGCGCCGACGAACTGGCGGAAACGGTGACGGCGCTGCTCACGCATCCGGAGCAGCGGGTGGAAATGAAGGAACAGGCGATCGCGTTCAGCCGCGCCCACCAGGGCGCGACCGCGCGGACGATGGCGCTGCTGGCGACGCTTACTGCGCGAGCAGCGCGTTGACCTTGGCCAGATCGGCCTCTTCCAGCGTGCCGACCGCGGATTTCAGCCGCAGCTGCGCCAGCAGCGTGTCGTACCAGGCCTTGGCCAGGTCGCGGCGGGTCGCGTAGAGCTGCTGCTCGGCGTTCAACACGTCGATGCCGATGCGCACGCCGACCTCGTAGCCGAGCCGGTTCGATTCGAGCGAGCTCTGGCTGGAGACCAGCGCCGCCTTCAGCGCCGCCACCTGCGCGGTGCCGTTGGCGACGCCGAGATAGGCCTGGCGCGCCGCCTGCGCGGCGTTGCGGCGGGCAGCCTCGAGCTGCTGGCGGGCGGCCTCGCGGCTGGCTGCCGCCTCGCGCGTCTTCGAGTTGACGAAGCCGCCCTGGAACAGCGGGATGTTCAGCTGCAGCGCGGCGGTGTTCGAGCGCGTCTCGAAACCCGGCGACACGGGACCGGTCGACAGCGGCAGCGCGGCGCTCTGCGCCGCGTTGCCGTGCGCGACGACGGCATCCAGCGTCGGGTAATGGCCGGCGCGGCTCTTCTCGACTTCCTTGGCGGCGACCTCCAGCGCCAACTGCTGCAGCTGCACCGCGATCGCGTCCTTCTCGGCGGCCTCGACCCAGCGCGCCATCACGTCCGGCCGCGGCCGTTCGAGCGCGGCCTTGTCGCGCAGCTGCGCGAGCGCGCCCGGATCGCGGCCGACCACCACTTCCAGCGCCCGCCGCTTGATCTCCAGGTCGCTGTCGGCGGCGATCTCCTGCGCCGTCGCCAGGTCGAAGCGCGACTGCGCCTCGTGCGTGTCGACGATGGTCGCCGTGCCGACCTCGAAGTTCTTCTTCGCCTGCTCCAGCTGTTGCGCGATCGCCTTCTTCTGCGCCTGCAGCGCGCGCAGGTTCTCCTCGGCGTAGAGCACGTCGAAGTAGGCCTGCGCGACGCGCAGGATGACGTCCTGCTTCGCCTGCGCGAACTGCGCCTCGGCCTGCGCCGCCTGCATCCTGCCCTGCTGCCAGGTGACCACGTTCTGCCAGCGGAACAGCGGCTGCGTCAGCGTCACCGTGTAGCCATTGCTGTTGTATTGCGCCTTCGCCGTGACGCCGGAGCTGTCCAGTTTGCGCTCGAGGTCATTCCACTGCGTGTTGGCCGACGCGCCCAGCGTCGGCAACAGGCCGGACAGCCCCTGCGCCTCCTTTTCGCGACCAGCGTCGGCCTGGTGGCGGGCGGCGAGGAACTGCGGATCGTTATCCAGCGCCAGCCGGTAGACCTGCAGCAGGTCGGCGGCGCCGGCGCTGCCGGCGAGGCAGGCAGCGGCAAGAAGGAGGGACAGTTTTTTCATCGAGGGCATGACAGGAACCCGCTGGTCAGTAACGCGGCATCGACGGATCGACGTCGTCGGCCCAGGCCGCGACGCCGCCGCTGAGGTTATGGACGGAAGCAAAGCCGTTGCGCTCGAGGAAGAGAGCAACCTGGTAGGAACGGACGCCGTGGTGGCAGACGACCACCGTCTCGGCGTCCGGATCGAGTTCCTGCTGGCGCGCCGGCACGCTGCCCATCGGCATCGCGAGCGCACCCTCGATGCGACAGATCGCCACTTCCCACGGTTCGCGCACGTCGAGCAGCACGGGGCCGGGGCGCTCGTTGCGGCCGGCAGCCGCCAGCCATTCCGCGAGTTCGTTTGCCGAGATCTGTCGCATTCGTCTCCGGGAGCCTAGAAAACGAACTGCTCGCGCTGGACGGCGTTCTTCAGCGGCGCCGTCACGGTCTCGAACAGGTTCACGGTGTTGAAGGTGGCGTCGCCGGTGCGCACCACCAGCTGCGCCTCCATCGCCGGCGCCTCGCCGACGATCGCCACCAGGCGGCCGCCGACTTTCAGCTGCTGCAGCATGTCGGCCGGCAGCACCGGCAGCGACGCGGAGACGACGATCACGTCGTAGGGCGCGCCGCTCGGCCAGCCGCGGGCGCCGTCACCCTTGACCAGGTTGACGTTGCCGATGCCGGCGCGCGCCAGGTTCTGGCGGGCGACTTCGAGTTGGGCGCCGTCGATCTCGACCGAGGTCACCGACGCCGCACGGGCGGCGAGCAGCGCCGCCATGTAGCCGCTGCCGGCGCCGATCTCGAGCACCTTGTCGCTCGGCTTGACGCCGGCTTCCTGCAGCAGCCGGGCCTCGACCTTCGGCTCGAGCATCGTCGAACCGTTGGCCAGCGGCAGCTCGACGTCGGCGAAGGCCAGCAGCTTGCTGCCTTCCGGCACGAACTCCTCGCGCTTCACCTGCGACAGCAGGCCGAGCACTTCCGGATCCAGCACCTCCCACGGTCGGATCTGCTGCTCGATCATGTTGAAGCGTGCCTGTTCGAAATCCATGTTGACCGCCATGTTCATCGCTTACCCCGTCGCGTATGCATATTAGTCGAAGCTAATATGTCTGTCCAAAGAAAGCGCGATTATACCTCGCGGGCCGGACGCCTTGTTTCGGGGGTCACCCGGTACCAGGCGGCGTACAGCGCCGGCAGGAAGAGCAGCGTCAGCGCCGTGGCGACGACCAGCCCGCCCATGATCGCCACCGCCATCGGCCCCCAGAAGACGCTGCGCGTCAGCGGAATCATCGCCAGGATGGCCGCCGCCGCGGTCAGCATGATCGGCCGGAAGCGGCGCACGGTCGAGCCGACGATCGCCTCCCAGGTCGGCTTGCCGGCCTTCTCGTCCTGCTCGATCTGGTCGACGAGGATCACCGAGTTGCGCATGATCATGCCGGAGAGGGCGATCACGCCGAGGTTGGCGACGAAGCCGAAGGGCACGTTGAAGACGAGCAGCGCCAGCGCCACGCCGATCAACCCGAGCGGCGCCGTGAGCAGCACCATCAGCGTGCGCCCGATGCTCTGCAGCTGCATCATCAGCAGCGTGACGACGGCGACCAGCATGATCGGCATCACCGCCTTGATCGAGTTTTCGCCCTTCGCCGACTCCTCGGTGGTGCCGCCGAGTTCGATGCGGAAGCCGGGCGGCAGCTTGGCGCGGATCGCGTCGAGCTGCGGGTCGATCTGCGCCGACACCACCGGCGCCTGCATGTTGTCGCGGATGTCGGCCATCACCGTCACCGTCGGCAGCCGGTTACGCCGCCAGATCTGGCCGGTCTCCAGCTCGTAGTGGATCTTCGCCACCTGCGCCAGCGGCACGTGGCGCCCGCCCGCGGTCGGCACGTTGATGTCGGCCAGCCCGGCAAGGTCCCGGCGCTCGCCCGGCGTCGCGCGGATGACCACGTCGATCGACTGGTCGCCCTCGCGCAGCTGCGTCACCGCGGCGCCGACCAGCACCGTCTGCAGCGACTGCGACAGGTCCTGCGTGCTGACGCCGAGCGCGCGCGCACGCTCCTGGTCGATCTCCAGGCGCACGCTCTTCGCCATCTCGTTCCAGTCGAAGCTGACGTCGGCGGTGTGCGGGTTGGCGCGCATCACCGCCGCCACCTCGGCGGCGGCGCGGCGCAGCTCGGGGATGTCCTTGCCGGAGACGCGGAACTGGATCGGGTAACCGACCGGCGGCCCGTTCTCCAGGCGCAGCACGCGCGCGCGCACTGCCGTCCACTCGCCGTCGGCGCGCGCGAAGTCCGCCTCCAGCCGCGCCTTCAGGTCCTCGCGCGCGTCGATGCCGTGCGTCGTGATCACCAGCTGCGCGAAGTTGTCGTGGAACAGCTTGAGGTCGAGCGGCAGATAGAAGCGCGGGCTGCCGTTGCCGACGTAGGACGCCACCGCCTGCACCGACTTGGCCATCTCGGGATTATCGAGGAGCAGGCGCTCGACCTTCTTGGTCACCTCCTCGCTCGCCTTCAGTGACGCGCCCTGCGGCAGCCACAGGTCGACCAGCAGCTCGGGCCGGCTGGAGGCCGGGAAGAACTGCTTCTGCACGCCGCCGTTGAAGGCGGCGATGGCCAGCGCGAAGGCGCCGGCGGTGGCGGCGATGACGATCCAGCGGCGGCGCACGCACCATTCGACCAGCGCGCGGAAGCGGCGGTAGAACGGCGTTTCGTAGATGTCCTCGCCGTGCTGCTGCGCCTTGGCGACGAGCTTCTTCGGATCGAGCAGCTTGTAGCCGAGGTAGGGCGTGAACACCACGGCGACGACCCACGACACGAGCAGCGCGATGGTCACCACGGCGAAGATCGAGAAGGTGTATTCGCCGGCCGCCGAGCGGGCGAAGCCGACCGGCATGAAGCCGGCGGCGGTGATCAGCGTGCCGGTCAGCATCGGGAAGGCGGTCGAGGTGTAGGCGAAGGTCGCCGCGCGGAAGCGGTCCCAGCCCTGCTCCATCTTCACCACCATCATCTCGACGGCGATGATCGCATCGTCGACCAGCAAGCCGAGCGCGATCACCAGCGCGCCGAGCGAGATGCGCTGCAGGTCAATGCCGAACACCAGCATCAGCAGGAAGGTCACCGCCAGCACCAGCGGGATCGACAGCGCGACGACGGTGCCGGTGCGCAGGCCGAGGCTGAGGAAGGAGACGGCGAGCACGATGGCGATCGCCTCGCCGAGCGAGAAGACGAACAGCTTGATCGACTGCTGCACGATCTCCGGCTGGTCGGCGACGACATGCACGTCGATGCCGGTCGGCAGGTCGGCCTCGAGACGCTTCATCTCCGCCTTCAGCCGCTCGCCGAGGCGGATCACGTCGCCGCCCTTGGCCATCGCGACGGCGATGCCGACCGCGTTGCGGCCGGCCGCTCGCATCCGTGGCGCCGGCGGCTCGACGAAGCCGCGCGTCACCTCGGCGACGTCGCCGAGACGGTAGGTACGGCCGTTAGCGACGATCGGCGTCGCCCGCACGCTGTCGGCACTGGCCAGCGCGCCGTCGACGCGCAGCCGGATGCGGTCGCTGGCGGTCTCGAAGAAGCCGGCCGGCGCCATCGCGTTCTGCCGCGCCAGCGCGTCGGCCAGCTGCGCGACCGTGAGGCCCTGTGCGGCGAGCTTGGCGTGCGAGATCTCGACGTAGATCCTCTCGTCCTGGACGCCGATCAGCTCGACCTTCTTGACGTCGGCGACCTGGCGCAGCTCGCGCGCGATCTCGTCGGCATGGCGGCGCAGCGCGCCGTCGTCGAAGCCGTCGCCGGTCAGCGCGAAGATGCTGACGAAGGTGTCGCCGAACTCGTCGTTGGCGAACGGCCCCTGCACGCCGGCGGGCAGGGTGTGGCGGATGTCGCCGACCTTCTTCCTGACCTCGTACCAGGCGTTCGGCACTTCCTGCTTCGGCGTGTAATCCTTCAGCAGGACGAAGATCAGCGATTCGCCGGCGCGCGAACTGGAGCGGATGACGTCGACCCATGGCGTCTCCTGCAGCTTCTTTTCCAGCCGCTCGGTGACCTGCTGCTCGACCTCCTGCGCCGTCGCGCCCGGCCACAGCGTGCGCACGACCATCGCCTTGAAGGTGAAATCGGGGTCCTCGGCGCGGCCGAGCTTGAAGTAGCTGAGCGTGCCGGCGAGCATCAGCACGACCATCAGGTAGAGCACCATCGAGCGGTGCCGCAGCGCCCACTCGGAGAGATTGAGGTGCCTCATTTGGCGGCGGCGAGATCGGCGACGGCGGTGCCCGCACCGCGCTCGGCGACGCGGATCCTCTCGCCGGCGGCGAGCTTGTGCACGCCGGCGACGACGATGCGCTCGCCGCGCGCCAGCCCGCCGGCGAGTTCGACGCGACCGTCGGTGTAGCGGGCGACCTCGACCGCGCGCAGCGCGACGGTGGCGTCGTCGCCGACCAGCCACACCGCCGGCTTGCCGTCCTTCTGGAACAGCGCCGCCTGCGGGATGGTGAGGCGTTCAGCTGCCGTGCCGGCGCTGAAGCGGACGCTGGCGCTCATGCCGAGGGCGACCGCCGCGTCCGCTTCGAGGAGGGCAACGCGGGCGGCGTAGGTGCGCGTCGCCGGGTCGGCGACCGCGGCGACTTCGCGCAGTTTCGCCGGATAGCTGCGCGCAGCGTCGGCCCACAGCGTGACTTCGGCCTGCTTCGCCTGGCGCACCTCGGGCAGACGCCCCTCCGGGATCGCGATCGCCACCTCGGGAACGTCCAGCCGGGCGACGCGGAACACCGGCTGGCCGGCGGCGACGACCTGCCCGACTTCCGCCAGCACCTGGCCGACGACGCCGTCCTGGTCGGCGCGCAGCACCGTATAGGCGGACTGGTTGCGCGCCAGCTCGGCCTGCGCGGCAGACGCCTTGAGCGTCGTCTCGCGGCTGTCGAGCGCGGCCTGGCTGACGAAGTTCTTTTCGCGCAGCTCGCGGAAGCGACGCAGGTCGGCGTCGGCCAGGCGGCGTTGCGCCTCGGCGGCGTCGGCGGCGAGCGCCGCGTCGACCGGATCGAGGCGGGCCAGCACCTGCCCGGCCCTGACCGTCGCCCCGGCATCGACCAGGCGTTCGCTGATCTTGCCGGCGATGCGGAAGGCGAGCGCCTGCTCGACTCGCGAGCGGACTTCGCCGGCGTAGGTCGGCGCAGCGGCCGCGGCCGCGACGCCGACGCGTTCGGTCAGCACCGGACGCAGCGGCGCCGCCTTGGGCGCCTCGCGGGCGCAGGCGGCGGCGAGCAGGGCGGCCGCCAGCGCGGCGGCGGTCATGGCGGGGCGCACGATCATGCTTTCCTTCCGTCGGCGAGCAGGCCGTTGAGCAGGATGTCGAAATGGGTGGCGAGGAAGCGCGGCGGATCGATGTCGTTGCCGCAGGCGCACAGCGAATAGCGCCAGACGACCAGCATCAGCAGCGGCGCGATGAGCACGTCGATCGCCGATTCGACGTCGAGCGCGCGGAACTCGCCGCTGGCGATCCCGCGCTGCAGCGCGGCGCGCAGCAGCGAGCGGCCGCGCGAGATGACGCGGTCGTGGTAGTACTGCGCGATCTCGGGGAAGTTGCGCGATTCGGAAATGATCAGCTTGGGAATGCCGCCCAGCCGCGTGCCGCCGATCTGCTGCCACCAGCCGAGCAGCAGGCCGCGCAGCAGTTCGGCGCTGGTGCCATCGTAGCCGGCGAAACGCTGCTCGGCGGCGGCCAGAGCGGGCACGATGCCCTCCTCGACGACCGCCTTGAACAGCGCTTCCTTGCTGTCGAAATAGAGATAGAGCGTGCCCTTGGAAACGCCGGCGCGGGCGGCGACGTCGTCGAGGCGAGTGGCGGCAAAGCCCTTCTCGACGAAGAGGTCGAGCGCGGCCGCGGTCAGCTCGGAGGGGCGAGCCTCCTTGCGGCGCGAGCGCGGTCGCTTGTCGGCGGCGAAGGGCGGGTGGGCGGGCGAAGTCACGGCGATGGGCAAAAGGCGATAAATTACTGACTGACCGGTCAGTAATTTATCGCCCCGCCGTGCGGCTGTCAATCACCCCGGCCGGCGGCACCGCACGCCGGCCGCCTCGGCGTCTATCCGGCCAGCCGCCGCAGCTCCAGGCGGACGGCGCCGGCTGCCTGGCGATAGGCCGCCAGGCATTCGCGCAGCGTCTCCGCGTCGCCCGCCTCCCACGCCTGTGCGGCGCGCTCGAGCGCGCGCCGGCAGTCCGTACAGGTGTCGCGCAACGCGCCGAGCGCCGCGTCCGGCAGCAGCCCCTGCGCCTGCAGGCCGCGCACGACCTCGCCGGGGCGGCAGGCGCACGCCGGCTTGTCGCGCTTGAGGAAGCTGGCGGTGACCTGCAGGGTCTCCGCATAGCACGCGTTGAACAGGGTCTGCACCGCGTAATGGCGGCTGACCGTCTTGAATTGACTGGTTTTGTTCATATCCCCCCCTTTGAACTCGTATGTGTAGACGCCGCGCAAAGAATGCGCAAGGAATATTTCGCGGCGATGACCGCCGCCCCCGCCGGGGCTGGCGGCGGCACGCCGCTAAAGCTTTGCGCACGCAATGACGTTAATGACTTGTCCCCCGCCGCGGAGTCCGCGATGTCCGCCATCCGTCCCACCACCTCGCCGCCGCCGTCGTCTTACGCTGCCCCCGAGCGCCCGCGCCGGGAATCGCGCGTCGCCGTGCAGCCGGTCCAGCTCGAGCGGGAGGTCGAGGCCGACCGCCGCCGCTCGCTGCGCGAGGAACTCGACGCCGCCGACGAGCGCCGGCCGCTTGCCGACGGCGACGCGGCGGCGCCGGGCGTCGAACAGCTGGTCGCGCAGATCGGCCTGCTCGGCGAGGACGCGCTGCGCGTGCTGCAGCCGATCGCGCCGGAAGTGCGCCGGCTGGTCGAGCCCGACCACGTCGACGAACAGGCGTGAGCGGCTTGCGGTAGAATCCGGCGAACGATTCACGCGCCGCGCCCCGGTCCGCCGGGGCGCTTCGTTTTTCTCCGACGCATTTCCGCCGCCTCCCGCCCGATGTCCGCCCACCTCAACGCCCCGCAACGCGAAGCCATCCGCTACCTCGACGGACCGCTCTTGGTCCTCGCCGGCGCCGGCTCGGGCAAGACGCGGGTGATCACGCACAAGATCGCCTACCTGATCCAGGAATGCGGCATGAAGCCGTCGAACATCGCGGCGATCACCTTCACCAACAAGGCGGCGCGGGAGATGCAGGAGCGCGTCGGCACGCTGCTCGAGGGCACCTCGACCGGCGGCCTGACCATCTGCACCTTCCACGCGCTCGGCGTGCGCATCCTGCGCGAGGAGGCGAAGGTCCTCGGCTACAAGCCGAACTTCTCGATCTTCGACTCGACCGACTGCTACGGCATCGTCTCCGACCTCGCGGGCAGCGTCGACAAGGCGACCATCCGGAAGCTGCAGAACGTCATCTCGAACTGGAAGAACGCGCTGGTCACGCCGGACATGGCGGTGAAGCTGGCGCAGGACGACACCGAGGCGCTCGCCGCGCGCGCCTACCGCGACTACGCGGCGACGCTGAAGGCCTACCAGGCGGTCGACTTCGACGACCTGATCATGCTGCCGGTCGAACTGTTCGAGAAGCACCCCGAGGTGCGCGAGAAGTGGCAGAACCGGCTGCGCTACATCCTCGTCGACGAGTACCAGGACACCAACGCCTGCCAGTACAAGCTGTTGAAGCTGCTGACCGGCCCTCGCGCGATGTTCACCGCGGTCGGCGACGACGACCAGGCGATCTACGGCTGGCGCGGCGCCGACATCGAGAACCTGCGCGGCCTGCCGCGCGACTACCCGAACCTGAAGCTGGTCAAGCTCGAGCAGAACTACCGCTCGACGGTGCGCATCCTGAAGGCGGCGAACGCGCTGATCGCCAACAACGAGAAGCTGTTCGAGAAGAAGCTGTGGTCCGACCTGGGCATGGGCGACCTGATCAGCGTCACCGCCTGCAAGGATCCGGAGAGCGAGGCCGAAGCGGTGGTGATGAAGCTGCAGGCGCACAAGTTCGAGCACCGCACGACCTTCTCCGACTACGCGATCCTCTACCGCAGCAACCACCAGGCACGCATCTTCGAGCAGTACCTGAGGAACCAGAAGGTGCCCTACCTGCTCTCCGGCGGCCAGTCCTTCTTCGACAAGGCCGAGATCAAGGACATCACCGCCTACCTGCGCCTGCTGGCCAACTCCGACGACGACCCGGCCTTCATCCGCGCCGTGACCACGCCCAAGCGCGGCGTCGGCGGCAGCACGCTGGAGGCACTCGGCACCTACGCCGGCGAGCGCCACATTTCGCTGTTCGCCGCGGTCTTCGAGGAGGGCTTCGCGCACCGCGTCGCTTCGCGCCAGCTCGACCCGCTGCTCGAATTCTGCGAGTTCATCAACCGCATGGAATGGCGCGCGAAGAAGGAACCGCCGGGGCAGGTACTGCCCGACCTGCTCGCCGCCATCGGCTACGAGACCTGGCTGTACGACCACGAGGAACCGCGCGCCGCCGACAGCAAGTGGAAGAACGTGCAGGAGTTCACCGCCTGGCTGACCAGGAAGGGCGAAGAGGACGAGAAGACCCTGATCGACCTGACGCAGACGATCGCGCTGATCAACCTGCTCGACAAGGGCGAGTCGGATTTCGACGGCGTCCAGCTGTCGACGCTGCACGCGGCCAAGGGCCTCGAATACAAGCACGTCTTCCTGGTCGGCATCGAGGAAGGCCTGCTGCCGCACCGAGAGTCGCAGGACCCGGTAAAGATCGAGGAGGAGCGCCGGCTGATGTACGTCGGCATCACCCGCGCCCAACGCAGCCTGCACGTCACGCACTGCGAGCGGCGGCCGGCGGGCAAGGAATGGAACCCGTGCGAGCCGTCGCGCTTCATCGCCGAGATGGGCAAGGACGACCTGCGCTTTTCCGGCGGCAAGGCGGCCGGCGGCGAGCCGGACAAGGCCTCGTCGGGCGCCCGGCTGGCGGCGATGAAGGCGCTGCTGTCCGGCGCGAAATCCTGATCAGGCGTTGGCGGCGAGGTATTGCGCCACCTGCGCCGCCGGCATCGGGCGCGCGAACAGGTAGCCCTGGCCGAGATCGCAGCCGAGGTTGAGCAGCGCCTCCGCCTGCGCTGTCGTCTCGATGCCCTCGGCGATCACCGTCAGGCCGAGGCTGTGCGCGAGCGCGATGATCGCCGTCGCGATCGCCAGGTCGTTCTGGTCCTTCGGCAGGTCGCCGACGAAGCTGCGGTCGATCTTCAGCGTGTCGATCGGCAGCCGCTTCAGGTAGCTCATCGACGAGTAGCCGGTGCCGAAGTCGTCGATCGCCAGCTTCACCCCCAGCGCCTGCAGCTGCTGGAAGGTCTCTATCTGCGCGTGCACGTTCTCCATCACCATCGATTCGGTCAGTTCCAGCTCCAGCCAGTCGGCCGGCACCGCGCAGTCGGCGATCAACTGCGCGATGCGACGGGTGATGTCGTCGACGCGCAGCTGCCGCGTCGACAGGTTGACCGCGACGTGCAGCTTGTCGCGCCGGCCGTCGTTCCACCGCCGCAGGTCGTTCAGCGCCTGCGTGATGACCCATTCGCCGATCGGCACGATCAGGCCGCTGTCCTCGGCGATCGGGATGAAATCGGCCGGCGACACGTTGCCGTGCTCCGGGCTGTGCCAGCGCAGCAGCGCCTCGAAGCCGAGTACCCGGCGGCGCATCAGGTCGACCTTCGGCTGGTAGTGCAGCGCCAGCTCGCCGCCCTGCAGCGCGCCGCGCAGGCTGCTCTCCAGCGACACGCGCTTCTTCACGTTGAGGTTCATCGCCGGCACGAACAGTTCGAAGACGTTCTTGCCGGCGACCTTGGCCTGGTACATCGCGGTGTCGGCGTTGCGGATCAGCGTCCGGCTGTCCTCGGCGTCCTCCGGGAAGAAGGCGACGCCGATGCTGGCGGTGACGAAGAAGTCCTGCCCCTCGATCGGGAAGGGCTGGCCGATGCTCTCGATCAGCTTGGCGCAAACCTGCGTCGCCTCGCTGCGCGCCGACAGCCCCTTCAGGATCACCGCGAACTCATCGCCGCCGAGCCGGGCGACGATGTCGTCGCGGCGCAGCGAGCGCAGGATGCGCTGCGCCACCATGCGCAGCAGCTCGTCGCCGGCCTGGTGGCCGAGCGTGTCGTTGACCTGCTTGAAGTTGTCGAGGTCGAGCAGCAGCATTGCGACGTTCTCGTCGAAGCTGGCCGCCTCGTCGATCGCGAACTCCAGCCGCTCGTTGAAGGCGTTGCGATTGGCCAGCCCGGTCACCGGATCGACGTGCGCCAGGTGGCGCAGGTTCTGCTCGGCCTGGCGCACCGACTGGCGCACGCGCGACAGCAGGCCGACGGCGAGCAGCAGCGCGATCGCCGCCACCGCCGCCGACGACAGCGCGTAGATGCCCAGCCGGCGCTCGACCGAGGACATCGAGATGACCACGTAAACACGGCCGAGCAGCGCCCCCTGGTGCGTCACCGGCGCCACCAGCTCCAGCCGCGAGGTGCGGAAGCGGTGGTCGCTATCGCCCAGTTCGCCCACCGCCGGCACCGCCTCGGCGAAATCCGGCGGATAGGCGGCGAGGCGCGCGCCGTCCTGATCGACCAGCACCGCGCCGAGCACGATCGGCGACGCGCGCAGGCTGCCGACGATTTCCGCGGCGGTCTGTGAGTCGCGGAAGACCAGCGCCGCCGACAGGTTGTCGGCGACGACCGCCGCCTTGACGCGCGAGTCCTCGAGCAGCGCGCTACGCAACGTGAAGAATTCGACGATGACCAGCAGCACCACCGCCAACAGCAGTGCCGCGCCGGCCGCCATCGCGCTGGCGAAGAGCAGGCGATAGCTGATCCGCGGCGAATGCGGGGAATGGTCGTCGCGCATCATTGCACGCTCTTCGCGAGACGCAGCAGGCGCGACGAAATGACCAATCCGGCCCGCCCGGCGCGCGTGTTGTCGACGATGAACGACATCCGCCCGGCATCGACCGCCATGCCGATCATCATCCCCTCGCGGATCAGGTCGGCGTCGTCGGTGACGGTGAGCACCGCCCCGCCCTCGCTGGCACGGCGGATCGCCGCCACGCGCGGGCGGTCGCCCTCGGTGGCGACGACCACCTGACAATCGCCCGCGTTCGCATCGGCGAGCGGAAGCAGCACGATCCTGCGCTCATTCACCACCTTGCCGGAGACTGCCTGCAGCGCCATGTACAGCGCCGACCCCTGGCTGGCGCAGACGGTCAGCGACGGCCCCTTCAGCGTATCCTTCGGCCACTGCGTGAACTGCACGAAGTTGTAGATGAAGGCCGCCTTCAGGTCGTGCTCCGGCACCTGCTGCGCCTGCGCCCCCGCCGCCGCGGCGAAGACGGCCGCGCTGGCGCAGAGCAGCCGACGGAACAGGGAGGCGGGGCGCATCCGGCGCGATCTCAGAAACGGTAGCTCAGCTTCAGGCGGAAGTTCCGCCCGTTCTGCTCGACGCGGTCGATCGGATCGAGCTCGCTGCCCGCCGGATCGTAGTAGCGCCGGTCGAACAGGTTGTAGAGCGTGGCCGAGACTTCCAGGTCGCGCGCCAGCCGCGGCGCGACCAGCGTCAGGTTGGCGATGGCGAAGCCGGGCGCCTCGCCGCGCACCTCGCTCTTGCGGCTGGACATCGCCTGCACCTCCACGCCGGCGAGCAGGCGCTCGCCAAGGAAGGGCGCGGTCAGGTTGGCCTTGAACAGGCGCGCCGGCGAATTGGTGATGCGTTCGCCGCTCGCGCCGTCCTCGGCACGCTGCCAGCTGGCGCCGACGCGTACCGCAAGGCCACCGGCGAAGCGGCCGCTCCACTCCAGCTCGACGCCGCGCGCGCGCACGCTGGCGACGTTGGCGAAATAGAAGCGGTCGGCAACCGCATCGTACTGCTGCACGATCAGGTCCTCGACGTCGTTGCGGTAGACGCTGGCAACCACGCGCTGCTGCGGCGACAGCGCGTGCTCGAGCACCAGCTCGCGGCTGCGGATCGTCTCCGGTTTCAGCGCCGGGTTGGTACGATAACCGCTCGGCGTGTCGGTCGCGTAATGCCGCTCGAACGCGTTCGGCGGCCGGTAGGCCTCGCCGTAGAGCAGCTTCACCGCGGTCTGCGGCAGCGGCTTGTAGATCAGCGCGAGGCGCGGGCTGGAGGCGCTCGGCGCATCGTCGATATGGTCGTAACGCACGCCGGCGTTGAACAGCACGCGCTCGCCGAGCGCGATCTCGTCCTGCAGGTAGAGGCCCTGCGTATGGCCGTCGGTGCGCGAATCGAGGTAGGAGGCGTAGGGCGCGACGTCGAAGTTCTTCTGCCGGATGCCGGTATCGCGGCGGTACTCGGCGCCGGCGACGATGCGGTGGCCGCGGAAGTGCGTGCTGGTCAGCTGCAGTTCGCCGCCCCACATGCGCCCCTCGGCCTCGTCGCGGTTGGTGTAGAGCGGCGGCCCGTAGATGAAGTCGCCGCGGTAGCGGTATTCCTGTGCATAGCCGCGCGCGCTCAGCGCCAGCTCGGGCGCGAGCGCCTTGCGGTACTCGGCGCTGAACGACGCGCTTTCGTCCACCGACTCGGAACCGCGGGCATTGAACACCTGCCCGAACGACGCCGTCGGATTCTCCTTCGTGCGGCGCCCTGCCATCAGCCCGAGCGTCAGCTCTGCGCTGCGCAGCTTGGCGAAGAACGAGCCACTGCGGTCGCCGTCGAGGTCGTCGGCACGACCGCCGTGCGCCGGATAGCGGTGGTCCTGGCCGCGCTGGTAGTAGCCGCTGGCGGACAGCAGCCAGTCGCTCCCGTCATCGCGCACGGCGCCGTGCGTCAGCCGCAGCTTGCCGGTGCCGTAGCTGCCGGCAGCGGCTGCCGCCTCGCTGCCGCGGTAGTCGCTGCCGTTCCTGGTGATGACGTTGATCACGCCGAAGAAGGCGTTCGAACCGTAGACCGACGAGCCGGCGCCCGGCACGAACTCGACGCGCTCGATCAAATCGACGTCGAGCGGCGACTCGCTGCCGACCATCGCCTGGTTGAAGACGCTGTCGTTCTGGCGGATGCCGTCGACCAGCAGCAGGATGCGGCTGTTGTAGTCGCCCGAGCGGGCGAAGCCGCGCACGCCGACGTAGCTGAAATAACGATCGTAGGAAACATAGACGCCGCGCAGCGAGGCGATCACTTCGCCCAGCGTGCGATAGCCGAAGCGGCGGATTTCGTCGGCGGTAACCACCGACACCGCCGCCGGTGCGTCGATCGCCTGCTGCCGGAACTTCGACGCACTCTGCACCTCGACCTGCATCAGCTGCTCGATCGGCAGCGCCGTCAGGTCGGCCACCACGGCGCGGCCATCGCCGATGCCGCAGGCCAGCAGCCATGCCGCCGCCATCGCGTGCCGATACGCCTGTCGTCCCATCCCGCCTCCCCCGCTGTTTGTTCGATCGCGTTTGATTAACGATTTTAAACCGTGCGATCACATTACGTTACAGCAAGTTACCCAACTCCTGACTACCGGCGGGCAACCCGCCGCGTTGTTCGCTGCAAGGCCGGAACGAAAACGACCGATCCGGCCGGGAAGCACAATCAACCCACGTCAAGGAGATTCAAATGCTGAAGAAGATCATCGCCCTCACCATCGCCGCCGCCTTCGGTACCGCCGCCCTCGCCCAGAGCGCGACCCCGGCGACGCCGGCAACCCCGGCCACGCCGGCGAAACCCGCGGTCGAAGCCGCCAAGCCGGCGACCCCGGCCACTCCCGCGACGCCGGCCGCGGCTGCGACGCCGGCCGCCGAAAAGAAGGCCGATGCCGCCAAGCCGGAGATGAAGAAGGAAAGCAAGAAGACGCCGAAGGCCAAGGGCGAAGCGAAGGGCGTCGAGAAGAAGTCCGACGCCGCTCCGGCCGCCGCGCCGGCCGCCACGCCGGCGGCAGCGGCTGCCCCGGCCGCCGCGAAGCCGGCCGAAGCCAAGAAGTAATCCGGCGGTGCCAGCAAAAAGGGGATGCCCGCTGGCATCCCCTTTTTTGTCGAGCGGCCGCCCGCTTACTTGGAGAGGCCGACCAGATGCTCGACCGCGGCCTTCACTTCGGCGTCGCTGAGATCGGCGGCGCCGCCCTTCGGCGGCATCGCGCCCTTGCCGTTGATCACGCTCTTCACCAGTTCGGCCGTCCCCTTGGCGATGCGCGGCGCCCACGCCGCCTTGTCGCCGGTCTTCGGCGCGCCGGCGGCGCCGGCGGCATGGCAGGCCTGGCACACCGTGCCGTACACCGCGGCGCCGTCGCGCGGCTTGCCACTGGCGGCCGGTGCCGCCTTCTGCAATTCGACGCGCGCGACCGGCTGGATGCGCTGGTCGGCGTCGTCGCTGCCGGTGCCGGCCGGGGCCGTACCCTTGCCCAGCCTCGACAGCGGCACCAGCGCCACGACCAGCAGCACGGCGACGGCGATGACCACGTACATGATCGACGTGGAGGAGTGGGGTTTCTCTGCCATGGGGTGTTTCCTTTAATGATTGTTGATCTAAGGCATTGATTATATCGCCCTTCCCCCTGCTGCCAGAAGGGTCAAGTTGGACGCGGCGGACGAAACCCGTTATCCTTGACGCCCTTTCCGCGCGCCCGTAGCTCAGCTGGATAGAGTACTGCCCTCCGAAGGCAGGGGTCGGACGTTCGAATCGTCTCGGGCGCGCCAAGAACAAATCAGAGGGCCGGTTCCGCAAGGAGCCGGCCCTTTCGCTTTTCAGCCCGGCGCCAGCCCGGTCGCTTCGCGTGCCCGCTGCTTGGCGGCGACGTAGTCGGCGTGGCCGACGTGCAGCAGGTCGGCGATCTTGCGCATCAGGTGCGCCTCGTGCGCGTCGAGGTGGCCGTCGCACATCGCGACGCGCCACAGGTTCTCGACGATGCGCACCTTCTGCGCCGCGTCGCAGGCCGTGTTGATCAGCGACGTGAACTGGTGGTAGCCGCTGGCCTGGCGCGCCTCCTCCTCGGCCAGCGCCAGCAGCGCCGCGAGCTGCGCGGGATCGAGGGCGAACTCGCGGCGCAGCGTGGCGACCACCGACTCGCGCTCGGCGTCGGCGATTTCCCGGTCCATGCGCATCATCTCGACCAGCAGCGCGGCGGTGGCAAGCTGCAGCGCCTTCTCGCCGTCGGCCTCGGCCGGGCGGGCGCCGGGTTCGATGAACTGGCTGAAGAATTCCCTGATGCCGGCAATCATGTCGCGCTCCCTGGCGTGCGCCGGCGACGCCGGCGCGATGCCACGGATTGTAGCCGAGCGATCCGCCGCACACTTCGCCGCCAGGCCATCTACACTGTGCAGGCGCGACCTATGCCGACCGCCCTGCAAACCATGGACACGCCTCTTGCCGCCCGGTGCCGCCGCAGCGCCCTGCTCTGCGCGCTGGCGCTCGCCGGTGCTGCCGGCGTCGCCGGCGCCGAGGAGCGCTGGCTGTACCTCGGCGACATCGCGCCGACGATGTCGTGGCCGACCGGACAGGTCAGCATCGACCTCGCCAGCCTGCGCGAACGCGGTCGCCGCCACGAGATCTGGGAGCGCACGCTCTACCTGCCGGAACCGGCGCAGCAATGGACCTGGCTGCCGGGCGACGGCCCGCCGGAGCGGCGTACGCTGTGGGCGATCCGCTGCTCGCGCGCGGCGATGGCGGTGATCACGCGCGGCCTGTCCGGCTCGTTCGAGCCGCGCGCCGAAGTGCTGCGCTACTACGTGCCGGCGCCGGGCAGCGCCGACGGCGCGGTGCTGGAAGCGACCTGCGCCCGCGTCCGGCGGACGGCGCCGGCCACCGAGCCGCAGCCGCCGGAGCCGCTGCCGGAGGACCAGCGGGCGGCGTGGCGGATCCTCGAGCGACCGCCGCCGGTGTTCATCGACCTCGAGGACGAGGACGACTAGCGCCGCGGTTCACTCCGCGCCGCCGATCTCGAGACCCTCGCCGGTGGTGTAGAAGGCGCCGCCGGCAACGTAGTGCAGCGTCCGCCGGTCGTCCGGCGCGCGTTCGAAGTGCCAGCGGCCGTCGGCGAACACCGCCGGGTCGGCCCAGGCGGCGACGACTTCGGCGAGGAACAGGTCGTAGCGCAGCTCGTTGTGCGCCTCGGGGAGCACGCGGCACTCCAGCCAGCCGACGCAGCCTGCGAGCAGCGGCGCCTCGACCTGCGCCGCCGGCCGCGTCGCCAGCCCGAAGTGCGCGAACTTGTCGCCCCGGCATTCGGGATCGCGGCCGCTGCACGAGCCGACGGCGAGCACGGTCGCCGCCTGCGCCCGGCACGGCACGTTCAGCACGAAGCTGCCGGAGGCGGCGATCAGCTCGCGCGTGAAGGTGCTCCGGTCGACCACCACCGCCACCTTCGGCGGGTCGAAGTCGAGCGGCATCGTCCACGCCGCCGCCATCAGGTTGCGGCGGCCGGCGTGGGCGCTGGAGACCAGCGTCACCGGGCCGTGGTTGAGCAGGCGGTAGGCGCGGGGCAGGTCGACGGCGGCGAGAGTCATGGCAGGGTTCCGGAAAGCGTTTGAGGCCCGCGCATTTTGCCCTACGATGGCGCCAACATCGACGGCAGGAAGCTTCCGAACCCATGGCCCACATCCTCCCCGACGGCTGGCGCGAGCTCGCCGCCACCGGCGCCGCGCAGCGCGAGATCGAGACCCTCGCCCGGCTCGCCGACGCGCTTCCCGACGACTACAGCGTCTACCACGCGGTGCACTGGACCAACCTCGAACGCGGCTACTCGGTGTTCGGCGAGATCGACTTCATCGTCATGAACCGTGCCGGCCAGCTGCTGGTGATCGAGCAGAAGGCCGGCTTCCTCGACGAGACGCCGGAAGGGCTGGTCAAGCGCTACCCGGGACGAACCAAGTCGGTCGTCGCGCAGCTGGCGCGCAACGTCGACGCCTTGCGCGGCAAGCTGAACGCCCGCCCGGACGCGCCGGCGGCGAGCATCGACTACCTCTTCTACTGCCCCGACTACCGCGTGCGCCAGCCGCACAGCGCCGGTCTCGCGCCCGAGCGCATCGTCGACGCCGAGCGCCGCGACCGGCTGCCGGCGCTGATCGCGGCCGTGCTGCCGGCGGGCGAGCCCTCGCCCGAGGCGCAGAAGGTGCACCGCTTCCTGTGCGACATCATCTCGCTCGAGACCGACGTCAGCGCGCTGATCGGCCGCGCCCGCGCGCTGGTCGGGCGCATCTCCGGCGGCCTCGCGCACTGGGCGCGGCAGCTGGAGTTCGCGCCGTTCCGGCTGCGCGTCACCGGCACCGCCGGCTCGGGCAAGACGCAGCTGGCGCTCGCCGAATACCGCGCGACGCTGGAGCGCGGCGGCCGCCCGCTCTACCTCTGCTACAACCGGCCGCTGGCCGACCACTTCCGCGCCATCGCCCCGGAGGGCGGGCTGATCGGCACCTTCCACGCCTTCTGCCAGCAGCGCCTGCGCGCCGCCGGCCAGCCGCCCGACTTCAGCCGGCCCGGCGCCTTCGAGCGCCTGGTCGAGGACGCGGCGGCGCTGCCGGTCGACGACGCCTGGCGCTTCGACACGCTGATCGTCGACGAGGGCCAGGACTTCCACGCCGAATGGCGCGACCAGATCTTCCGCCACGCGCGCGACGACGCGCGCCTGCTGTGGCTGGAGGACCCGCTGCAGAACCTCTACGCGCGCGAGCCGGTGCCGCTGGACGGCTGGGTCGGCCTGCGCTCGTTCGCCAACTTCCGCTGCCCGCGGCCGGTGGTGCGCCTCTTGCAGCCGCTGCTGCCGCCGGAGATGCCGATCGAGGCGGCGTCGCCGATCGACGCCGGCGAGGTCGAGATCCTCACCTACCGCGACGACGCGTCGCTGCTGCAGGCGCTGAAGGAAGGCATCCGCCTGTGCTACTCGGCCGGCTTCCGCAAGGAGGACGTCGCCGTGGTCAGCTACAGCGGCCGCAACAACTCGCGGCTGCTCGCCTACGACCGCATCGGCCCGCACACGATGCGCCGCTTCACCAGCGAGTACGACCTGCTCGGCGCGCCGGTGTTCTCCGAGGGCGACGTGCTGATCGAGTCGGTGTACCGCTTCAAGGGCCAGTCGGCGCCGGCGGTGGTGTTCGCCGAGATCGACTTCGACGCGCTCGACGACAAGGCGGTACGGAAGCTCTTCGTCGGCGCGACGCGGGCGATGATGAAGCTGGTGCTGGTGATCTCCGAGCGCGCCGCCGAGCGACTGCGCGCCGCCGCCGGGGAGTAGAATGGTCGGCCAACCACGACTTTTCTCCGGAGAATCCGCATGCGCAACATCCTCGCCGCCGCCTCCCTCGCCGTCGCCGCGCTGACCGCCCTGCCCGCCGTCGCCGCCGACGCACCGCAGAAGTCCGTCGCTGCCGTCCATCAGGAGAAGGCCGCGCTCGCCGGCAAGACCGTCAGCGTCCAGGGCAAGGTGGTCAAGGTGAACAACGGCATCATGGGCCGCAACTTCGTGCATGTGCAGGACGGCAGCGGCGACGCCGCCGCCGGCAGCAACAACCTGATCGTCACCAGCAAGGACACCGCGCAGGTCGGCCAGCAGGTCGCCGTCAGCGGCAAGGTCACGCTGAACCGCGACTTCGGCGCCGGCTACCTGTACCCGCTGCTGCTCGAGGAAGCGAGCATCGCCGTCAAGTAATCGCCGACGGCGATGACGCTCCGCCGCCGCGGCCGCGTGCTGTTCGCCGCACTGGCGCTGCTGACGGCAGCATCGGCCGCGGCCGACGCGCCGGCAACGCTGCCGCCGCTGCAGGCGGAAACGCTGGCCGGCGAGCGGCTGGCGCCGGCCGTCGCGCCCGGCGCGGTGACCGTCCTTTTCCTGTGGTCGCCGGACTCGCTCGCCGCGCGCAAGTCGGTCGGCGAGTTGCAGCGCTTCGACGCCGCCTTCCGCGCGCGCGGCGTGCGCACGCTGGCGATCTCGACCTTGCGCGACGCCGAACGCTTGCGCGCCTACGCCGCCGAGCAGCGGCTGGACTTCCCGCAGCTGATCCTCGGCGAACACGGCCTCGGGCCGCTGCCCAACGAGCGCCTGCCCCGCCTCTACGTGCTCGACCGCGACGGCCGCGTGCGCGCCGCGCACGCCGGCCTGTTCCGGCTGCGCGACTTGGAGCGCGCAGTCGAACCCCTGCTTTCCCGCTGACTCACGAACTGCACGACAGCGCCGCGCAGCCCGGCGCGTGCCGCGCCCACTCCGGGCGACGGGCAGTGAAGCCGGCGTGCTCCGGCCGTTCGCCGTAAGGCGCGCGGATCGCCGCCAGCAGCCGCGCGAGTGGCGCCAGGTCGCCGCCGGCGGCGGCGTCGATCGCTTCCTGCAGCAGGTAGTTGCGCGGGATCACGCGTGGATTGGCCGCCGCCATGCACGCACGGCGGCCGGCGTCGCTGACGCCGTCGCTGCGCAGGCGCGCGGCGTAGGCGGAAAGCCAGTCGCGCAACCCGTCGATGAAGGCCGCCGGCAGCGCCTCCGGCGCGTAGAAGGCCGGTGCCAGCGCCGGCGGCAGGCCGGTTTCCGGCAGCCGCGACGGATCGACCTCGGCCAGCGCACCGAAGAACAGCGTGGTGTCCACCTCGGTCAGCGGCAGCAGGCCGAACAGCGCGGCGACCAGCGTGTCGTCGGCGTCGCCCGCCGCGTCGGCAAGACCGATCTTGGCGCGCGCCTGCCGCCCCCATTCGCGTTCGAAGGCGTCGCCGTAGCCGGAGAGGCCGGCTTCCAGCAGCTGCGGGCGTTCGACCAGCGGCAGCAACGCCTCGGCCAGCCGCAGCAGGTTCCACTGCGCGACCGCCGGCTGCTGCGCGTAGGCATAGCGCCCGCCCTGGTCGGTGGTGTTCGGCGTGAAGTCCGGGTCGAACACGTCGAGCCAGCCGAACGGACCGTAGTCGATGGTCAGCCCGAGAATCGACAGGTTGTCGGTGTTCATCACCCCATGCACGAAGCCGACGCGCAGCCAGTGCGCCATCAATCGCGCGGTGCGCCGCGCGACCTCGGCGAACCATGCGGCGTAGCGCGCGGGGCCGCCGCCGCCGATTTCCGGGAAGTAGTGGTCGATCACGTAGTCGGCGAGCAGCCGCAGGCGCTCGTGGTCGCTGCGTGCGGCGAAGATCTCGAAGTTGCCGAAGCGCACGAAGGACGGCGCGGCGCGGGTGACGATCGCGCCCGGCTCGGCTGCGGGGCGGCCGTCGTAGAACATGTCGCGCAGCACCGGCTCGCCGCTGCCGACCAGCGCCAGCGCGCGCGTCGTCGGCACGCCGAGGTGGTGCATCGCCTCGCTGCAGACGAATTCGCGCAACGACGAGCGCAGCACCGCGCGGCCGTCGGCGCGGCGCGAATACGGCGTCAGGCCGGCGCCCTTCAGCTGGATCTCCCAGCGCTGCCCGTCGGGCGCGACGAGGTCGCCGAGGACGATCGCGCGGCCGTCGCCGAGCTGCCCGGCCCACTGGCCGAACTGGTGGCCGCCGTAGCAGGCGGCGATCGGGCGCATGCCGGGCAGCAGGCGGTTGCCGGCGAGCACGTCGGCGACCGCCGCCGCGTCGTCCGGCGGCGCCAGCCCGAGCGTCGCCGCCAGCTCGTCCGACCAGGCGAGCAGCGCCGGCGCCGCCACCGGCGTCGGCGGCGCGTCGGACCAGCAGGCGCCGTGCACCGGGCGCGGCTGCCGTGGCGGGCCGGACTCGCCGGGCAGGTGGCGGGCGAAGTGGTGGTCGAAGCGGGCGGCGGCGAGGGGAACGAAGGCGCGGGTCAGCATGGCTCCCGATTGACCGGGATCGCCGCGAAAGGTTGCAGCGGCGCTCAGCGGGGCGGCGGCCCGGCCGCCTCGCCCGCGGCCAGCAGCGCGGCGAGGAAGGCCTGCGCCGGCAACGGCAACAGCTTGGTGCGCAGATGCACGACGCGCCACGGCTGGCGCAGCGGGAACCCCTTGACGTCGAGCACGGCGACTTCGCCGCGCTCGACGGCGTCGCCGAGCGCGTGCCGCGACAGCACGGCGAGCCCCATGCCGCTGGCGACGAGCGCGCGGATCGCCTCGTTGCTGGCGAGCGAGAGGCGGACCTTGAGGTGCGCGCCGCTCGCCGCAAGATGCTGGTCGATCGCGTGCCGCGAGCCGGAGCCGGCCTCGCGCAGCAAAAAGGATTCGCCGGCCAGCGCGGCCAGCGTCACCCGGCGGCCGACCGCCCAGTGCGCTGGCGGCGCGATCACCACGTGCTCGTTCTCGAGGAAGGGATGGACGACGATGTCGAGGTCTTCCGGCGGGTAGGACATGATGTACAGGTCGTCGCGGTTGTCGCGCAGCCGCTGCGCGATGCGCTCGCGGTTGGCGATCTCGAGCTCGATGTCGATGTCCGGATAGCGCTGGCAGAAGGCGCCGAGCATGCGCGGCAGGAAGTACTTGGCGGTGGTCACCAGCGCGACGCGCAGCTTGCCGCGGCGCATCCCCTTCAGCGCGTCGATCGCCGACTCGAAGCCGTTCCAGACGTCGTCGAGCCGGCGCACCGCGGCGAGCAGCTCCTCGCCGGCGGCGGTCAGCGAAATCTCGCGGCCGTGCTGCTCGAACAGCGGCAGCCCGACCGCTTCGGCGACCTGCCGGATCTGGATCGACACCGCCGGCTGAGTCAGGTGCAGCGCCTCCGCCGCCTTCGAGAAACTGGCGTGGCGGGCGACGGCCTCGAAGGTCTGCAGCTGGCGGAAGGTGATGCGACGGCGCGGCATGAATAAGCTTTTATAAATCCATATCAACAAATAGTTTAATTGGAATTTATTCAAAGGAAACGGGATAGTGCGCCCGGCCGCGGCGCGGACGTCGACGACGTCCCGCTACCCCGGAAAAGACCGCGCCGCCGCCATCCCTCGCCTCCGCCGCCATCCCCATGCCCTTCGAACCCGTCATCCTCTTCTTCCTGCTCGGCGCCGCCGCCGGGCTGCTGCGCTCGGACCTGAAGATCCCGGGCGTCCTCTATGAATCGCTGTCGATCTTCCTGCTGCTGGCGATCGGCCTCAAGGGCGGCGTCGAGCTCTCCCGCCACCCGGTCGCCGAGCTGCTCGGGCAGGCGGCCGCCGTCGTCGCCGTCGCCGCGCTGATCCCGCTCGCCGCCTTCCCGGTGCTGCGTCGCCTCGGCGGCCTCGCGCGCGCGGATGCGGCATCGATCGCCGCCCATTACGGCTCGGTCAGCGTCGTCACCTTCGCCGTCGCCGGCGCCTGGCTAGCCGGCCGCAACGAGAGTGCCGAAGGCCACCTCGTCGTCTTCCTCGTGCTGCTCGAATTCCCGGCGCTGGTCATCGGCGTCCTGCTCGCCCGCGGCGGCAACGCGGCGACGCCGTGGCGGCGGGTGCTGCACGAGGTGTTCGCCGGCAAGAGCATCCTGCTCCTCGTCGGCGGCCTGCTGATCGGCTGGGCCGCCGGCGCGGACGGCATCCGCCCGCTCGACCGCATGTTCTTCGACCTGTTCAAGGGCATGCTCGCCTTCTTCCTGCTCGAGATGGGGCTGGTCGCCGCCAGCCGGCTCGGCGAGCTGCGCCGCGCGGGCGCCTTCCTGCTCGCCTTCGCCGTGGCGATGCCGGTCGCCGCCGGCGCCCTCGGCGCGCTCACCGGCACGCTGCTCGGTCTTTCGGTCGGCGGCGCCGCACTGCTCGCGACGCTCTACGCCAGCGCCTCGTACATCGCGGCGCCGGCAGCGATGCGCATCGCCGTGCCGGAGGCGAATCCGGCGCTGTCGATCGGCACCGCGCTCGGCATCACCTTCCCGTTCAACCTGCTGCTCGGCATTCCGCTCTACCATTCGCTGGCCCGCCATCTCCAAGGAGTTCCTGCATGAGCGTCCCGATCGCCCGCTGCACGCTGCTCACCGTCGTCTGCGAAGCCTCGCTCGAGGACGATCTCGTCGCCGACCTCGGCACGCTCGGCGCGACCGGCTACACGATCACCGACGCGCGCGGCAGCGGGGCGCACGGCGTCCGCGACGCCGCCTGGCCGCCGGGCGCCAACATCCGCGTCGAGGTGCTGTGCGACGGGCGCACCGCCGAAGCCATCGCCCACCACCTCGAAGAACGCTACTACGCCGATTACGCGATGGTGCTGTTCACCAGCGACGTCGGCGTACTGCGGCCGAGGAAGTTCGCGCCGTGATCGCCGATCTCGACGCCGCGCTGCTCGCCGGCTTCGCCGCGGCACGAGGCGGCTTCGTCGACGCGTTCTTCGTCGCCGTCACCTGGCTCGGTTCGCTGTGGCTGCTGCTGCCGCTCGCGCTGCTGCTCGCCTGGCGCACGCCTGACCGCCGACGTCTCGCGCTGCCTGGCGCACTGCTCGCCGCCGCCGCCCTCTGCCACGCGCTGAAGATCGGCGTCGACCGCCCGCGTCCGCTGCTGCACGAGGCGCTGGTCGCGCTGCCCGCCGACGCCTCCTTCCCGAGCGCGCATGCGGCGCAGGCGATGGCCTTTGCGCTGCTCGCCGGCGCGCTGCTGCCGGCGCCGTGGCGACGCCCGGCGCTCCCGCTGCTGCTCGCCGCCGCCGCGCTGGTCGGCCTGTCGCGACTCCATTTGCAGGTGCATTGGCCGAGCGACGTGCTCGCCGGCTGGCTGCTCGGCGCCGTCGTCGCGCTCGCCGGCCTGCGTCTTTTCCGGCGACCGGCGGCATGAGGAACAAGTTCCTCGGCACCGGCGAGCCCGGCTACCACCCGCTGCGCAAGATCGCGACCGTGCTCTCCGGGCTGCGCTACGCGGCGCTGTACGACTTCAGCGTCGCCTACAAGCTGGCGCTGTCGGCGCTCGTCCTGGTCGGCACTTTCCTGCTGCGCGAGTGGGTCGACTTCCTGCTCGTCGTCATCGCCACCGGACTGGTGCTCGTCGCCGAGATGCTGAACAGCGCGATCGAGGCGCTGTGCGACTTCGTCGAGGCACGGCACGACGAGCGGATCAAGGTGATCAAGGACATCGCCGCGGCCGCCGTCGGCATCTGCATCGTGATCTGGTTCCTGGTGCTCGGCTTCGAGGGCTGGGAGATCGTCGCCGCGCTGCGCGCCTAGGCGCCCCGGCGGCACCAGGCCTTGCGCGCCTCCTCGAGGACGAACAGCAGCGCGGCAAACGGCAGCGCGAACAGCCAGGCCTCGGCGGCGAGCGGCGCCGTGCCGAACAGGCGGTTGCCCCACGGCGTGTAGACGAGCGCCAGCAGCAGCGCGAGCTCGACCGCGACACCGGCGAGCAGCAGGCGGTTGCCGGCGAACGGCAGTCGCCAGGCCGGCAGCAGCGGGTGGCGGCAGGCGAAGACGTTGGCGACTTGGGCGAGGACGATCGCCATCAGGCAGGCGGTGGTCGCCTGCAGGTAGTGCGGGTCGTCGGCCGCCGGCATCTCGCCCCAGTTCCAGCCGCTGGCGCCGAGCACGAAGAAGAAGGCGGCCATCGCCGCCAGCGCCTCGAGCGGGCCGAGGAAGCCGTAGGCCCGCGCCAGCAGCGGCCACGACAGCAGGCGCTCGCCGCGCGGCCGCGGCGGCCGGCGCATGACGTCCCGGCCCGGCGGCTCGGCGCCGAGCGCCAGCGCCGGCAGCATGTCGGTGCCAAGGTCGACGGCGAGGATCTGGATCACGGTCAGCGGCAGCGGGATGCGGAAAAGCACGAAGGCGAGGTAGGGAACGATCTCGGGGATGTTCGAGGTCAGGATGTAGGTGAGGAACTTGCGCAGGTTGTCGAACACCGCGCGCCCTTCCTCGATCGCGTTCACGATCGTCGCGAAGTGGTCGTCGAGCAGCACGATGTCGGCCGCCTCGCGCGCGACGTCGGTGCCGGCGAGCCCCATGGCGATGCCGATGTCGGCGGTCTTCAGCGCCGGCGCGTCGTTCACGCCGTCGCCGGTGACGGCGACGATCTCGCCCTTGGCCTGCAGCGCCTCGACGACCCGCATCTTCTGCTCGGCGCTGACGCGCGCGAAGAGCACCTGCGGCGCGTCGAGCGCGAGCTGCAGCGCCGCCGGCCCCATCTCCCGCAGCTGCCCGCCGCTGATCACGGCCGGCGCCGCCGCACGCACGATGCCGACCTCGCGGCCGAGCGCCAGCGCCGTGCGCGGATGGTCGCCGGTGATCATGATCACGCGCACGCCGGCCTCGTGGCAGCGCGTCACCGCTGCGTGCACGTCCGGCCGCGGCGGGTCCTCGAGCCCGATCAGGCCGCACAGTTCGAGCCCCTCCTCCATCGCCTCGCCATCGCCGGCGAGCGGCGCCCAGGCCAGCGCCAGCACGCGCAGGCCGCGGTCGGCGAGGTCCTCCTGCGCGCGCCGGAACAGCGCCTGTGCCGCGGCATCGAGCGGCCGCGACGCGTGGCCGTCGAGCCAGGTCGCGCAGCACGGCAGCACCGTTTCCGGCGCCCCCTTGCACCACAGGTGGCGGCGACCGTCGGCCTCGCGCGTGAGCACCGACATGCGCTTGCGCTCGGCGTCGAAGGCGATCTCGCCGACGCGCTCGCCGAACTCGGGCAGCGCACCGGCGAACTGCCACAGCGCGACTTCCATCGGGTCGCCGGACGGCTGCCCGTCGACGAACTTCAGGCTGTGGCAGAGGCCGGCGACCGCGCGCAGCCGGATGTCGCCGGGCGGCGGCCAACGTTCGGCGGCGAGGTGGTGGCGGCCGCCGAGGAACAGCTCGCGCACCTGCATGCGGTTCTGCGTCAGCGTGCCGGTCTTGTCGGTGAGGATCACCGTCGCGCTGCCCAGCGTCTCGACCGCCGGCAAGTGGCGCACCAGCGCGTTGCGCTTCGCCATGCGCTGCGTCGCCAGTGCCAGCGACAGTGTCACCGTCGGCAGCAGCCCCTCCGGCACGTTGGCGACGATGATGCCGATGGCGAACATGAAGTTGGCCCAGAACGGCAGGCCGATCGCCTGCCCGACGAAGAAGAAGACGACGCCCAGCCCGAGCGCGAGCGCGGCGACCAGCCGCGACACGCGGCGGATCTCCTTCTGCAGCGGCGACTCGGTCTCGCCGGCGGTCTGCGTCAGGTGGGCGACGCGGCCGAACTCGGTGCGCATGCCGGTGGCGTAGACGACGGCGCTGCATTCGCCGGCAACGACCAGCGTGCCGGCGAGCAGCAGGTTGTGCGCGGCGAGCGGGTCGTCGCCACCCGCTTCGGCGTCGGCAGCGCGCGCCCGCGGCCGCGATTCGCCGGTGAGCGTGGCCAGGTTGGCGCGCACGCCCCAGCCCTCGACGACGCGGCAGTCGGCCGGTACCCGGTCGCCCTCGGCGAGCAGCACGAGGTCGCCGGGCACCAGCGCGGCGGCGTCGATCTCCTCGACCGCGCCGCCGCGGCGGACGCCGACACGCTGCGGCAGCAGCCGGGAGAGCGCCGCCAGCGCGCGCTCGGCGCGGTAGGCCTGCCAGAACGAGAAGGCGCCATTGACCACGATGACGCCGACGATGGCCGTGCCCAGCTCGGCCATGCCGGCGGCGGCATCGGCGTACGCCGCGAAGAAGGCGAGTCCGGCGGCGAGCCACAGGATCAGCGCGAAGAAGTTGGTGAATTCCTGCAGCAAGGTCAGCGCCAGCGGCCGGCGCGGCGCCGCGGCGACGCGGTTCGGCCCGAACTCGGCCAGCCGCCGCGCGGCTTCCGCCGGCAGCAGGCCGTCGACGCCGCTGCCGAGGTGGGCGAGGGCGGCCGGCGGGTCGAGGCGGGCGATGCTCAGTCCGGGCGCAGGCATGGTCTCGGTGGCCGCGGCGGGACGGCGGCCGTGAGGAACATGCCGACAGTATGGCACCGCCGGCGGCCGGCGGCAGCCCGCCGCCGCGTCAGGCCTGCGGCTCGGCGGCCGGCGCCGCGACGAAGCTGCGCGGCGCGGCGCGCAGGCGCCGCCCGAGCAGGCGCAGCAGCTCGCGCGTCTGGCGGAACTCGACGCCGCGTGCGCGCAGCGCCATCCACAACGCCAGGCTGAAGCTGACGGCGAGGTTCACGACGCCGATCAGCAACAGGCCGAGCGCGGCCCACAGCACCGTCGTCGCCGGCAGCGCGAAGTCGAAGGCGGCGAGCGCGTAGCCGAGGTTGGCCGACGAGAAGGCGATGTGGCGGATGTCGATCGGCAGGCCGAAGATGACGCCGAGCGTGCCGGCCGAGCCGAGCATGCAGCCGAACAGGAAGTTGCCGGCGAGGCCGCCGAGGTGGTTGTCGACGTAGCCGCCGACGCGCGCCGCGACGCGCTCGCCGGCGACGCGGCGCAGCCAGCGCAGGCGGCCGACGCGTTCGCCGACGCGCGAGTGCGCGGCGAGGTTGTCGAAGAAGCCGGAGAGGATGCCGGCGAAGAAGAGGAAGACGCCGGCGATGGCCGCGTGCGGCAGCACCCAGCCGAGCGGGTCGAGTTCGGCGAGCAGGTGCGCGCCTTTCTCGACGGCGACCATCGCTTCGCCGAAGTGCCGTTGCCAGAGCAGCGACAGACCGATCGCCAGCGGCAGCGCGACGGCGACATTGCCGACGATGGCGGCGATCTGGCTGCGGCTGACGGCGGCGATCAGGTCGACGATGCGTTCCAGGTCCTGCGCCCTGCCGAGGCGGGCGTCGCCGAGGTAGCCGGCGATCGTCTGCGCGGTCATCGCCGGCTGCTTGGTGGCAATGGTCAGGTGCAGCATGTAGATCAGCGCGAAGCCCAGCCCGTAGATCATGCTGTAGATGAAGGCGTGGCCGAACAGCGCGATCTCCAGCTTGCCGGCGAAGATCTTGAGCAGCGCGAGCACGGCGATGATCGCGCCGGCGCCCATCGCCGAGCGCCACATCCGCCAGTAGGCCGGGCGCGTCTCGGTGACGTAGTGCTCGCCGGTCTTCGCCGCGTTGTCGGTGACGCGCAGCGCGAGCAGGCTCATGCCGCGCGACAGGTGCTGGCGCAGGCTGTTGCGCTGGTTCTCGGCGCGCAGCGCCGCGCGCGTCAGCTCGTTCCAGCGTTCGAGCGCCATTGCTCTGCCGTTGTCGCTGCCGTTCCCGCCCGCCTCGTCGTGCGCCTGGCTGCCCATCAGCTGCACCAGCACCGCCAGCCGGTGCAGGCTCTGCGCCGTGCGGCGCAGCGAGAAGGTCAGCGCCAGGCTGGTGCCGAAGCGCATCGCCGCGCGGTGCGCGCGCTCGAGCATGGTCTCGCACTGGTCGATCAGCACCAGCAGCTGGCGCTCGTCCTCGGCCGGCGGCGTGCCGGTTTCGAGCGCCGCCCGCCACGCGTCGGCGAAGCGCTGCGCCTCGCCGGCGACGGCGCGGAAGGCCTGCGTGTAGCCGGCGAGCTGCTCGTCGAGGCGGCGAAAATCGCGTTCGACCTCGAAGGCGCTGATGCGGTACGCGAGCACCAGCATCGCCTCGGCGATCTGCTCGGCGAGCCAGGCGCGCTCGGCCGGCGCCATCGCCTGCAGCGGCGCGAGCAGGCGCCAGAAGCGCAGCGAGCGGTCGGCGGGAATCGCCGCCAGCCAGCGCCAGTCGTCGCGGCGGTGGAAGACGACGTGCAGCGCGTCCTGCATCTCGCCTGCGTCCGGCAGCTCGGGCAGTAGGCGGTGGCTGACGATGCGCGCGAGCTCGGTGAAGAAGCCGGTCGGCGGCAGGATGCCGCTGTCGGCGAGGAAGCCGACCAGCCGGCGCGAGGCCAGGAGGCGCGCCAGCTGGCGCCGCACCGCGCCGCGCCGCGCGTCGTCGGCGGCGAGCAGGTCGAGCAGCGCGTCGTAGCCGGCGACGGCGGCCTCAGCGTCGTCGGCGCGGCGCGGGCGGATCGCCGCGAACAGTGCGGCGAACAGCGGCAGCGGATCGTCGCCGGCGGCGTGCCGGTCGATGGCGGCGCGCAGCCGCGTCAGAGAATTTTCGACCATGGCGTCGAGTTCAGTCGAAATAGCTGCGGCCGGCGTCGAAGCGCGACGCGAAATAGCCGCTCGACAGCCGGTCGATGCGCACGCGGCCGCTGGCTGCAGATGGCGCATGGATGAAGCGGTCGTCGCCGATATAGAGGCCGACGTGCGACAGTGGCCGGTTCAGCGTGTTGAAGAAGACGAGGTCGCCGGGTACCAGCTCGTGCCGCTCGACCGGTCGCCCCTGGCGGGCGATGTCGGCGGCGCTGCCGCTGACGCGCAGGCCGGCGGCGCGGTCGAAGATGTAGGACACCATGCCGCTGCAGTCGAGCCCGGCGTCCGGGTTCTTGCCGCCGAAGCGGTAACCGGTGTCGAGCAGCGACAGCGCGAACATCACCGCCTCGCGGCCGCGCTCGGAATGCCCGCGCGCAGCGCGCAGCGCCGGCGGCACGCTGCCGCAGGCGGCGAGCAGCATACCGGCGAAGGCGAACAGGAAATGTCGTCGGTGCATGGGCCAAGTATAAACTGCAGGTTTCGCATCCTTCACTTACGACCCAGCCGAGGTGCCGCCATGCAACTCAACGACCCCCTCCTCCTTCGCACCAGCGCCTACGTCGACGGCCGCTGGGAGGCCGCCGACGACGGTGCCAGCTTCGCCGTGACCGACCCGGCGAGCGGCGAGAAAATCGGCGAAGTACCGCAGATGGGCGCGCGCGAAACTGCGCGCGCGATCCTCGCCGCCGACGCGGCGCTGCCCGGCTGGCGCGCGAAGACCGCGAAGGAACGCGCCGCGCTGCTGCGCCGCTGGTTCGAGCTGATCGTCGCGCATAGCGACGACCTGGCGACACTGATCACCGCCGAATGCGGCAAGCCGCTCGCCGAGGCGAAGGGCGAGGTGGCCTACGGTGCCGCCTTCGTCGAGTGGTTCGCCGAGGAGGCAAAACGCGCTTACGGCGAGACGATCCCGCCGGTCGCCGGCGACAAGCGCCTGCTGACGATCAAGCAGCCGATCGGCGTCTGCGCCGCGATCACGCCGTGGAACTTCCCGCTGGCGATGATCACGCGCAAGGTGGCGCCGGCGATCGCCGCCGGCTGCACGGTGGTGATCAAGCCGGCCGAGCAGACGCCGCTGACCGCGCTGGCGCTGGCGCGGCTGGCGCACGAGGCGGGCCTGCCGCCGGGCGTGGTCAACGTCGTCACCGGCGACCCGGTGGCGATCGGCGGCGAACTCACCGCGAGCCCGGTCGTCCGCCACCTGTCGTTCACCGGCTCGACCGAGGTCGGCCGGCTGCTGATGGCGCAGTGCGCGCCGACGATCAAGAAGCTGTCGCTCGAACTCGGCGGCAACGCGCCGTTCATCGTCTTCGACGACGCCGACCTCGACGCCGCGGTCGACGGGCTGATCGTCGCCAAGTACCGCAACACCGGCCAGACCTGCGTCTGCGCCAACCGCGTGCTGGTCCAGTCCGGCGTCTATGAGGAATTCGCGGCGAAGCTGGCGGCGAAGGTGGCGGCGCTCAAGGTCGGCCCCGGCAGCGAGCCCGGCGTCGTCCAGGGGCCGCTGATCGACGCCGCCGGGCTGGCCAAGGTCGAGGCGCACCTCGCCGACGCCGTCGCCCACGGCGCGCGCGTGCTCACCGGCGGCAAGCGCCACGCGCGCGGCGGCACCTTCTTCGAGCCGACCGTGCTCGCCGGCGTCACGCACCGGATGCTGGTGGCGCGCGAGGAAACCTTCGGCCCGGTGGCGCCGCTGTTCGCATTCGACACCGAGGCGCAGGCGATCGAGATGGCCAACGCCACCGAATTCGGACTCGCCGCCTACTTCTACTCGCGCGACGTCGGCCGCGTCTTCCGCGTCGGCGAGGCGCTGGAATACGGCATGGTCGGCGTGAACACCGGGCTGATCTCGAACGAGGTGGCGCCCTTCGGCGGCGTCAAGCAGTCCGGCATCGGCCGCGAGGGCTCGAAGTACGGGCTGGAGGAGTATCTGGAGATCAAATACCTCTGTCTCGCGGTCTAGGAAACCACAATGTCGCAGATCGAGAGGGTGAAGCGCTGGTATCGCTGGGGGCATTGGCTCGATACCCCGCAGGGACTCTGCGTCCTGCTTTTCGTCCCGGTCTGCATCGCTGCCGCACTGTCGGCGGCATTCTGGCCGGCAGAGCCCCGGCCGCTTTTCCTGTCGGCTGGCCCAGCCCTGTTTCTGCTGACGCCACTGCTCGCGTTTATTTACTTCGTGTGGTTCGGGGGACCGACCTATGCGTCGTCGTGGTTGGCTACGCTGGCCGTGCTGTGCGTCATTCTCGGCCCGTTCGTAATTCCTTTCTTCCGTTCGCTGTAACCGCCGGCAGCGGCGGCGGGGATGGCCCCCGCCACCTGACCACCTCAGAACTGCAGCAGGTCGAACTTCGTCAGCGTCACGTTCTTCGACACCACCGGCGCGTTGGCCAGGTGCCAGGCGGTGTATTGCTCGCTGTAGGGCGCATCCGACGACATGCCGTCGACCGGGACGATCACCTTCATCCCGCGCAGCGAGGCGCCGCTCGCCGTGTAGAGCACGGCGCCCTGGGCCGCGGTGCCGATCGCGATCACCGTCTGCACGCCGCGTTCCTTCAGGATCTTCTCCAGATCGGTGTTCATGAACTTGTCGACACCGGTCGACACCACCGGCTCGCTGTCGCGCGGGAAGACCTCGGGCAGCGTGTCGGCGCGCTTGCCGGTCGGGCCGGTGGCGAACGCGACCAGCATGCCCCTGGCACGGGCCATCTCCAGCGCCTTCTTCACCGCCGGCAGCTGCGCCATGCAACGCGGCCGGCTGCTGCAGTTCGGGGTGACGAAGTCGAGCATCAAGAGTGCCGTCGTCTTCGCATCGATGCTCACCGGCTTCAGTTCCGGCGGCGGCGGCGCCTTGATGCTGGCCCAGTCGTCGACGATGGTCTGGGCGGCGGCAGCGGCGGCGGAAAGCGTCGTCACGGCGGCGAAAGCAAGGTGGGCGATTCGATGGCGCATGGCAAGTCTCCTCTTCGACGATGCTCCCGGCGGGGGCTGCGTGTATGCTACGTGATTCGGACACGAACAAAGGAGATCAGTTTCATGAACAAGGTGGGTGGCTACAACGTCGAGGACCTGCAAGCGGGGATGACGGCAAGCGTCAGCAAGACCGTGACCGAGGCCGACATCCTGATGTTTGCCGGCGTGTCGACCGACATCAACCCGGCGCACCTCAACGAGGAGTACGCCAAGGACACGCAGTTCGGCGGCCGCATCGCGCACGGCATGCTGTCGGCGAGCTTCATCTCGGCGGTGCTGGCGAACAAGCTGCCCGGGCCGGGCACGATCTACCTCGGGCAGACGCTGAAGTTCAAGGCGCCGGTGCGCATCGGCGATACGGTGACGGCGACGGTGACGGTGAAGGAGGTGGTGCCGGAGAAGAAGCGCTGCGTGCTCGACTCGGTGTGCACGGTGAACGGCAAGACGGTGATCGAGGGCGAGTCGACGATGTATTGCACGTCGGCGAAGGACTGACCGGGACAGGTTCCGGACAATAGGAAACGGGGCCACGGCCCCGTTTTTCACATCAGCACGATGTCGTACTGCTCCTGCGAATAGCTCGGCTCGGCCTGCAGCGAGACCGGCTTCTCGATGAAGTCGGAGAGCATCGCCAGTCCCTGCGACTCTTCGTCGAGGAACAGGTCGACCACCGCCGGCGCGGCAATCACGCGGTACTCGCGGGCGTTGAACTGGCGCGCCTCGCGCAGGAGCTCGCGCAGGATCTCGTAGCAGACGGTGCGCGCGGTCTTCACCTCGCCGCGGCCGTCGCAGGTCGGGCACGGCTCGCACAGCACATGCGCCAGCGATTCGCGCGTGCGCTTACGCGTCATCTCGACCAGGCCGAGTGCGGTGAAGCCGTTCACGGTCAGCCGCGTGTGGTCGCGGGCGAGCGCCTTGTTGAACTCGGCGAGGACCGCCTCGCGGTGCTCGCCGCTGTCCATGTCGATGAAGTCGATGATGATGATGCCGCCGAGGTTCCTCAGCCGCAGCTGGCGCGCGATGGTCTGCGCCGCCTCGAGGTTGGTCTTGAAGATGGTGTCGTCGAAGTTGCGCACGCCGACGAAGCCGCCGGTGTTCACGTCGATCGTCGTCATCGCCTCGGTCTGGTCGATGATCAGGTAGCCGCCGGACTTCAGGTCGACGCGGCGGGCGAGCGCCTTCTGGATCTCGTCCTCGACGCCGAACAGGTCGAACAGCGGCCGCTCGCCGGTGTAGTGCTCGAGCAGCGGCCGCACCGCCGGCGTATAGACGTCGGCGAAGGCGGTCAGCTTCTGGAAGTTCTCGCGCGAGTCGATGACGATGCGCGCCGTGTCCGGATTGACGAAGTCGCGCAGCACGCGCTGCGCGAGGTTCAGCTCCTGGTAGATCAGCGCCGGCGGCGCCGCGGTCCGCGCCTGCGTCTTCAGCTCGGCCCAGATCTTCCTGAGGTAGGCGATGTCGTTGGCGAGATCGGCTTCGGAGGCCCCCTCGGCCATCGTACGCACGATGAAGCCGCCCGGCTCGTCGGCCGGGACCAGCCGGTTCAGTTTCTCGCGCAGGGATTCGCGCTCGGCCTCGTCCTCGATCCGCTGCGAGACGCCGATGTGCTTCTCCTGCGGCAGGTAGACCAGCATGCGGCCGGCCACCGAGATCTGCGTCGACAGCCGCGCCCCCTTGGTCCCGATCGGGTCCTTGATTACCTGCACGAGCAGGCTCTGTCCTTCCGACAGCATGCGCTCGATCGGCCGCGGCGGTTCGCTGCTGCCGTGGCCGTTCGGCCGCGCCTCGAGGATGTCGGCGACGTGCAGGAAGGCAGTGCGCTCGAGGCCGACGTCGATGAACGCCGACTGCATGCCGGGCAGGATGCGCAC